>NZ_JACYVC010000006.1:0-255986 GCF_014842145.1 Stenotrophomonas sp. CFBP 13718
CGACGCGGAGGCCATGATGGCCTCCGCCTGACAACACAGTTGCTACCAACCCGCGCGAACCAACCCGCGCGAGCAAACCAACCGGCACGAGCGCACCCACCCGCACAAGCGAACCCACCCGCACAAGCGAACCATCCCGCACAAGCGAACCAACCGGTTCGAGCGAATCAACCCGCACGAGCGATCCAACCCGCACGAGCGATCCAACCCGCACGAGCGAATCAACCGGCACGAGCGAACCCGCGCGAGCGCACCAATCCGTACGAGCGAACCAACCGCACGAGCGAACCGATCCGTACGAGTGCGCCAATCCGCAAGCGAACCAACCCGCACGAGCGCAATCACCCGCACGAGTGAATCAACCCGCACGAGTGAATCAACCCGCACGAGCGAGCCAAGCCGCGCGAGCGGTGCGGGTTTTCCGCCGAGCGTGGCTCGGCGCTACCGTTGCGCGGGGTCGAACAGGGCATTCAGCGTGGCGCCGGGCGTGGCGCCTTCCAGGCCGGCGAAGCTGCCTTCGTCCTGCAGCAACTGCGTGGCGCGCATGACGCCGCCCCACGCGGCACGCGCAAGCGCGCCGCCGAGGCTGACGCGGCGCACCCCCATCGCGGCGATGTCCTGCAACGAGAACGCGCTTGGGCCCCCGACCAGCAGGTTCACCGGCTTCGGCGCGACGGCCGCGACCACGGCTTCGATGTGCGCGCGCTGGGTGATGCCCGGTGCATACAGGCAGTCGGCGCCGGCCGCTGCATAGGCGCGCAGACGCCGGATAGCGTCCTCGATATCGGGTTGCCCCACGAAGAAGTTCTCGGCGCGTCCGGTCAGCATCACCACCGCGCCGGAACGGTCGATCGCTGCGCGTGCGGCACGCAGGCGTGCCACGGCTTCATCCAGGGGGCGTAGCGGCTGACCAGGATGGCCACTGGCATCTTCGATGGACAACCCGGCCACCCCGGTGTCGATGGCGCGCCGGACCGCCGCTTCCACATCGGCCGGCGCTGCCCCGAAACCATCGCCAAAATCAGCGTTGAGCGGCAGTGAGGTGGCTGCAACCAGCTCGCGCAGATGCGCGAGCACCTCATCCAGCGTCTCGCCGCCATCAGGCAGGCCGCGGCTCCAGGCCCGCCCGGAACTGGTTGAAGCCAGTGCCGCGAAGCCTGCGTGCTGCAGGTAGCGTGCACTGCCGATGTCCCACGGGTTCGGCAGCACGAAACAGCCGGACGCGTGCAACGCCCGGAACTGCTGCCGGCGGTTGGTTACGTCGGGTGTCGACATGGAAGGTTTCTCCTGCGAGGGCAGTAACAGTGCGTCAGGTGCGCGGATCCAGATAATCCAGCGCTTCGGCCACGGGCGTGTCGCCCGCGGTCAGCTCGATGATCACCCGCTGGATGGCGGGGCGTTCCACCAGCGCCACCAGCGTGGCGGCCACATCCTCACGCGAAATATCGCCATACCCGATCGCCGGGCCGGCGGACACATTACCGGTGCCGGCCGCATCGGTCAGCGTGCCGGGACGCAGGATCACCCATTCCAGACAGGACGCGGCCAGATGTACATCGGCCTGTTTTTTGACCTGCATGTAGACCTCGAACGTGTCCGACACGTCCGTGCCACGCCCGGCTTCGGGGAATGCGGACACCAGCAGTACGCGCTGCACGCCAGCCCGTCGCGCGGCATCCACGGCGGTTTCGAGTCCGCGACCATCGATGGCGCGCGTGGTGTCCACGCCGCCCTTGCCGCCGGCGCCGGCCGTGAAAACAAGTACATCGCTGCCTGCCAGGAGCGCGGCCAGCGACGTGCCATCCAACGCCTGCAGATCACCCGCCACGGGCGTCGCACCGTCCTGTTGCAGCGCGGCGGCCTGCTCGGGCCGGCGATGCAGCGCACGGACCCGGTGCCCACGGGCGGTCAGCTGGCTGACCAGGTGGCGGCCGACCTTGCCGGCCGCACCAATGACGAAGACAGTGCTCATCGGAGAGCTCCAGGGAAGAGGGGGCGACCAGCATGCGTGATGCTGCGTTGCGACCGCGTGCGCGTCGCTGGGGGCTGGACGCTACCGCGGCCAGGTGAAATCGGTCACGATGGTGGGTTACGCCCTTTCTGCTCCCCCTGGATTTTTCCTGTGCTGAGTGTCATTGCTTCCGTTCTCGCGCTGTACATCGTGCTCCGCCTGGTCTGGCCGTTGCGCCTTCCGCTGGCCGTGCGCGTGCTGCTGTCTCTGCTGGTGTTCGCGATGGCGCTGCATCATCGCATCGTGGCCCAGTTCGCCGGCACCATGGCGTCGCCTGAGCTGCCGAAGATGGTCATCGCCGTGCTGGCGACCGGATTCACGTCGTTGCTCCTCGGCGCCCTGTTCCTGCTGCTGATCGATGCGGCGTTGCTGATCGCACGTCTGCTGAAGTCAGCGAGGTCAATCGCCGCATTGCGTGCGCCTTGGCTGCGTCCGGTCGCGGGCCTGACGGCGCTGGCGCTGGGCATTTTCGGCGTAAGCCAAGGCATGGCGGTACCCAAGCCGCGCAGCATCGACGTCGAGATCGCCGGACTGCCCGCTGCGTTTGACGGCTATCGTGTGTTGCAGCTGACCGACATCCATGCCAGCCGCCTGCTCACCGGTGACTGGGTGCGCAAGGTCGTAGCCGAAAGCAACGCGCAGCACCCGGACCTGATCGTCATCACCGGCGATCTGATCGATGGCACGGTCGCAGCCCGTGCCGATGACTTCGCACCGCTCGGTGACCTGCGCGCGCCGGATGGCGTCATCGCGATTACCGGCAACCACGAGTACTACGCGCAGTACGCCGACTGGATGAAGGCATTCCGCGGCCTGGGCATGCAGGTGCTTGAAAATACCCATACCGAGGTCCGCCGCGACGGTGCGGTGCTGACCATCGCCGGAGTCACCGATCCGGTGGCCGCGCGCTATGGCCTGCCACTGCCGGACCTCGACGCCGCGCTGGCAGGCAGCAACCCGCAGGCCCCGGTGATCCTGCTGGACCACCGCCCGCGTGAAGCGGTAGCGAATGCCGCCCGCGGGGTGAAGCTGCAGCTGTCCGGGCATACCCACGGCGGCCATATCATCGGCATGGATAAGCTGGTGAAGCGTGCCAACGGTGGCTTCGTGTCCGGCCGTTATGCAGTGGGTGGCATGACGCTGTATGTCAGCAACGGCGCCGGTCTGTGGCCGGGCTTCGCGGCCCGCATCGGGGTGCCGTCGGAGATCACGTTGATCACCCTGCGGGCGTCCACCGCCACACCGTAGCCAACGATGTGCGTTACCGGAGCAGCGCCCTTTCGCCATGAGAAGGGGACCTCACCCCTGCGCTGCTGCAGATATTCATGAATCCCATATGGCCCCGTACGCGGGCAGTCCGCGGGCCTCGCAGCCGTCGACCACCGCATCGGTCAACGCACGGTTGGCGATGCAGATGACTGCTTCCGCGTTCATGTGCTGTGCGGTCTGCCACGCCAGCTGCAGCAGTTCCGGTTTGCCCGCAGTATGGGTGTCCCAGATCAACGCGTCCGGTTGAGCTGCCAGGATCTCGTCCACCAGTGCATCGCCGTAGGTAACGCGGGGGGAGCGCACGGACCAGATCAGCCGCATGCGCACTTTCCGGGCGAGAAGATGCGGCAGCACGGGCCCGATCCCACTGCCGGTCGCCACGTACAGCACCGAGTGGAACAGCACTTCGATATACGCCACGCCCGCTGTAGTGAAGCCGCGCATCCAGAGATGGCGCGGCGGGTCATCGATGAACCTTCCCGTCCAGTCGCCGGCGCGCGAAATGATCATGCGGGACCGGTGCTGCCCGGGCGCTGGAATGTTGGCGAAGGAATGCCACTGCCCAAGGGGCGAGCGGCTGATGGCATTGGCTGATCCAGTGAAGGGCGGTGGGCGCATCGAGACCGTAAGGATGGCTGCATGTGCGGAGCACACTTCCACTTGAACCGGCACCCGGCGCAGGCACAACCACGGCAGCGCGACGCTGACCGTCACCAGCCCCAGCAGCACGAACATGGGGGCTGCACGCATCTGCAGCGCCAGCGCCCAGGAGAGTAACAGCGTGGTCCAGCCCGCATAGCGGTGCACCTTTTCGAACACATCGTGATGCCGTCGGCGGACGGCAGGCAGGGCGGTCGCCAGCATGGCCAGCAGCACAGCCAGCAGAATGAACACCGTCCAGGACAGTGCGGCACCGCGCACAGGGCCGCCACCGCCCCGCGAAAACCCAATGCCGGCAAACACCAGCATCCACGCCACCCCAGCGGATGCGCCGCCCGAGTGCAGCCCGCCGAAGTGGTACACCTTGGCCAAGTGGCGGCGGATGTCCAGGGGCCAAGCCACCGGCGCACAGCAGGCCAGCCGGAACAGGGCGTTTATCACCAGGCTCTGGCGCATGAGGATGGCCATGCTGAGGTTGCCCAGGGCCAGCCCGGCCACGGTCTCGGGCGCATCGGTCAGCGATGCCCAGCCTGCAGGCTGCATCAGGTAAGCGGCCACACTGGCATTGGCAGCAATCACCATCATGAAAAGCAGCGTGTAGTGGCTGATGGAACCCCGCGTGCGCGACGATGTTGCAGCCCCAGTGGGCGGCTTGCCTGCTGTGTGGCTGCCGAGCAGGTGCATCAGCCTGTGTTTGTCTACCTTTCCGCGGCTGGTGAGTGGTAGCGCGTCCAGGGCGAGCATGTGTTCGGGTACGGCGTAGTAGGGGAGCTGCCGCCGGGCGTGATCCCGCGCGTGATCGACGTCCGCATTGGCCGGTGTCACTACACAGGCCAGCGTCCGGGTGTCGAGCTGCAATGTGACCGCCTGACGCACACCGGCGGCGCCTTCGACGATGCGCGACACGGCATCCAGCTCCACCCTGAACCCACGCACCTTCACCTAGTCATCGGTGCGTCCGAGGTGTTCCAGCTCCCCATGCGCGTTCCACCGACCCAGATCCCGGGTGCGGAACATCTGCCAGCCGTCGCCAAGGAACGGGTCGTCTTGGAATCGCTCGGCGGTCAGCGCCGGGTTGCTGAGGTAACCGGCGGTGACGCCCACTCCGCCTGCCCACATCTCACCGACCTGGCCCACGGCGCACGGCTGTTGGTGCGGGTCCAGCACGTAGACCGCGTTGTTCGGCGTCGGTGCGCCGATGCTGAGCGGCCGGCCCCCGGCCTCGTGGCGGTGCAGTGTATTGACGATGGTGGTCTCGGTCGGTCCGCAGCCGTTATGGAACGCACAACGCTCGGACCAGTGAAGGGCAAGCGCCTCGGGGCACGGCTCGCCGGCAACGGCCACGGTCTGTACCCTCCTGCACTGGTCACGTTGAAGGCGCGAGAGAATCGACGGAGTGGCGATGATGACGTCCGCTTCGGCAGCAGCGGCCTGCATGTTTTCTCCGCGAATGATCAGCGTTGCGCCTTGGCAGAGCGTTCCCAGTATTTCCCATGCTGACAGGTCGAAGGCAATGTTGAGCAGCTGACTGACCTGCATGCTGGGCCGGATGCCGAGGTTCCCCGGGGGGGTGAGCAGCACGTTGCAGAGGTTGCGATGCGTGACCGGAACACCGTTGGGCATTCCGGTCGTGCCCGATGTGTAAAGGATGAACGCCGTGCCATCGCTTGAAACCGGTGGCGGTCTCCAGTCGGAGGGAACGGTGTCGCCGATGCTTTCCTCGATGACCAGCACTTCCCGCGCCTGCAGACGCGACGCTGCAGCGCGATCCGCTGCGAGGCACAGCAGGGCGCGGCATCCGGCCGCCTCAAGCATCTGCGACAGCAGCGCCGGTGGGGCGATGCGGATATCCTGCGGAACGTAGGCAGCGCCAATCTTGAGTGAGGCGATGATGGCCACCAGCATCGGGATGGACCGTGTGACGAACAGGCCAACCGTATCGCCGCTGCCTATGCCTGAACGTTGCAGACGATGAGCGAGCGCATCGGCTGCACGTTCCAGCGCTGCGTAGGTGATCGATTCATCGCCATGGATGGCTGCCACCGCGTCGGGTTGGCGCGTCGCCCAATCGGCAAATGCGGCGTGCACCAGAGTATGCAGCGGGGCAACGGCGGGGCCGCAGCTGAGTACGCGTATTGCAATGTGCGGGTGCACGAGGATCGATGCCGGCGGCCACGTGCTGCGGTTATCGGGACAAGAAGGCGCCATGCCGATTCTCTTCAAGACGAGCCGTCAGGTGGCTCGGTGTCGGCAGTCTAGGGAGGTGGCCGCACGGCGAAACGTGACCTGCTGAGTGAAACAGCGCGAGCTCCATTGGCGTCGAAATGGGCAAGACGAAGGCGGCGAAGGCCTACTCAATTGTGTGCTCGAAGAAGGCAGCTGCTGCCGCATGGAAGCCCCCACAGGGGACGGAGAAATGACCTGCCTCGCCGCCATTGGTGGCGTGGCCGGCTCCAGATCGGGCATCGACAGGCGTGGGGCGACAGACGCGCCGACGCGACGAGCGGAATAGTGTTTCGCTCTTCACCCGCCCTGCGTTACGGTGCGCGCATTCTTTTAGGAGGAATGTCGATGCAGCATGTGCCCGGTGACCTATGAACGCCGTCATGCACCGCCGTTCGATGTGGGTGGCCGCGCTGTCCACCGTGGTGGAATGGTACGACTTCACCCTGTACCTGTACTTCGCCACCGTGCTGTCCCGGGTGTTCTTCGGCGGCGGCGAAACCGCGCTGCTGGCCACGCTGGCAGGGTTCGCCGTGTCCTACCTGATGCGCCCGCTGGGGGCGCTGTGCTTCGGCCATCTGGGTGACCGTCTCGGTCGTCGCTGGATGCTGCTGGCGTCGATGGCCCTGATGGCCGCCGCGATGCTTGCCACCGCATTGCTGCCGACCCATGCCCAGATCGGCGCCAGTGCAGGCGTGCTGCTGCTGGTGCTGCGCTGTGTGATGGCGTTTTCAGTTGGCGGTGAGTACACCGGGGTGGTGGCCTACCTGCTGGAAAGCGCGCCCAGCGGACGGCGGGGTCTGATCACGTCGCTGGCATCGGCTGCCAGTGAAGTCGGTGCCTTGCTGGCGGTAGCGCTGTCCGCGCTCACGGTCGCCTTGCTGCCACAACCTGCGCTGGATACGTGGGGCTGGCGTATTCCGTTCTTCGTCGGTGCGGCGCTGGCGGTGGTGATCCTGCTGGCCCGCTCGGGCATGCACGAATCGCCGGAGTTCGAACGCCAGCAACGCGAAGGCAGCGTGCCCAGCGCACCGCTGCGGCAGATACTGCGTTCGCATCCGGGCGCGGTCGCGCGTACTTTCGCCATATCGGCACTGGGATCGATCACCTACTACGTGGGCATCACCTACGTGCCCGCGTTCCTGCACGCCAACGGCCGCGGCGAGGGTGAAGCCCTGTGGCTTTCAACCATCGCGGCAGTGGCGGTGATCGCCGCGACGCCCTTGTGCGGTGCGCTGTCCGACCGCTTCGGGCGGCGCCCGATGTTGCTGGTGCTGACGGTGCTGTCTGCGCTGCTGCCGTTGTCGATGTTCGGCTGGATGGCGGATGCGTCCACCGCAGGCGTCATCGCTGCAGCGGTAACCCTGGCCTGCGTGGCGGGTGGGATCAGTGCGGTGGCCGCATCGGCCACCGCAGAACAGTTTCCGGGCGAGGGCCGCCTGAGCGGGCTGGCCCTGGGGGTGACCATGGCCACCGCGGTATTCGGCGGTGCCACGCCGTGGCTGGCACAGTGGTGGGTGGAGCGCAGTGGCTGGAATGCAGCGCCCGGCGCGATGATCGCCATCGTCGCGGTACTGGTCCTGCCGGTACTGTGGCGGCTGCCGGAAACGCGTCCGACGCCAGTCCGGTAGCGCCGAGCCACGCTCGGCGGATAAACAAAGGCGCCGCGCTGCGCGCTCGCCGAGCATGGCTCGGCGCTACCAGAGGAACAAAGGCGCCGCGCTGCGCGCTCGCCGAGCATGGCTCGGCGCTACCAGTTACCAGTTACCGGGATGTGTCGTGGTGGCTTACAGCGCCAGTGTCTTTTCGATATCGGCCAGCACGGCGTGGGCATCCACGCCGATGGCGATCGACTGCATGGCCTGGTTGTCCCACACGCTGGGGCCGAAGGACAGGCCAGCCGGCTTGGGGATGGTCATGCCGCGGGCCACGCCGTCGGTCGCCACGCGCACGCTGGCGTGCTCGTACTCGAACAGTTCCGGCCGGGTCAGTGCGATGCAGGCGCAGCAGTCATGCACCACCATGCCCTTGTGACCGGCCTGCAGGTAGAAGTCCACGTAGTCCTGCGACAGCGCACGGACCAGGTCGGCGTCGGCACCACCGGCTTCGGCCAGGGCATCGAGTCCATGGCGATCCATCTCCACCTGGGTGGTGACGTCCAGGCCGATGGCGATCAGCGGCCAGCTGGCGGTGAACACGATATCTGCGGCTTCGGCATCGCCCCAGATGTTGGCTTCCGCCGCCGGGGTGATGTTGCCGTTGACATGGAATGCCCCGCCCATGATCACCACGCCGCGCACCAGCGACGCGATCTCGGGTGCTTCGCGCAGGGCCAGGGCGAGGTTGGTCATGCGGCCCACTGCGACCAGGGTGATCTGGCCCGGCTGGGCACGCACCATGTCGATGATCAGCTGATGCGCGCTGCGCGGATCGGCGGCGACGTCCAGCACGGCCGGCACCGGATGGTTGCCCAGGCCGTTGTCACCGTGGATGTGCACCGGCCAGGCTTCCGGCTGTGCATCCGGCTGCAGCGGGCCCGCAGCGCCGCGGGCGACCGGCGCATCGAAGCCCCATGCCTGCTTGAGGAACAGCGCGTTGTGGGTGGTGGATTCCACGGCGGCATTGCCGAATACCGTGGTCACCGCCAGCAGGTTCACCTGCGGATGCTTGTGCAGGTAAAGCAGGGCCAGGGCATCGTCGACGCCCGGATCCGTATCGAAAATAACGTTGTGCATCATGGCGTTGTTCTTCTGTTTCGTCGTGATTGTTCGCTGCGTATTGTGTCACGACGGAACACCCGCCAAGCCCACTCCATGGCCAGGTAGAGCCGACTTCAGTCGGCTCAGTCCAACGGCACCCCTCCAACGTGGATCAATACTTCCAGCGCAGGCTGAAGGCCACGAAGCGCGGCTCGCCGTAGTTGTTGTAGTCCAGGTTCGCCCAGTAGGTCTTGTCCAGCGCGTTGCGCACGCTCACCGTGGCCGTCCAGCTGTCGCTGATCCGGTAGTTGGCGTTGAACTGCACCAGCGCATACGCCGGCTGGTTCACAGTCACCGCGCCACCGGTCGGGTAGGGCACGTTGAACGCCTGCACCTTGCTCTGCCACTGCACGCCGCCCCCCAGGGTCAGCCGCTCCCAGGCACCGCGCAGGCGGACGCTGGTATTGAGCTGCAGGAAGTCTTCAGGCAGGTTCGCGTACAGCAGGTCGGTCGCAGCGCGGGTCACCTTTACGTGGGTAAAGCCGGCATTGACTGTCCATCCGGGCAGGATCTCGCCGTTGAGGTCCAGCTCCCAGCCCCGTGCCTTGGTGCCGTTGATGCCGATGAAGGCCGAGCTGCCATCACTGAGCGAGCCTTCCGGCACGCTGGCGTCACGCACCGCGTAGTTGTCCTGCTTGGCCTCGAACACGGCCGCGTTGGCGGTAAACCGGCCTTCCATCCACTGCGATTTGATGCCCGCTTCCACGTTGGAGCCTTCCACCGGCGCCAGCAGGTTTTCGTTGCGATCCTTGTAGTTCTGCGGATTGAAGATCTCGGTGTAGCTGGCGTAGCCGGAAACGTTCGGCGTCACGTCATACACCAGGCCCACGTAGGGCGTGACTTCGTCATCCACCTTGTACGCGCCGCTGGTGGCGGTATAGGTGTTGGCGATGTTGTAGGCCCGGGTGCGGGTTTCCCACGAACTCAAACGCGCGCCGGCGATCAAGGACAGCGGGTCGGCCAGGCGCAGGCGGGTGGAGGCATACACACCGCGTTGGGTGGTGCGCGCGTCGCGGTGTGCCCCGGTCCGGCGCACGATCAACTCCGGCGCGTCGCCGTTCCAGGTGTTGATATCGGGAATGTCGTAGCGCCAGCCCGCCGTCGGGCTCATCGTCCACGCAGTGGACTGCAGGTCGGAGAAGCTGCCACCCAGGACGACATCGTGCTCGCGCCCAAACAGGGCGAAGGTGCCGGACAGGTACACGTCCACGCCCTTGCGGGTGTCATCGGTCTCACCGGCCGCGCCCAGCAGGTACACGCCTGCGCCGGTGGTCGGGTCCGGGTAGCCGCTGCCGTACACGCGCACGTTCTGCACGTTGCCGCGGGTGTAGGCGGTGTTGACCTTCAGCAGCCAGTCCTCGCCGAAACGCTGTTCCAGGTTGGCGAACGCGGTGCTGGTCTGGCGCTGCCAGCGGGCCCAGTGCGGGGCCATGTTGGTGCTGCGCGGCAGGTGCGCGAAGCTGCCGTCACTGTTGAAGAACGGCACCGTGCCCCAGGTCGAGCCGACCGGGTTGTTGTCCTGGGTCTGGAAGCCGACGGTGACCGTGGTCGACTCGGTCAGGTCACCTTCCAGCACCGCCATGCCGGACATCTTGTCCTCGCTGTAGCGGTCGTAATAGAAGTCTTTGTCCTGATACGCCGCGACCACCCGGCTGCGGAAGCGGCCATCGGCGGTCAGCGGCGCATTGACGTCGGCCTGCATGCGGCGGAAGTCCCAACTGCCTGCGCTGATCGCGAAGGAGGCGTCGAAATCCTTGCCCGGCCGCTTGCGCAGCAGGTTCACGGTGGCCGACGGCACGCCAGCGCCGCTGAGCAGGCCGTTGGCACCGCGGATCACTTCAATGCGGTCATAGAAGGCGGTGTCGTATTCCTGGTTGGTCGAGCCGCTGTACGTGGGCAGGCCGTCGACCTGGAAGTCGGTGATCGCAAAACCGCGCGCGTAGTACAGCGGGCGCTGGGTGTCGTAGAACGAGACATTGACGCCGGTGACGTTGCGCATCACATCGTTGATGCTGAACAACGACTCGTCCTGCAACCGCTCCAGCCCGATCACGGTGGACGACTGCGGGGTTTCCTGCAGGCTGATCGGCAGCCGCGTGGTGCTGGACGGGGCGGCCTTGCTGCCGTGCACGCTGACCTGGTCGAGGGTCTTGGCACTGGCTGCGGCACTGGCGTCGGCCGCGGTGTCGGCCATGGCCGGTACGGCGGTCAGGGCAGCGAGCAGCGCGATGGCCAGCGGCGCGGGTCGGAACGAGGAAGAGGCGGTCATGGCGGTTTCGCGGAAGAGTGGGGTGGTCGGACGGGCGCAAATGTAAATGATTATCGAAAACCTTACAATTCTCGATTGAGTCCGGGGCGACGAGCGGTCGTGTCCGCGCTCAACCGCCAGGGCCGCCAACGAAAACGGCCACCCGAAGGTGGCCGTCTCGATAGATCACTTTGGCAGGCCTTACAGCGCCTGCAGCTCCTCGTTCTTGTTGCGCTTCACCTGCGGCGGCTCGGGCGCTTCGGCCGGGCGGGCCACCGTGGCGGGGATGGCGGCCGGCTGGATCACGTCCGCCGGCACATCCAGGAAGGGCAGCTTCAACGCCTGGCTGGTCAACGTGCGGATCTCGTTGGTCAGCGCCGGGCTCTCGTTGAGCTTGCGGCCATACGACGGCACGATCTCGCGAAGACGCGCTTCCCAGCCGGCCTTCATCTCTTCCGGGAAGGCCTTGGCCATCAGGTCGAGCATGATCGGCGGCGAGGTCGAGGCGCCCGGCGAGGCGCCCAGCAGGGCGGCCAGGGTGTGATCCTTGTCGGTCACGATCTCGGTACCGAACTGCAGCACCGGGCCCTTCTCCGGGTCACGCTTGATGATCTGCACGCGCTGGCCGGCGGTGACCAGCGTCCAGTCTTCGCGCTTGGCGTTGGGGAAGTATTTGACCAGCTCGGCCTGGCGGTCGTCGTCGTTCAACTGCGCCTGGCTCATCAGGTACTTCACCAGGTCCAGGTTTTCCGCGCCCACGTTCAACATCGGGGCCACGTTGTTGTGGGTCACCGACGAGTAGAGGTCGAACCACGAGCCGTGCTTGAGGAACTTGGTGCTGAACAGCGCGAACGGTCCGAACAGGACCACGGGCTTGCCATCGAGCTTGCGTGCATCAAGGTGCGGCACGGACATCGGCGGCGAGCCGGTCTCGGCCATACCGTAGGCCTTGACGCTGTGGCGCGAGGCGATGTCGGCACCCTGGAAGGCGAGGAACTGGCCGCCCACCGGGAAGCCGCCGTAGTTCTTGGCTTCCGGAATGCCCGACATCTGCAGCAGCTTCAGGGCCGCGCCGCCGGCGCCGATGAAGACGAAACGCGAGTGGGTGGTGGTCTCGTTGCCGGACGCGAGGTCCTTGACGGTCACGTTCCAGGTCTTGTCGTCGTTCTGGCGCAGCGCGGTGACTTCATGGCCCAGGTGCAGGCCGAAATTCGGGCTGCGCTTCAGGCCATCGGTGAGCTGGCGGGTGATGACGCCGAAGTTCACGTCGGTGCCCAGCGGCATCCAGGTAGCGGCGACTTTCTGCTTCGGGTCGCGGCCTTCCATCAGCAGCGGAGCCCACTGTTTGATCTGCGCCGGATCTTCGGAGTACTGCATGCCGTAGAACAGGGGATTCTTGACCATCGCCTGCTGGCGCTTGTGCAGGAAGTTGATGTTGTCGTCGCCCCACACGAAGCTCATGTGCGGGGTGGCATTGATGAAATCGCTGGGCTGGCTCAGGCGGCCTTCGCGTACCTGGTGCGACCAGAACTGGCGCGAGACCTCGAACTGTTCGGCGATGCCGACGGCGCGCTTGGTCTCGATGCTGCCGTCCGGAAGCTCCGGGGTGTAGTTCAGCTCGGCGAACGCGGAATGCCCGGTACCGGCGTTGTTCCAGCCATCGGAGCTTTCTTCGGCCACGCCGTCGCGGCGTTCGTACACCTGTATGTTCCAGTCCGGCTGCAGTTCCTGCAGATAGGTCGCCAGGGTGACGCTCATGATGCCGGCGCCTACCAGGACTACGTCAACGGGCTTGTCGTTGCTGGCCGCCGGCACCGAGCGCTGGGTCAACGGCCAGTACAGGAACAGTACCGACGTCACCAACAGCAGCACGAGCAGGGCGACTAAAGCCTTGCCAAATTTCTTCATGGGAACGATTCGTTTGGGGAGGGAATCAGGATGCGTGCCGGCCAGGGGCGGCGCGTGAAGACGCGTCAGCAGGCGGCCGCCTACGGCGTCCAGTGACGTATTTTACCCGTTTGTGGTCCTGATTTGGTGCGACGCAGCATCCTGCGCGTGGCTGGATCAGCGTTTGCGGCGGATCAGCGCCGTGGATGCGCCCAGCACCGCGCGGGTCAGCAGCGCCATGGTCTGCACGTCGCCTTTCCAGTGCTGCCAGTACAGCGGCACGTCCTCCCACGCGCGCTGGCGCACGTAGACCAGCCGACCGGCATCGAGGTGGCGCTTCACCAGCGGCAGCGGATTCATCGTCCAGCCCAGCCCGCCCAGGTTGGCCTGGACGAACGCGCGGGTGGAGGGAATCCACCACGTCGGCGCCGTGTTGGGCACCTCGACCCCGGCCATCCGCCGTGCGAACCGGGCCTGCATGTCGTCCTTGCGGTTGAATACCAGGACCGGGGCCTGCGCCAGCGCCTGGGCGCTCACCCCCTTGCCGAAATGCCGGTCGCGGAACGCCGGGGTGCAGGTGGCGGCATAGCGGATGCTGCCCAAGGCGTGGATCTGGCAGCCCTGCACCGGTTCATCCAGCGTGGTCACCGCGCCCAGCACCGTGCCCTGGCGCAGCAGCTCCACGGTGTGGTCCTGGTCTTCCACGCGCAGGTCCAGGGTGGTGCCGGTGACCTGTGCGAACTGCTGGGCCGCTTCCGGGAACCAGGTTTCCAGGCTGTCATGGTTAACCGCCACCGGGATGCTGGCCTGCGGCAGGTCTTCGTCGGCAAGCCCCATCCGGTGCAGCGCGTCGTGCTCCAGCAGGGCGGTCTGTTCGGCCAGCTGCACCAGCACCTGGCCCTCGGCGGTGGCGGTGGCCGGTGCGCCGCGTTTCACCAACAGCCGACCGACGCGGTCCTCCAGCGCTTTGACGCGCTGCGACACCGCGGAGGCTGTGACATTCAGCGATTGGGCGGCGCGATCGAAGCTTCCCTCGCGTATTACGGCGGCAAGTGCACGCAGCTGGGCATGGTCAACGCGCATGGCAATTAAGTTCCGCTAAAGAGGCTTAAGTAAGTTTAGCTTTTCTTGAGCGTGCTGCAACGCGACAATACGCGCCGTACCCCGGTGCTGTCCGCCTTCGCGAGGCACCGCCCACCCGCATTACAAGGTTGCCCTCATGTTCTCTCTCATCTCCGCCAGCACCGGCCTTGCGGCCTGGTTCAGTGGTGCCGCCACCGGCATCGGCCTGTTTGCCGTGGTCGGTGCACAGAGCGCTTTCATCCTGCGCCAGGGCATCCTGCGCAAGCACATCGTGCCGGTCGTGGCGACCTGCGCGGCGATCGATGCGGTCTTCATCTTCGCCAGCGTGGCCGGCCTGCGCACCCTGATCCAGGCAGCGCCGTGGCTGACCAGCGCGGTGCTGTGGACCGGTGTCGCCTTCCTGGCCTGGTACGCGCTGAAGTCCGCACGCCGTGCCATCGCCGGTGGCGGTGGCATGGGCGAAGCCGAAAGTGATGACGGCAGCCGCCGCGCCGTGCTGATGGCAGCGGTCGGTTTCTCGCTGATCAATCCGCATTTCTGGCTGGACATGATGGTCATCGGTTCCATCGCGGAAAACTTCGGCAACGACCGCATGGCATACGCCGCCGGTGTGGTCACCGCCAGCTGCATGTGGCTGACCGCGCAGGGCCTCGGCGCCCGCCTGCTGGCACCGCTGTTCAACAAGCCCGGTACGTGGCGCGTGCTGGATGGCACCATCGCGGTGATCCTGAGCATTCTTGCCCTCACCCTGGCGGTGCGCGGCGTCAACTGATTCCACTCTCTCTCCAGAATGTGGTTTAAGGAGCGGCATCGGCAACGATGTCGCTCTTTTTTTGCAGATACCCTGATTCCCAATTCGTTCACGTGCCGTTTACAATCGTGGCGTGGCGGACATGCTGTCTGCAGAACGGGGATAAGGATGCGCAAGACGATGCTCGCGGCAATGATCGCCCTCCTGGCGACGCCGCCGATGGCCGACGCGGCCGAGGTGAACCTGGACCATTTCCTGCGCCGGGACGCCTTCACCGATATCAAGCTGTCGCCGGGTGGCGAGTATTACGCCGCGACCATACCGTTCGAGAAAGAGACCGCGCTGGCGATCCTGCGCGTGTCTGACGGCAAGCTGGTGGGCCAGTTCATGCCACCGCAGCACAACCACGCTTACCGCTTCGACTGGGTCAGTGACGACCGGGTACTGATCGAGCTGGCGCAGAAACTCGGTTCGCTGGACATGCCGCAACGCACCGGTGAGTTGTATTCGCTGCGCGCGAATACCTCCAGCGGCCAGCTGCTGGTCGGTTACCGGGTTGATGCGCAGGAGACCGGGTCGCACATTTCAGGCAAGAAGGCCGAGCGCGTGGCCGCCTTCCTCACCGACGACCTGCCGGCTGACGACCGCAACGTGCTGATCGCCGTGTCGCCGTTCACTGCCGATCCCTACACACGCCTGGAAAAGATGGATGTCAGCACCGGCCGGCGCACGCCGGTAACCCGCTCGCCGGTGCGACGTGGCAGCTTCACCACCGATGGCCAGGGCCAGGCCCGCTTCGTTCACGGGGCCGGCGCGGACAACGTCAACAAGCTGTTCTACCGCGAGCGCAATGGCGCCAGCTGGGCGATGATCAACGACGAAGCCGTGACCGGCCGGATCGAAGATGCCATCGGCTTTTCGGCAGACGGCACGCTGGCGTACCTGCAGATCGAGCAGGCCGACGGCCCGGACAAGATCGTCAGCTGGAACCCGGCCACCGACGAACGCAAGGACGTGCTGCAGGACCCGGTGGTGGATCCGTCGCGGATCATCCATCGTCCAGGCACGGCCATTCCGGTAGGGGCGCTGTTTTTGGGCGACACGCCGCGCACGCGCTTCTTTGATGAGACGTCCGCCGATGCGCGGCTGTACCGCAGCCTGGAAAGTGCCTTCGACGGCAACGCCGTGTATGTCACCTCGAGCACGCGTGATGGCAACAAGGTGCTGGTCCAGACCTTCTCGGGCACCAATCCCGGCGATTTCTTCATCTATGACCAGAAGGCGAAGGCGGCCGAGCACGTGGTCAGCCGCAGCCAGTGGATCGATCCCGCGCAGGCCGCACCGGTCCGCGCTGTCACCCTCAAGGCCCGCGACGGCATGGTCCTGCATGGCTTCCTGACCACCCCGCCCGGTGGCCCATCGCGCAACCTGCCCACGGTGGTGATGCCGCATGGCGGACCCTTCGGCGTGTTCGATGAAGGCACCTACGACGTTCAGTCGCAGATGCTGGCCGCTGCCGGCTATGCGGTGCTGCAGCTGAACTTCCGCGGCTCGGGCAACTATGGCCGCGCGTACAAAGCGGCCGGTGCCCGGCAATGGGGCGGTGCCATGCAGGACGATGTGACCGATGCCACGCGCTGGGCGATCAGCGAGGGCATCGCCAACAAGGGAAAGATATGCATCTACGGCGCAAGCTACGGTGCCTATGCGGCGCTGATGGGCGCGGCCAAAGAGCCCGCCCTGTATAAGTGCGCGGCCGGCTATGTGGGCGTCTACGACCTGCCGATGATGCATGCCCGCGGCGACATCCAGCAGAGCGACTCGGGCGTGAACTACCTGCGGGAGTGGGTGGGCGAGCCGGCGACGCTGGCGGCGGTCTCACCGGTCAACCTGGCGCAGCAGATCAAGGTGCCGGTGTTCCTTGCCGCCGGTGGCGAGGACGAACGCGCCCCGATCCAGCACACCCAGCGCATGGAAGCCGCCCTCAAGCGTGCCGGCGTGCCGGTGCAGAGCCTCTACTACCCCCGCGAAGGCCACGGCTTTTATGTCGATGCCAACCGCCGCGCGTACTACGGCAAGCTGCTCACCTTCCTCTCGCAGAACCTCGAAAAAGGGGACGGAGGGAATTAATTTCAATTAATTACCTCCGTCCCCTTTATTTGACGCCGTGCATCATGCGCCGCAGCAGCGGCGCACAGGCGAAGGCGATCACCGCGCAGCCCAGCCCGATCCACATCAACAGCCAGAACAGGTGGGCGTAGCTGGCTGACGCGGCGACGATGTCCAACGTCTCGCCCTCGGGCACTTCGATGGCGGCCAGTTTGCCGAACAGGGCCGCCAGCGTTTCGGAAAACGCGGTGGCCAGGAACCAGGTGCCCATCATCAGGCTGACCACGCGCGGCACCGCCAGCTGGCTGACTGCCGACAGGCCCACCGGCGACAGGCACATCTCGCCACTGGCCAGCAGGAAGTACGCCAGCACCAGCCACCACACGCTGGCCATCTGGCCGGTTTCGCCGACCTGCTGTGCGGCCAGCGCCAGCGGCACGAAGGAGAGCGCGCCGATCACCAGGCCGATCGCGGATTTGTACGCCTTGCCCGGTTCGGCGCGACGGCGGTCCAGCCACGCCCACAACAGCGCGAACAACGGCGCCAGCAGCACCAGGAACAGACTGCCGAGGTAGGTCAGCGAACCGGCGGTCTGCGGTATGACCAGGCAGTCGCGCACCAGCAGCACCACCATCACCAGACCGATGGCAATGAACATCCGCCGTGGCAGCGCCGAGCCGGGATGGCGATCGGACAAGCGCGCGCTGACCACGAAGCCCAGCGGTGCCAACACCAGCGAGAGGATCGACCACGGCAGCGGGGTGCCTTCGCGGATCACCAACGCGGGCACGATGTCCTTGGTCAACAGGCGGTCGGTGAAGGTGACCCATGACCCATACGACTGCTCGTACAGGGTGAAGAACACCAGTGCCATGGCGATCAGCGCCATCAGCGCGATCATCTGCTGGCGTTGCACCGGCGTGCACTGGGTGCCGGTGAACCAGGCAAACCACACCAGCACACCGCCCAGCACGACGATCATCAGCAGCAACGCCAGGCTGATCTCGCCACCGAGCGCGAAGGCGCCGTTGCCCGCGGCCCACATCAGCCAGGCGATCGGCAGCACGGCGATCACCGCGCCGGCGTAGATCAGCCACTCGCGTGGCAGGCCGAGCACGCGGTCTTTCAATGAGGCCGGATCGCGTGGCTCGGCCAGCCCATGCAGGTATTTCTGGCCCCACAGGAACATGCCCAGGCCGACCAGCATGCCGATGCCGGCGGCACCGAACCCGTATTTCCAGCCGTAGGCTTCCCCCAGGAAACCGCAGATCAGCGAGGCGAACAGCGCACCGAGGTTGATGCCGGCGTAGAACAGCGAGAAGCCGGAGTCGCGACGCGGATCGTTCTCGGCATACAGCTTGCCGACGATGGTGGAGATGTTCGGCTTGAGGAAGCCGACGCCCATGATGATCAGCGCCAGCGACAGGTAGGTGATGGACAGCGCGCCGGTATCACGCACCACCTGGCCGTCGCGCATGTAGGCCGCGTGGCCTTCGAAGGCCATGCCCAGATGCCCCAGCACCAGCAGCACACCGCCGAACAACACGGCCCGGCGCATGCCCAGCCAGCGATCGGCGAGCAGCCCGCCGAACACCGGGATGCAGTAAACCAGTCCGCCATACGCGCCGAGGAGGTCCAGCCCGGCCTTGTCGCCGAACAGGTGGTACTTGGTGAGGTAGAGCAGCAGCAGCGCCTTCATCCCATAGAAGGAGAAGCGCTCCCACATTTCGGTGAAGAAGCAGACGTAGACGCCCTTGGGGTGGCCGAGGAAGTCGTCGGAGGCAGTGGTGGTCATCGGGCAGAGTATGAGCCCGTTACAGATACCTCAGCCAGAGCAGATCCTTGCGGCGTGCCTTCAGGGCAGCAAACGCGCGCGTGGGCAGGTACAGCAGCAGCGCCAGTGCGGTGCTGATCAACAGCAGGGCGGCTACCGATTCCACTGCGAACAGGGAGCCGTTGGTGGGCCCCCACAGTGCGAGCGCGCCCAGGTACATCAGCTTCAGCACATACAGGTGCAGCAGATAGAAGAACATCGGCGCCGCGCCGATCCGCGCCAGTGGCTGCAACGCGGCGGCCACGGCAGGTACTTCGTACAGGCGCAGCAACAGCAGCCCGACGCCGAGCGTGGCCAGCAGGAACAGCAGCGAGGGCGGGTACTTGGTGATGTTGACGATGCTCATCAGCGTCCGCAGCGCGGTGTCCTGCACCTGCCACGATGCATCGCCATACCCATTGAGCGCGCGCAGCATCACGAACGCGGCCAAGGCGCCGATGCCGCCCATCAGCAGCCAGCGCTGGCGCTGTGCAGCCGGCCGACCATTGGCGAACCACGGTCCCATCAGGTAGCCCAACGTGATCACGCCGATCCACGGCAGCAGGGGGTACGAGGTGCGCAGGCGCAGCCCGTCACCGAATGCGATCCAGTCGCGCTGGTGCAGCACTTTCCACAGGGTCGCGACGATGCCGTTGCCGTCCATATGCACACCGTCCAGCAGGTTGTGCCCGGCGACCAGCAGTACCGCCAGCGGCAGCAGCACCGCACGCGGCAGCCACACCAGGCCGGCCAGCGCGATCATGCTCAGGCCGATCACCCAGATCACCTGCAGGTAGATCGTGTCCGGCGGGAACTGGAAGGTCCACGCGAAGTTGACCAGGGTCAGCTCCAGCACCACCAGGAACAGGCCGCGCTTGAACAGGAAGCCGGCGATGGCGCGCCGGGGATCGGCCTGTCGCTGGCCGTAAAGCCACGCCGACAGCCCGGTCAGCAGCACGAACACCGGCGCACACAGGTGGGCCAGCAGGCGGCACGCGAACAGCGCCGGCGACACCGTGCCGACATCCATCGGGTCGCTGACCTGATACTGCATGAAGAAGGTTTCGCGCACGTGGTCGAGCAGCATCAGCAGCATCACGGTGCCGCGCAGCTGGTCGATCGACGCCAGCCGGGTGGAAACAGAAGGGGGCATACGGACGGCGGGAAGGGGTGTGGAAAGGATATAACATATCATTTTGGGGGTGTGCCGAGCCAGTCTTCCTGCGTGCGCGTGCTGGACTTGCCGCAGCCCGGACGCTAGCGTTGCAGGGATTTTTTTCGTATCAGGGGCTTCAATGAACAACGTCGCTGCGCCCAAGCAGCTCACGTTCCGCGCGGTGGTGCTTTCCATCGTGCTGGCCGTGGTGCTGTCGGCCGCCAACGCCTATCTGGGTCTGTTCGCAGGCCTGACCATCGCTACGGCGATTCCTGCCGCAGTGATCTCCATGGGCGTACTGCGCCTGCTCGGCGGCGGTTCCATCCTGGAAAACAACATCGTGCAGACCGGTGCGTCTGCCGGTTCGTCGATCGCCGCCGGTGTGATCTTCACCATCCCGGCGCTGGTGATCATGGGCTACTGGCCGGACTTCAAGTACTGGTGGGTGCTCGGCATCGCCGGTCTGGGTGGTCTGCTGGGCGTGCTGTTCTCGGTGCCGCTGCGGCGCTCGATGATCGTCGAAGATCCACTGCCGTTCCCGGAAGGAAAGGCCGCGGCCGAAGTGCTCAAGGCCGGTGAGAACCCCGGGCCGGGCATGAAGATTCTTGCCGTGTCGGCGGTGATCGGCGCCGTGGTGAAGGTCGCCGCCGCCAGCGGTCTGCGGCTGATTCCCGACGCGTGGGCCACCGCAGCCTACGTGGGCAGCTCCAAGGTCACCGCGTTCATCGGCACCAACCTGTCGCCGGCATTGCTGGGCGTGGGCTACATCGTCGGCCTCAACGTCGGCATCGTGGTGGTGGGTGGCTCGATCCTCACCTGGCACATCGCCATTCCCATCTACCAGGCGTTCTTCCTCAACACCGACCCCGCACTGGCCGCGTCCATCGCCACGGCATCGGCCACCGATGCGGCCTTCGCCATCTGGGGCGCGAAGATGCGCTACCTGGGCGTGGGCGCCATGCTGATCGGTGGCATCTGGACCCTGTTCTCGCTGCGCAAGTCGCTGCTGAGCGGCGTCAAAAGCGGCTTCGCCGCAGCCCGCAAGAGCACCGGCCCGGCCGTCGCCGAGACCGAGCGCGACCTGCCGATGAAGTGGATGCTGGTGGCGCTGGTGGTGTTCACCCTGCCGCTGCTTGCGCTGTACCAGGCGATCGTTGGCCAGTGGCATGTGTCGATCCCGATGACCATCATCATGATCGTCGCCGGCTTCCTGTTCGTGTCGGTATCTGCGTACCTGGCCGGCCTGATCGGCTCGTCGAACAACCCGGTGTCGGGTATCACCATCTCCACCATCCTGTTCGCGTCGGCGGTGCTGGTGCTGCTGCTGGGCAAGGACGGTCTGACCCCGGTCGGCGCCTTCGGGGCCCCGCTGGGTGCGGTCGCGGCGATCATGATCGGCGCGGTGGTGTGCTGCGCCGCTGCCGTGGGCGGTGACAACCTGCAGGATCTGAAGGCGGGTTACATCGTCGGCGCTACCCCGTGGAAGCAGCAGCTGATGCTGGGCATCGGCGCGTTCTCGTGCGCGCTGATCATGGCCCCGGTGCTGAACCTGCTGGCTACCGCCTACGGCATCGGTGCGCCGACGCCGGAGCATCCCAACGCGCTGGCCGCACCGCAGGCCAACCTGATGGCGTCGGTGGCCCGTGGCCTGTTCGGCGGCGAGCTGCCGTGGAACTTCATCATCATGGGCGCCGTGGTGGGTGCGGCGATCATTGCCCTCGACGAGTGGCTGAAGAAGACCGGCAAGCGCTTCCGCGTGCCGGTGCTGGCGGCCGCCATCGGCATCTACCTGCCGCTGGAACTGATGGTGCCGATCTTCCTCGGCGGCCTGATTTCCTATCTGGTGGAACGCTTCCACAAGATCCGCGCCGAAGACGAAGAAGGCCGTGACCGCGTGCACCGCCCGGGCGTGCTGTTTGCCGCCGGCCTGATCACCGGTGAGGCCCTGATGGGCATCGCCATCGCCGTGCCGATCGTGGTCAGTGGCAGCGCCGACGTGCTGGCGCTTCCGGTCACGCTGCCGGCTGCGCAGTGGATCGGGCTCGCGGTGCTGTTCCTGGTCGGCTGGCTGATCTACCGCACCGGCAAGCGCGCCAGCGCTACCTGATCACGTGCGGATCCGGGGTCGGATCCCGTTTGCCCTGCGAACGAAATCCGGCCCCGACCTGGCCCCATGACCGATGGGCTAGGCAGGTTGGGCCGCGCAGGCCTACCATCGACGTTTTGCCGTCCTGCGGAGAACCCGATGAAACTGCGCCATGCCCTGTTGCCGTTGAGCCTGCTTGCGGCCCTGCCGTCCGTGGCGGCCGCCCGCGGTCTCGATGTCCGCGACATGATCGCGATGGACCGGGTGTCTTCGCCCGTGCTCAGTGCCGACGGGGGCACCGTGGTGTTCGCCAAGCGCAGCGTGGATGCGCAGCAGAAGGCCAGCAGTGCGCTGTTCGTGCGTAACCTGCGTACCCGCGATGCGGCGCCGCCGAAGCAGGTCACCCCGGCCGGCTGGAACGTCAACTCGGCGTCGCTGTCCGCCGACGGCCGCACCGTGTACTTCCTCAGCAGCAAGAACGGCAGCCAGCAGCTGTACGCGCAGGGCCTCGACGGCGCCGCACCGCGCCAGCTGACCGATTTCCCGGTGGACGTGGACAGCTACCACGTGTCGCCGCAGGACGACCGCGTGCTGTTCAGCGCTGGGGTGTTCCAGGACTGTGGCTCCGACCTGGCCTGCACCGAGAAGAAACTCGCCGCGAAGAAGGACACCAAGGCCAGCGGCCAGGTGTTCGACACGATGTTCGTGCGTCATTGGGATACCTGGAGCGATGGCCGCCGCAACACCTTGTTCGTCGCTCCGCTGCCCACGGGCAAGGCCGCTGGCGTCAAGGGCGCCTCGGCGCTGAGCGCCACTCTGGCCGGTGATGCACCGTCCAAGCCGTTCGGCGGCAACGATGATTTTGCGTGGTCGCCCGATGGCCGCAGCGTGGTGGCGAGCATTCGCGTGGCCGGTCGCGAAGAGCCGTGGTCGACCAACTTCGATCTGTACCGCTTCGATGCCGCTGGCAAGCAGGCGCCGGTCAACCTGACCGCCGACAACCCCGCGTGGGATGCCGGCCCGGTGTTCAGTGCCGACGGCAAGACGCTGTTCTACCGCGCGATGAAGCGTCCCGGCTTCGAGGCCGATCGCTACGCCCTGATGGCGATGGACCTGGGTACCGGCAAGCGCCGCGAAATCGCCGCAGACTGGGACCGCTCCGCCGGCAGCATCGTGCTGTCGGCCGACGGCAGCACGATCTACACCACCGCCGACGACATGGGCGAGCATCCGCTGTTCGCGGTGGACGTGGCCAGCGGCAAGGTGGAAAAGCTGGTGGGCGAGGGCAGTGTCACGGCGGTGGATGTGGCCGGCGGCAGCGTCGCCATTACCCGCAACAGCCTGAAGAGCAATGACCAGGTGCTGGTCGGCCTGCTGCCTGCGGCGGGCGAGGCGATGGGGGCGCTGCGTGCCCTGACGCCTTCCGCGGAAGAGGTGCTGAAGGACGTTGATTTCGGCGACTTCGAGCAGTTCTCGTTCAAGGGCTGGAACAACGACACCGTGCACGGCTACGTGGTCAAGCCGCACGATTACGTGGAAGGCAAGCAGTACCCGGTGGCGTTCCTGATCCACGGTGGGCCGCAGGGCAGCTTCGGCAATGGCTGGAGCTACCGCTGGAATCCGCAGACCTATACCGGCCAGGGCTATGCGGTGGTGATGATCGATTTCCACGGCTCCACCGGCTACGGCCAGGCGTTCACCGATGCGATCAGCCAGCATTGGGGCGATCGTCCGCTGGAAGATCTGCAGAAGGGCTGGGACGCTGCGCTGAAGCAGTACGCGTTCCTGGACGGTGACAAGGCCTGTGCACTGGGTGCCAGCTACGGCGGCTTCATGGTCAACTGGATCGCCGGCAACTGGAACAGCCCGTTCAAGTGCCTGGTCAACCACGACGGTGTGTTCGACCAGCGCATGATGGGGTACGCCACCGAAGAGCTGTGGTTCACCGAGTGGGAGCAGGGCGGCACGCCGTTCGCCAAGCCGGCCAACTACGAGAAGTTCAACCCGGTCAACCACGTGGCGGACTGGAAGAAGCCGATCCTGATCATCCACGGCCAGCTGGATTACCGCATCCCGGTGGAGCAGGGGTTGGCCGCGTTCACCGCCGCGCAGCGCCAGGGCATCGACTCGAAGTTCCTGTACTTCCCCGATGAGAACCATTGGGTGCTGAAGCCGGCCAACAGCGTGCTCTGGCATGACACGGTCAACGCGTGGCTGAAGCAGCACATCGGGCAGTAAGGCCCGTTTGAAGCGCCGCTCCTCGGGGCGGCGCTTTCCTGTGAGGTAGAGCCGACTTCAGTCGGGTGCCATTCCGTTTCACTGACAGCAGCCGACTGAAGTCGGCTCTACCGGGTGCCTGCGTCCATGCCTTCGACTCCCTTGATCCAGAACGACATCGTCGTCTTCGGTTTGATTGCCGCTACCCTCGGTGCGGTGTTCTGGACGGCTTCCCGCGAGCAGGGGCTGTGGAAACGGTTCTACGCCTTCGTGCCGGCGCTGCTGCTGTGTTACCTGCTGCCCGGCATCTACAACACGGTGGGCCTGATCGACGGCCAGAACACCAAGCTGTACAACCCCATCGCCCGCGACGTGCTGCTGCCGGCCGCGCTGGTGCTGCTGACCCTGGCGGTGGACATCAAGGGCATCCTGCGGCTGGGGCCGAAACTGGTGCTGATGTACCTGGGGGCGTCTGCCAGCATCATGATCGGTGCCGTCGTGGCGTTCCTGCTGATGCGCGCGCTGCACCCTGAAACGGTCGCCGGCGATACGTGGGCCGGCATGGCGGCGCTGGCCGGCAGCTGGATTGGTGGCGGCGCGAACATGCTGGCGATGCGCGAAGTCTTCGACGTCAATGCGACCACGTTCGGCCAGTTCGCGGTGGTCGATGTCGGCGTGGGCTATGTGTGGATGGCCGTGCTGATCTTCCTGGCCGGGCGTTCGGCGAAGATCGATGCGCGCAGCGGGGCCGACACCACGCCCATCGATGAGCTCAAAGAACGCATCGCCCGCTTCCAGGCCGAGCACGAGCGTGTGCCGACCTTGACCGACCTGATGCTGATCGTGGCGGTGGCCTTTGGCGGTGTGGGCCTGGCCCATGCGCTGGGCGCGCCCTTGGCGGCGTGGTTCAAGCTCAATGTCAGCTGGGCATCGCAGTTCAGCCTGGACGCGCCGTTCGTCTGGGTGGTGGTGCTGTCCACCACGTTGGGCCTGGCCCTGAGCTTTACCCGGGCACGCACCCTGGAAGGTGTGGGTGCATCGCGCGTCGGCTCACTGCTCCTTTACTTCCTGATCGCCTGTATCGGCATGCAGATGGACCTGCTGGCGCTGCTGGACCGGCCGTGGTTGTTCCTGCTGGGCATCATCTGGATCGCGGTGCACATCGTGCTGCTGTGGCTGTTGGCGAAGCTGCTGAACGTGCCGTTCTTCTACTTCGCCATCGGTTCGCAGAGCAACATCGGCGGGCCGGCGTCGGCACCGGTGGTCGCCGCGGCATTCCATCCGTCGCTGGCGCCGGTGGGCGTGCTGCTGGGCACGATGGGCTACGCGACCGGCACGTACCTGGCCTACGTGGTGGGCATTACATTGCGGGCGCTGGCGGGGCAGTAGTTTTTTCGTCTTTCGTGGTGGGACCAGGCAGAAGCAGGTAGCGCCGAGCCATGCTCGGCGGAATCCATCCGTGCCCGTCAGCAGAAAGCCGCCGAGCATGGCTCGGCGCTACCGCTTTTGCGTTTGCTTTTCTTCCCGCCCTCGGCCCACCCGCACACACGGACACACCCGCTCAGCCGACCAACAACCCCCGTTCGACCAACCATGCGCGCGCGTCTTCGGCGTCCTGCTCGAACCAGGCGCGGGTGGAGCCCAGCCGGTAGGTGTAGCCCCAGGCATCCATGTCCGCCATCAGGCGGTCGCTGCCCACGCCGGGCAACTGCCCGGCCAGCACGATCTGCAGATAACAGGTGGCGTCTTCTTCGGGCACCGAATCGGTGGCGTCGGTGTGCACCAGCGCGCGGCGCTCCGGCGGCAGCACGATCAGATGGCAGGACTCGTGCAGCATCGAATGCACCGGGGTGTCATCGCGCACGTAGACATTGCTGGCGATGATGCCTGCCTCCGGCTCCCCCCAGTAACTGCCGGGGATCGGTTCCCCCGCCGCCACATGGTGCAGGTGCAGGCCGTGCGTGGCGAGCAGGCACGCGGCATCGGCGAAGGCGATGTCGCCCACGCAGGTGACGATGGGATCGGATGCAGGATCGGTCATGGCAGGTATCGACCCCGTCCGCACCGGGTGCGGACGGGGCAAAGAATCAGGGCTTGTCAGGCCCTTCGGGCAGGGCCACGGAAATATCCAGCACGTCGTGCTGTCCATCCTTGACCAGGTCCACCCGTACCGCATCAACGTCGATGTTGACGTACTTGCGGATCACTTCCAGCAGCTCGCGCTGCATCAGCGGCAGGTAATCCGGACCGCCGCGATGGCTGCGTTCCTGCGCGATGATGATCTGCAGGCGGTTCTTCGCGGTCTCGGCGGTGGTCTTCTTCGCTTTCAGGAAATCGAACAGGCCCATGCTTACCCTCCGAACAGCTTGCTGAAGAAGCCCTTCTTGTCTACGGCGGTGAAGCGCATCGGGCGGTCTTCGCCCATGATGCGCGCGACGGCATCGTCATAGGCCTGGCCGGCCGGTGAGGTGCCATCCAGAATGACCGGCTCGCCCTTGTTGGAGGCATTGAGCACGTCGCCCGATTCCGGAATCACGCCGATGGCCTTCAGGCCCAGCACTTCTTCCACGTCGGTGATGCTGAGCATTTCGCCAGCTTCCACCCGGGTCGGGGTGTAGCGGGTCAGCAGCAGGAAGGCGGGTACGTCCTGGCCGTTCTCGGCCTTGTGGGTCTTCGAGTCCAGCAGACCGATGATGCGGTCCGAGTCGCGTACCGACGACACTTCCGGGTTCACCACCACGACGGCGCGGTCGGCGAAGTACATGGCCAGGAACGCGCCTTTTTCGATGCCGGCGGGCGAATCGCAGATGACGTACTCGAAGCCGTCGGCGGCCAGATCCTTCAGGACCTTGCCCACGCCTTCCTGGGTCAGTGCATCTTTGTCACGCGTCTGCGAGGCCGCCAGCACGTACAGGTTGTCAAAGCGCTTGTCTTTGATCAGGGCCTGCTTGAGGCTTGCTTCGCCATGCACGACGTTGACGAAGTCGTACACCACGCGGCGCTCGCAGCCCATGATGAGGTCAAGGTTGCGCAGGCCGACGTCGAAGTCGATCACCGCCACCTTTTTGCCACGACGTGCCAGGCCGCAGGCAAGGCTTGCGCTGGTGGTGGTCTTGCCGACGCCGCCCTTGCCGGAGGTGACTACGATGATTTCAGCCAAAGGACTTCTCCTGCTCTAGTTCTGGTTGGGGCTGCGTCAATCAAGCGCAGCGATCATGATCTGGTCCTGTTCCAGCCAGACCTGCACGGCCTTGCCGCGCAGGTTGTCCGGTACATCGTCCAATACCTTGTAGTGGCCGGCAATGGCTACCAGTTCGGCATGGAAATCGCGGCAGAAAATACGCGCCGCGGTGTTGCCTTGGGCACCGGCCAGCGCGCGTCCGCGCAGGGTGCCGTAAATATGGATGCTGCCATCGGCGATGACTTCGGCGCCGGCGCCCACGGTCGCCATCACCGTCAGGTCGCAGTTTTCCGCGTACAGCTGCTGGCCCGATCGTACATTGGCCAGTTGCATGCGGCCCGGCTTCGGTGCACCGCCGGTGGCCGGCGGGGGCGCCGCCAGCGCTGCGCTTGCCGCCGCCGCACGGCGCGGTTCACGCGTCGGCGCGGGCGCAGCAGCAGCAGGGGCCTGGCGTGCCGTTACCGGCTCGGCATCCCCGCGTTCGTACTGGGCGCGGAACTTGGCCAGCAGCGGCAGGCCAAGCTGCTGGGACAGCAGCTCGATTTCCGACGTGCCGTAGGCCAACGCCACCGGCAGCACGCCGGCGCCGCGCAGCCCGTCCAACAGCGCCTGCGCACTGGCAACATCCGGTGCGCGGGTCAGGCCGCCGAAATCCAGGATCACCGCGGCGCGGCCGAACAGCTTCGGCGCCCGCGTGACCCGCTCGTTCATTTCCTGCACCAGCCGTTCGACATCCATCGTGCGGATGCGCAGGTTGGCAATGCCCACCTGGCCGATCTTCAGCTCACCGGCCTGTTCGTAATCCATGTTCACCGCCACCTCAAGTACCCGTCGGCTGCTGTGCGTGCGCCGGCAACTGCCGGCCACGCGCCCATGCCACGTCTGGCAGCTTGCCGCCGTAGGTATCACTCACCCAGGCGTAGCTGCACAGTTCCTTGGCCAGCATGCTGGCGCGTACATCGACGTGCGGCATGGTGTTCTGGCCCAGTTCGCGGAAGCCGAAGCTGCCGTGGAAGAGCAGTGCCGCATCGGCGCCGTGGTCCTGGAAGACCTCGCACGTCATCTGCGGGTAGCGCAGTTCGGCATAGCTCTGCGCATCGGCGTAAAACGCCCGCCCGACACCGCCGCCACGCCGACGGCTGGCGACCACGATGCGGTCGATATAGAAGAATCCGCTGTCCAGGTGCTGCTTGAACCAGGCGAAGTTGCTGCTGTCGTGATCGCTTGCGCTGCCGAACCCGATCAGGAAGCCGGCAAGGTTGCCGTCGCGCTCGGCGACGCGGAAATATTCGGCCGTTTCATAGAACAGATGCAGCCGGTGCGCGTCCAGCGGCAGGATCGCCAGGCCGGCATTGTTGTTCAAGGCCAGGACGGAATCGAGCTCATGCTCGCGCACGTCGCGGATGACAATCGACATTGTGACTCCGTGGGGTGGTGCGTGTGGCCCGTTTCCGGACCGCTCCCATTGATTATTGCATGGGGGGACCGTCGCCGGGGGAATCCGGGGCATGACTTCCGTGGGAGTGACGCGGGCCGGGTTCAGCCTAAGATGCAGGGATGTTGGGAGCCCTCAGTCATACCCGCGTCCTCCGTCTGGCCGGCCTGTTCACCTGGGTCATGGTCGGCCTGCCGCTGGTTTATTCACAGATAGAGAACCTGCAGCGGCAAGGCGCTGACAACGGGCCGGCCATGCTGTTGTTCGGTGCCTACCTGGTGTTCGGCGGGGCCTACTTCCTGCTCACCCGTGATCTGCGCAGTGGGGGCCACGCCAGCTGGATGGACCGCGGCATGCTCGTGCTGCTGACGATTTCCGCGCTCGGCGTCAGCTTCCTGAGCGGCTCGGGGCTGGGCAGCATCCTGATGATGGTCGCCGCCGGAGTGATCCCGTGGATGCTTGCCGCGCACTACGGCGTGATCTGGCTGCTGTTGAGCCAGTTGGCGGTGGCGCCGGTGTACTACGTGCTGCTGCGCTTCCCCCTGTTCGAGGCGGTGATGCAGTCGCTGCTGTACGGCGGGTTCTCGATGTTCATCTTCGTCACCAGTCTGGTGGCCCGACAGCAGACCGATGCCCGTGAAGAACAGCGTCGTCTGAATACCGAGCTGCGCGCCACCCGTGTACTGCTGGCCGAAAGTGCCCGCGTCAACGAGCGCACGCGCATTTCCCGCGAGCTGCATGACCTGCTGGGCCACCACTTGACCGCGCTCAGCCTGAATCTGGAGGTCGCCGGTCACATCACCGAGGGACGCGCGCAGGAACACGTCCATCAGGCGCACACGCTTGCGCGGCTGCTGCTGACCGATGTGCGCGAAGCGGTCAGCCAGCTGCGCGACAGCGGCGCGATCGATCTGGCGGCGGCGCTGCGCCCGTTGACCCTGCGCGTACCGGCGCTGGAGGTGCACCTGGACGTGCCCACGCCCCTGTATGTGGAAGATCCCGAGCGCGCCCATGTGCTGCTGCGCTGCACCCAGGAAATCATCACCAATACCGTGCGCCACGCCGGTGCGCGTAATCTGTGGCTCAAGGTCCGCCGGGAAGAGGGCGGAGTGAGCCTGGAAGCACGCGACGATGGTGCCGGCACGGACGGAATCGTGGTAGGTAATGGCCTGCGCGGAATGCGCGAACGCCTGCAGCAATGCGGCGGGCAGCTGGAGATTGAAACCCGCCGTGGCGAAGGCTTCTGCCTGCGTGCCACGGTTCCCGGTGTTCCGGCCTTGGCGCTGAGCACTGCACCTGAAGGAGTTCGTTGATGATTCGCGTATGCCTGGTCGACGACCAAACCCTGGTGCGGCAGGGAATCCGCTCGCTGCTTGCACTGGACGATGGCATCGAAGTCATTGCCGAGGCGGCCGACGGCCGGCAGGCGGTGGAGCTCATTCCGCAGGTGAAGCCGGACGTCGTGCTGATGGACATGCGCATGCCGGCGATGTCGGGGCTGGAGGCGCTGCAGATGCTGTCCAAGCTGGGGCAGTTGCCGCCCACCATCATCCTCACCACCTTCGACGATGACCAGCTGGTGCTGGCGGGGCTGAAGGCCGGTGCGAAGGGCTATCTGCTCAAGGATGTGACCCTGGACCAGCTGGTCGGGGCGATCCGCACGGTGTCCGAGGGCGGTTCGCTGGTACAGCCGGCGGTGACCCAACGGCTGCTGTCCGGACTGGAGCACATGCGCAACGAGTTCGTCAGCCTGGACCGGCCGGACCCGTTGACCGATCGCGAGACGGAGATCCTCCGGCTGATGGCCAGCGGCTTCTCCAACAAGGAGATCGCCAATTCGCTCGGCGTGGCCGAGGGCACGATCAAGAACCACGTTTCCAACATCCTGTCCAAGCTCGGCGTGCGCGACCGTACGCGCGCCGTGCTCAAGGCATTCGAGTTGCAGTTGGTGTGAAAAACCTTGAATGACAAGGGTTTGGCGATAAACTGAACGACCCCCTGAAGGGGACCCCCTACTGGTGGGTAGCGGATGTGCGCTACCCTTCGGTCCCTTGTATGTACAAAACGGTTGCCGGCACGGAAACCGGTACGCCAAAACCAGATCTACAACGCCAACGAAGCTGCTAGGATTGGCGCTTCGCTTCAATCAACCCGGCCGTGGGATCGGCCCCGGAGACTTCTGAATGACCCGTATTATCGAGTTCCTGATCGCTTTGGGGATCGTGGCTGGCCTGTTCGTCATCATCGGCGTGGTCTTGCCGGGCCAGCGCCATGTTTCGGAAAGCATCGAAACCAACCGCAAGATGACGATCGTGTTCGACACGGTGAACAGCTTGCGCCGCTTCAAGGATTGGAACCCACTCCTGCTGCGTGATCCCGCTGCCGAACTGAAGTTCTCCGGCCCGGCTGCCGGCGTCGGTGCCACCTTGGATTACACCTCCAAGGACCTGGGCAACGGCACCTGGAAGATCACCGAGAGCGAAGAAAACAAGCGCGTTGCAATCGCTGTCGACGATGCCACCAAGGGCAGCGACAAGGTGACCACGTTCCTGCTCGAGCCGACTGGCAAGGGCGGCCGCAACGTCAAGATCACCCAGGATTACAGCGTCAACTACGGCTTCGATCTGTTCGGTCGCTATGCCGGCCTGTACGTCAGCCGCCACATCGGTGACGACCTGAAGCTGGGTCTGTCGCGCATGGCGAACATGCTGGCCACGGTGCCGAACATCGATTACCGCACCGCCGAAGCACCGTTGAACGACCTTGCCATCGTGGATGTCCCGGCCGAAGATCTGCTGGTCGTCAACGCGGGCAACGTGGATCGTGGCGAAGCCACCATCACCAAGTCCATCGCTGACAACGAGGAGTGGATCAAGCGCGTGATGGAAGCGAACAACCTGGAAGCTGCAGGTCCGTTCCGCCTGATCACCACCGATTTCGGTGCAGAGAAGTACGCCTTCGACGTGGCCCAGCCGGTCAAGAAGAAGGGCACCGAGGGCGTGTCGGCTGAAGAGCTGACCGTCAAGATCGACGGTGGCGCGCCGGTGAAGTACGTCCGCGTTGCACCGCACCGCTCGGCCCATGCGACCTTCACCGGTCACATGGCTGGCCTGGACATTGCCCGCAATGCCCTGCGCGCCTGGTCGGTGACCGGCGGCAACGAAGTGATCGACCGCCCGTACGAAACCTGGAATGGTGGCGTGCAGAAGTCCTTCACTGCAGAAGGTACGTACGACATCTATTGGGCCGTCAAGTAAGCCTGGACGCCTGATGTAACGTACGAACGAAAACGCGCCGCTCACTGCGGCGCGTTTTTTTTTGTAGTGCCCAAGGAGTCGCTATGTTTTCCATGGATCGACGTACCCGCAGGCCCTCGTTGCTGGCCTGCATCGGCGCGCTGTTGGCCGCAGCGTCCATCGGCGTGTCTGCCTACGCCTCGCACGGTGTCAGCGACCCGCTGGCGCAGCAGCACCTCAACATGGCCGCGCTGTATGCGTTCGCGCACGGTGCGGTACTGGTGGCATTGGGGCCGCGGGCGAGCACGTTCTTCGCGCAGTTGGGGTTGTGCGTGCTGCTGCTGGGCACGTTGTTGTTTGCCGGCAGCCTGGCCGGCAACGCGCTCTGGCAGTGGCCGACACGCTTCGCACCGATCGGCGGCAGCGCATTGATGCTGGGGTGGGTGCTGGTGGCGGTAGACGCCTTGCGGCGCTGAGTGATCTGGTAGCGCCGAGCCGTGCTCGGCGGAGGTGTCAGACGCCGCTGCGCTCGCCGAGCGTGGCTCGGCGCTACCGATCACGGGCATTTCGGGACCAGACCGATCACGGGCATTTCGGGGCCGGCCGTTGTAGCGCCGAGCCGTGCTCGGCGGAGGTGGAAGGCACCGCTGCGCTCGCCGAGCGTGGCTCGGCGCTACCGATCGCGGGCACTTCGGGGCAGGCTGTTGTAGCGCCGAGCCGTGCTCGGCGGACGTGTCAGACGCCGCTGCGCTCGCCGAGCGTGGCTCGGCGCTACCGATCACGGGCATTTCGGGACCAGACCGATCACGGGCATTTCGGGGCCGGCCGTTGTAGCGCCGAGCCGTGCTCGGCGGAGGTGGAAGGCACCGCTGCGCTCGCCGAGCGTGGCTCGGCGCTACCGATCGCGGGCACTTCGGGGCAGGCTGTTGTAGCGCCGAGCCGTGCTCGGCGGACGTGTCAGACGCCGCTGCGCTCGCCGAGCGTGGCTCGGCGCTACCGATCACGGGCATTTCGGGACCAGACCGATCACGGGCATTTCGGGGCCGGCCGTTGTAGCGCCGAGCCGTGCTCGGCGGAGGTGGAAGGCACCGCTGCGCTCGCCGAGCGTGGCTCGGCGCTACCGATCGCGGGCACTTCGGGGCAGGCTGTTGTAGCGCCGAGCCGTGCTCGGCGGACGTGTCAGACGCCGCTGCGCTCGCCGAGCGTGGCTCGGCGCTACCGATCACGGGCATTTCGGGACCAGACCGATCACGGGCATTTCGGGGCCGGCCGTTGTAGCGCCGAGCCGTGCTCGGCGGAGGTGGAAGGCACCGCTGCGCTCGCCGAGCGTGGCTCGGCGCTACCGATCGCGGGCACTTCGGGGCAGGCTGTTGTAGCGCCGAGCCGTGCTCGGCGGACGTGTCAGACGCCGCTGCGCTCGCCGAGCGTGGCTCGGCGCTACCGATCACGGGCATTTCGGGGCAGGCTGTTGTAGCGCCGAGCCACGCTCGGCGGACGTGTCAGACGCCGCTGCGCTCGCCGAGCGTCAATCAGGCGCGTTTCAGGCGCCGGCCGGGTGCCATCGCCAATGCCATGGTTCGTAGACGATGCCATGCGGGTTGCCCTGCGGGTAACTCATCCGGAATCCATGCCGGTGCGCATGTTCCTGCAGCCAGGCGAACGCCGGGCTGTGCTCGAACGACGTTTCCGCAGGCGGCTCGCCGGGTGTGCCGATGTCCAGCGCCATGCCACTGTGATGCTCGCTGAAACCCGGCGCCGCGTTCACCTGCAGAATCTGTTCGACCTGCTGCCCGCGGGCCCGCTTGCGTTCGAAAATTCCCAGTTGGTACGCATGGCTGCGGTAACCGGAAATCGCGTCCAGGGCGACGCCGTTGCGTGCTGCCTGCAGGCGCATGCGTCGCCACGCCAGGGCGGCCGCTCGACGCAGCCAGAGGGGGCGATGGAAACGGTCGCGACCGGCGTAGTGAAGCAGTACCGGTTCCGGCTCAAGCATCAGGCCACTCTGGTCCGCGTACGCATCAGCATCCAGCCCAAGCGGCTCGAGCCGATCCCGCAGGCCCTGCGGGGACAGCAGGTGCGTGTCCAAGGCGCCCGCGCCGCGTGCAGGATCCAGCCACGACAGCGCGTCGAGCGCCTCGGCGGTTCCGGGTTCCCGTGGCAGCTGGGCGATCAGCGAATGCACGCCCTGATCGAGCACCGCGGCAAGATAGCGGCCGTCGCGCTTGCGCCGGAGCACCCAATCCGCCCGCGCCAACAGGCGCGCATCGGCATTGCCGTGGGCGCGCAGCAGCGGGGCGGGCCACACTTCGATGGCGTCGGTGTTCAGCAGCAGGGGGATCGAGCGGTGCATGCGGTCAGCTTAGCGCGAAGCGCCGTGGGGGGCAGCCTGGGCAGGCCGCTCGGTGGCCCCGACCATGGCGCAGCCCCCGCTCACCCGCGATCGTTACGCAGCGCCTGCAGCAGCTGCTGTGGCTGCTCCACGCTCAGCAGCAGGGTAGGCCCCTCGCGCACCGGGATCACCAGCACCCGGCGCAGGTCGGTCACCAGGGCGAAGCCCTTGCCGCCACCGCGCAGGCGGTAATGGCCGGAGTGGAAGCCGGGCAGGCTGTATGCATTCGTCCTGCACTGCAGCCCTTGCCGCCGGTCCCGCGTCATGTCGATCACCACGGCTTCGTCCAGTTGCATGTCCAGGACGGCCGTGCGGCGGCGATAGAACGTGGACCACACCGTCAGCACGCCATTGTCCAGCTGCACCCGGCGCTGGAAGTACTTCCAGCAGAGCACGCCAGTGACGGTGATCGCCACCAGCAGACTCCATCCGGGGCTGCCCCCCATCGTGAAGTAAGGGGGCGAGGCGGTGATGTCGAAGATGAGCGTCGAGAAGGGCGCCGGTTCGCGCAGGTGCCACGCCGTCACGCCGATGAAGGACAGCATGGGCAGCAGGATCCAGAGCAGGCGCAGTGCCGAATCCTCGCTCACGTCGAAACAGCGGGGGTCGCTGCCGCCGCTCACTTCTGCGCCTCGATCCAGGTGGCGATGTCATCCACCAGCTGATCATCGACGTGGCCGGCCTGCGTGTATTCCTTCAGCGAACTGGGTCCGGTGCCGGCGACGCCGATGTGGTTCAGGGCCGGATAGCGCTTCCAGGCGACGTCGTTGCGTCCCTTCAATGCGGCTTGCCACAGCGCCCAGTCGGTGTCGGTGATCTGGAAGTCGCGCCCACCGTGGACCAGCAGCAGCGGTTTGCGCAGGGCCTTGGCATCGGCGCGTGCATCTACTGCTTCGATGCTCTTCCAGAAGTGCTGGGGCACGCCCAACGGCAACGTGTTGGCGGCAGCAGGCACGTCGCTGCGCGCAGCGGCGATCTGTGCGTCCAACGTGTCGAGGAAGGCCTGTTCGGGGGCAGTGATGTCACCGTCCAGCCCCAGCAGGTAGCGGTTCTGTTCGGGCAGCAGGTCCAGCAGGCCGCGCGCCGGCGCTGCCCACATCACCACGCCGCGTGCCTGCGGCCAGCGGCTGGCGATGCGCGGTGCCAACATGCCGCCCTGGCTGTGGCCCAGGACGAACACACGGCGGCCATCGATGCGGGGATCCGCGGCCAGTGCGGTCAGTGCCGCGACGGCGTCGTCGGTGGTCTCGTCATTGATGTCGAACGGCTGCTGGAAATCCTGCGGGCGGGCGAGGGTGCGCTTGTCATAGCGCAGTACCGCGATGCCGTGTGCCGCCAGGCCGCGCGCGATGTCCAGGAAAGGACGGTTGCCGCCAACGGTCTCGTCGCGGTCCTGCGGGCCGGAGCCGTGGACCAGCACCACCGCGGGGAAGGGGCCCTTGCCCTTGGGCAGCGCCAGCGTGCCGGGCAGTGCGCCGCGCTGCTGGGGAACGCTGAACTCCAGCTCCAGGAAGCGGGCGTCCGCTGCGGGCGCGGGTGCCTTCGCGGCCGGGGCAGGGCGCAGCAGCAGGCCGGCGATGTTGTCCTGTGGGTCTACCGCGATCTGCGCGATCAAGGCCGCGCTGGCGAACTGCAGCGGAACCTCCACCATCTGCATTCCCTGCTGCGTACTCACGCGTGCATCGCCGCGCTGTTGCAGATCACCCAGTGATTGCCACAACGCACGCAGCTTGGCAGCGGGCACGGCAGCGCGCATCTGCGGGGTGAACATGGATTCGGCGTCGTCGACACGCCCTGCCTGCAGGTGGTCGAGCAGTTGCACCGCGCGCGTCGCCGGTTCGCCTGCACAGGCCAAGCCGGCAGACAGTGACAGCGCCACGGCGAGCATCGTGCGATAAAAACGCATGCTCAGGCCTCCTTCTTGAAGACCAGGATCATCGGATTCAACGGAGCGAAGACGATGTTGACCAGCTCCCAGCCGAGCTGCCCCTGTCGATTCAGTTCCGTCTGCACTTCATCGACCTTGAAGCCGCCCATCAGGCCGGGCTTGATCTCGATGGTTTGATAGGTCCAGCGCTTGCTCATTCCTTGTGCTCCTTCGATGGGGGGGATTTGGGCAGCCGCCCGGCCTTGCGCAGCGCATCGCGCAGCACGTATTCGATCTGGGCGTTGAGGCTGCGCAGCTCGTCGTCAGCCCAGCGCTGCGCCGCGGCCAGGACATCGGCGTTGATGCGCAGTGGATAGGCTTTCTTCTCGCTCATGGAAACTCCTGTGACACCGACTCAGTACAGCGATCCGGCATTGATGACCGGCTGCGTGCCGCGGTCAGAACACAATACCGTCAGCAGGTTGCTGACCATGTGCGCTTTGCGCTCTTCGTCCAGCTGCACCACACCGTTCTTCTGCAGTTCGCTCAGTGCCATTTCCACCATGCCCACCGCACCGGCGACGATGCGCGTGCGCGCGGCGATGACCGCGTTGGCCTGCTGCCGCTGCAGCATCGCCTGGGCGATCTCGGCGGCGTAGGCCAGATGGCTGATGCGCGCATCGATGATCTGCACGCCGGCATCGGCCAGCCGCTCGGCCAGCTCGTTCTTCAGGTGCAGGGAGATCTCGCTGGCATGGCTGCGCAGGGAAAGCTGGCCTTCTTCATGCTGGTCATACGGATAGCTGGTTGCCATCGCGCGCAGCGCGGATTCGGACTGGATATGCACGAAGCTCTCGTAGTCGTCCACGTTGTAGACGGCTTCGGAGGCATCCACCACCTGCCATACGATCACGGCCGCGATCTCGATCGGGCTGCCGTCGAGCTCGTTGACTTTGAGCTTGCCGCTTTCGAAGTTGCGTACGCGCTGGCTGACACGGCGCTTGGCATAGAAGGGGTTGTTCCAGCGCAGGCCGTTGTCTTTCACCGTGCCGACATACTTGCCGAACAGGCTCAGCACAGCCGCCTGGTTGGGCTGCACGGTGTACAGGCCGATCAGCGGCAGCACCGCCACCATCATCAGCAGCACACTGCCCAGCAACAGGACCGGGCTGGGGCGCATTCCATTCGCACCGGTGATGCCGACCAGGAATGCAACGCCTGCAATGCCGGCGATGCCCAGAATGGCGGCCAGTACGGCCAGGCCATTGATGGAGCGGATGGGCTGTTCTTTCATGGCGATACGTCCTTGAGGTGTCTGGTCTGGAAGATATCAAATTGATATCACTGTGCAAGTTCCGCTGTTCGGCCGGAAGGCCGGAGCGGCTAGAATGCCCCTCCGCCATCAGCTCGCCGTTGGATCGCCGCCATGTCTGCATTTGGAACCCCCCTGTCGCCCTCCGCTACCCGTGTATTGCTGCTCGGTTCGGGTGAACTCGGTAAGGAAGTGGCGATCGAACTGCAGCGGCTGGGCGTGGAAGTCATTGCTGCCGACCGCTATGCCGATGCGCCGGCGATGCAGGTCGCGCACCGGGCGCATGTGATCGACATGCTGGACGGCATGGCGTTGCGTGCGCTGATCGCAGAGGAAAAGCCGCATCTGGTGGTGCCCGAAATCGAAGCCATCCATACCGAAACGCTGGTCCAGCTGGAACAGGAGCAGGGCCTGCGCGTCGTGCCGACGGCGCGTGCCGCGCGGCTGACCATGGACCGCGAAGGCATTCGCCGGCTGGCAGCAGAAACGCTCGGCTTGCCGACCTCGCCGTACCGTTTCGTGGATACCGAGGCAGAGTATCGCGCGGCCGTGCAGGCCATCGGGCTGCCGTGCGTGGTCAAGCCGGTGATGTCGTCGTCGGGCAAGGGGCAGAGCACGCTGCGCAGCGAATCGGACATCGCGCCGGCGTGGGCGTATGCACAGACCGGTGGTCGCGCCGGTGCCGGCCGCTGCATCGTTGAAGGCTTCATCGACTTCGAGTACGAGATCACCCTGCTGACCGTGCGCCACGCGGGCGGCACCTCGTTCTGCGCGCCGATCGGCCACCTGCAGAAGGATGGCGACTACCGCGAGAGCTGGCAGCCGCAGGCGATGACGGCCGCGGCGCTGGCCCGCGCCGAGCAGATTTCGCAGGCCGTCACCGATGATCTCGGGGGCTGGGGGTTGTTCGGCGTCGAACTGTTCGTCAAGGGCGACGAGGTGTGGTTCAGCGAGGTCTCACCGCGCCCGCACGACACCGGCCTGGTCACGTTGGTATCGCAGGAACTGAGCGAGTTCGCTTTGCACGCGCGGGCGATCCTCGGCCTGCCGATTCCGGTGATCCGGCAGAGCGGACCGAGTGCCTCGTGTGCGCTGCTGGCACACGGCGAAGGCGTGCCGCACTTCGCCGACGTCGCCGCCGCGCTGCAGGTGCCGGATACCGCCGTGCGCCTGTTCGGCAAGCCCAGCGTGCACGGCCATCGCCGCGTCGGCGTCACCTTGGCCCGCGGCGAAAGCACGGATCAAGCGCGCGCCATTGCCCGCGACGCCGCCGCCGCCATCGGCGTAAGCCTGAAGTAGGGCCGCTGCTGTCTTTGGTAGGGAGAGCCGACGGGTAGATCCGACCGGGTAGAGCCGACTTCAGTCGGCTGCCGTTAGGCGGACTCGCAGAGCAGCCGACTGGTAGAGCCGACTTCAGTCGGCTGATGTTATGCGGACGCGCGGAGCAGCCGACAGGTAGAGCCGACTTCAGTCGGCTGCCGTTATGCGGACTCGAAGAGCAGCCGACAGGTAGAGCCGACTTCAGTCGGCTGATGTTGTGCGGACTCGCAGAGCAGCCGACTGAAGTCGGCTCTACCGAGGTGGGCTGCCGTTGCGTGGACTCGAAGAGCAGCCGACTGAAGTCGGCTCTACCCGTCGGCTCTACCGGTCGGCGCTACCCCTCAGCGTTACCGGACGTCGGCCCAGACGAGGTGGTGGTCGCTGCCGTCTGCGATGCGGGACTCGGGGCTGCCTTCGGCGGGCCAGAAGACGCCGCCGCCGTGGTACGCGAAGCCGACGGAGGGCAAGACGTAATCCAGCCGCATCGTGCCCGACTTCGGGCCGAAATCGCCGGTTGCGTGCTGCGGGGCGCCACGGCGGGTGATGCCTTTGGCGGCGTAGGCCAGGCTGGTCTGCTCACCGCCCACGCTGGAGGGGGTGGCGTGGCGCAGCACGCGCGGGTGTTCCAGCAGTTCGACAATCGCCTCGTGGCGGCCATCGCCGTCCACCGGATCATTGTTGAGGTCACCCAGGATCACGAAGCGGGCATCCTGCGCCAGGCCGCCGCAGCGCTTCTGGTCATCGCACAGCCACGAGGTATCACCGGCCGACAGGTAGGCCTGCCACAGCTTCAGTTCGTCATGGTTGCGCGCGGCATTGCGCTTTTCCGGGCCGTCGAACACCGGCGGGGTGGGGTGGGATACCAGGGCGTGCACCACGCCGGACGGGGTCTGTACCGGCACGTCCCAATGCGATTTGGACGACAGCCGCAGCTGGGCCCATACCGCGTCGCTGTAAAAATGCGTGCCAGTGCGCGGATCCACCGGGCGGATCGCTCCGGGCAGGGCGCTCCACTTCAGCAACTGGAAGCTGCGCACCTTGGCTTCATCGATCGGGTAGCGCGACAGCACCAGCATGCCGTACTGGCCGGGGTGCAGGCCGTAGCCCCATGCATCGTTGCCGCGGCTGCGGCCCTCCCCGCCGATTTCGCCGTTGTTGTCCAGGTCCAGCCCGCTCTGCACGCCGGTATTCACCGGGGCCAGGTAGCGGTAGGCGAAATGCAGCGGCTCACCGCCGCCGTCCTGCGCGACCTCCAGATAGCGTTTCTGGAACAGATCGGCAGCCCGATGGGCGTCGTCGAAGTCGAACTCGTTGAGCAGCACCAGGTCCGGGCGCACCTGCTGCAGTACCGCTGCAATCTTGCGCGCATGCACGCTGTCGCCTTCCAGTTCGGCGATCAACCCCCCGGTCTCGTCCGAGTACAGCGAGGTGTTGTAGGTGGCCAATCGCAGGGGGGAGGCGGCGTCGGGCATCGTGGCGGTACGCTCGGGGGTCTGCGCGCAGCCGCCGCACAGCAGGGCCAGGGCGACGGTCAGGGCAGGGAGGCGGAAGGCGGGAATTTTCATGGTCGGTATTGTGCACCGGCGCCTGTGTCAGTGGCTTGTCAGCGACCGGCCAGTTCCAGGTCGAACTCGTTCCAGCGGCGTCCGTCATAGGCTTCAAGCGGGCGGAACCTCCGCTTGTAATCCATCTTCAGGTGGTCGCGTATCCAGTAGCCCAGGTAGAGATGAGGCAAGGCCTCGCGGCGCGCCCATTCCACCTGCTGCAGGATCGCGAACGTGCCCAGACCGCGCTGGGCGTGGTCCGGATCGAAGAACGTGTAGACCGCCGACAGGCCCTGCTCGGTCACGTCGGTGACCGCCACCCCGATCAGGGCGCCGGGACCGCCCTGCGGCGGCGGCAGGCGGATTTCCATGAAGCGGGTGTGCGACCAGCTGCCGATCAGGAACTGCTCGAACTCGTGCGGGCCGTGGCTGTCCATGCCGCCGTTGGCATGCCGGTGCGACAGGTAGCGGCGATACAGCGCGAACAGTTCGTCGCTGGCAGTGGCGGCGGTGATGCGGATTTCCAGGTCAGCGTTGCGCGCGGCGCAGCGGCGCTGGCTGCGGTCGGCGGCGAAGCGCTGCACCGGGATGCGCACTGCTACGCAGGCATGGCACTGCGCACAATGCGGCCGGTAGACCAGATCGCCACTGCGCCGGAACCCCCAGCTGAGCGCCATCGGATACAGGCCACCCAGCCGGCGGTCGTGCGGGTCCAGCACCAGGTCGCGCGCGGTTCGGTCCGGCCAGTAGCCGCACGGGTGCTCGCCGGTCTGGAACAGGCGCAGGTCGTCGTCTCGGTTGCCATGTAGTGCCATGCGGACAGCATAACTTCTGGCTGTCGCATCAGCCGCGACTGTCTGCCTGATGAACGCGGCGGGGTGGCCGGTCAACCGTGGCTCCGCCCGGGCGTTGTTCGTATATCGAGGGTGACAGACATGCACCCCCGGTACCCCCTTCTACTGGAGCGACACCATGACCCTGCGTACCCCCCTGCTGCTGGCCCTGCTGTTCAGCACCTCTGCTACCGGCATCGCACTGGCCGCGGACGCGCCGCCCGCTCCGCAGCGTCCGGCCAAGCTGGACACCAACAACGACGGCTTCGTGGATCGTGCCGAAGCGGCCGCGTCGCCGCGTCTGGTCGCGCGTTTCGACCAGATGGACGCGAACAAGGACGGCAAGCTGTCGCGCGAGGAAATGCCGCGTGGCAAGCACGGCCACCGCGGCCCGGGCCGCGGCCACGCCGAGCAGCTGGCAAAGCTGGACACCAACAAGGACGGCCGCATCAGCCGTGAGGAAGCCAAAGCCGATCCGCGCTTGGCCGAACGCTTCGATCAGATGGATATCAACAAGGATGGTTTCCTGGACCAGGCCGACCGCGAGCTGCGCATGAAGCAGCATCGGGATGCCTGGTTCACAGCGGCCGATACCAACAAGGACGGCCAGTTGAGCAAGGCCGAGTTCGATGCAGCGAAGGGCCCGATGCACGGTCCCCGCGGCCAGGGCCGGGGACCGGCGGGTCCGGCTCGCCCTGCAGCCAAGTAACCGCGAAGCACAATGGCCTGCCATCGTCGGGCATCCGACGATGGTAGGCGCTCGTTGCCGTTACCCCTGACGGGTTATGGAAGGATCGCGCCTGGGTTGCAGCGGACGCGGTCCTTGCTGATAGGCAGGTTCAGGGGACTGCTCTTCAGCAGAATGTAGCCCTTGTCCACGGCCTCTGCGTTTGAATTGGCGCTGACCTGCACCTTGAGTCCGGGGTGTTTGGTATCAAAGCAGATAAAAGACGAGGCGCGTTCCGATGCAGTCGCCGTAAGGCAGGCAAGCATCAGGGTAGAAAGCGCTGCGGCGCGCAGGATCATTGTCGATCTCCTTGAATCATCGGGATGTGCGCCGGAACGAATCATCTGGGCGCGTGACCAGCTTGACTGCACACATCGCCGAGAGCATTGAGGAACAATGCAGATTCCGATTGGGAGAAAGCATCTGAAAACGGTGCTGACGGCCAGCGGATACGCAGCGCAGTGACGCCCTTCGGTCGCTGCCGCTTTGAACTACAGCGAACCGTTTCTCCACAGCAACGCCCCGACCACGATCAACGCACCCAGGCCGGCGCCCAGCATCCCCTGCTTGCCGTACATCGCTTCGTACGTCCAGTTCCGCTTTCCCTGCCGTCCGCGCCGTTCGGCATCCCGGTCGATCAGCGGCTGCATGATCTGCCGCAGTGGAACCAGACACTGCCAGCACACCAGCGACAGGCCTGCGAACAGAGCGAACAGACCCACCCACACCGGTGCCGCCAGCAGCGAAAGCGCCAGCACGGTGATGCAGACCACGAGCGCAGTGAGCGTGTTGAGATACACGAAACGCCGGATCTGCGTGCGTTCCTGCGGCGATTCCGCGAATGACATCAGGTAGCGACCGCCGAGGTAACTGAAGGTCGTACCCCCCACCACGGCGCCGATCGTCGCGCCCACGCTGAGTTGGTCCGCAAACACCGGCAGCTGGGATGCCGCTGCGGTCAACGAACCCAGCGCCGTGCCACCGGTCGCACTGGCGCCGCCCAGGCCGAGCTTGGTGCCGCCCGCGCCCACGGTACCGAGCACGATGGCTGCGCTGGCCGTACCCGGCGCCACCACCATCAGCGTCGACACCACTGCTGTAGCGAAGGCGGCGCTGGGCGCCGTGCTGCGGGCGAACTCGCCGAAGCGTTGCAGCAGTCCCTCGCGCACCATGCCGCGCGCGCGCGACAGGCGCTTGCGTACCGCCGCGTCACTCAGGCCCAGCAGGTTGGCTACGTGCTGCGAGCGCTGGCCCTCGCGGTAATACAGCAACAGCACTTCGCGGCTGTCTTCAGGCAAGGCGGAGATGATGTCTTCGGCCGCCGTTTCTTCTTCGATCTGTTGCAGGCGGTCGGCTGCATCGGGCGATGGATCGGCCGCCATCTGGATGGCCAGATCGGCCGCATCGCCGGACAGGGGGCGACCGCGCTGACGGCGCAGCCAGTCACGGGCGAGGTTGCGGGTGATCTGCCGCAGCCACGGCATGAAACTGGACGGATTGCGCAGCGTCTGCAGTTGCTGCCAGCCGCGGACAAAGGCGTCCTGGGCGATGTCTTCGCTCGCCTCGCGATCACGGGTGATGGCCAGGGCGATGGCGGTGACCGTGTTCTGGCACGCCTGCACGATGCGGCCATACGCGTGCTGGCAGCCCTCTGCGGCGGCCGGCAGTTCGCGGTGCAGGACATCATCGAAGGGTGCGGCAACAGTCGTCATGGGCGGCGCTCCTGCGGGGATTGTGTCCCAAGACGAAGCGGCACGGCGAATGTGACCGCCCGGTAGTGACGGCCGCTGGCCGTCAGCGTTGACGGCCAGCGGTCGTCTTCGCGGTCAGCGTTGCGGGGCGGCTGGCTGGATGCGCACGCGGACTTCTTCTTCCTCTTCCGGCGCGGCGGGCGGGGTCGGTGCGGCAGGCTGCGGCTGGGCGGCGGGAGCAGGTGCGGCGGGAGCAGGCTGCGGGGCCTGTGCGCCGCGATGGCCCATCGCGATGAACAGCGCGACGCCGGCGATCACCACCAGCAGGGCGATGCGGATGCGCCACGCCCAGCCGCGGCCGCTGGTGGCAGCGGCGGGTTCGCGGAAGGCGAATTCCGCGGTCGGATGGTCGCGGCGCGTGGTGTCGAGCAGCCGTGCATCACGCAGGATTTCGCGCGCCTTCGGCTGGTCGTCGGCCCGCACCACCCACACCGTGGGCGGTCGGATGTTCTTGTTCTGGTCGAGGTAGCTGAACTGGCCGCGGCGTTTGGTGTGGTACGTGCGCCCATCGGTCACACGTACTTCGATGTCATGGCTGCGCAGCAGTTCGGCCACGCCCTCCACGGTTTCCACGCGCTGGCTGCTGAATATCTGTCTCATGGGATGGGGTCCTTCAGTCCTTCGCCGGTACGGCGGCTGCGGCGACGCTGTCGGGCACCACGCGGATCAGGCCTTCCTGTGCCGTGCTGGCGACCAGCCGACCCTGGCGGTCGAAGAACTGGCCGCGTGCCAAGCCGCGCGAATCCTGTGCGCTGGGACTGTCCAGCGAATACAGCAGCCAGTCGTCGGCGCGGAACGGCCGGTGGAACCAGATGGCGTGATCCAGCGAGGCCATCTGCACGTGCGGCTGGTAATAGCTGATGCCGTGCGGGAACGTTGCCGTGCCCAGCAGGTGGAAGTCCGATGCATAGGCCAGCAGCGCCTGGTGCAGCTCCGGGGAATCGCCCACCGGCTCGCTCAGGCGGAACCAGACCTGGTGATACGGCGGGCGCTTGGGCGGGTTGAGTTCATCGCGCGGATAGACGTGGCGGAACTCGAACGGACCGCCGCGTGACAGCCAGCGCTGCACCTTGATCGGCAGCCGCTCCAGCACGTCCTGCGGCAGCGGGCGGTTGGGTTCCAGGTCTTCCGGCTGCGGCACTTCCGGCATCTTGTGCTGGTGCTCGGCGCCGTGCTCGGCCTGCTGGAACGAGGCCGCACAGAAGAAGATCACCTTGCCGTGCTGGATGGCGGTGACCCGGCGTACCGAGAAGCTGCCGCCGTCCCGGGTGCGGTCGACGTCGTACACGATCGGATGGTCGATGTTGCCCGCCCGCAGAAAGTAGGCGTGCAACGAATGGACGTGGCGGCCGTTCTCCACCGTGGCCTGTGCTGCAGCCAGGGCCTGGCCCAGCACCTGTCCACCGAACACATACTTGGTGCCGATGTCGCGGCTCTGGCCACGGAACAGGTTGTCTTCCAGCCGCTCCAGGGTGAGCAGGTCGATCAGTTCGGAGACGACGGGTTCGTGCGTGTCGTTCAAGAGGGACAGCCGGTGTCAGGACAGGGAGCGATTATAGCGGGGACGCCCCCGGACCCACGGTTCATTTACCCAGCCGGGCGACCAGTTGCTGCAAGGCCTGCTGCGCATCGGGCGCATACCAGGATTCGATGAAGCGATCCAGCTGGATCAGGTCCGGATGCAGGGCTTCGTGCAGCTCGGCGCGGGCGATGGCCCGGGTCAGCAGCATGGGCTGGCGCGGCATCTTCAGCAGCCGCTGCAGCCACGCCACGGCGCGGGCCACCACCAGATCGCCGTCCGCCAGCTCATCCACCAGGCCGATCTGCAGCGCCTGCTCGGCCGGCACCATCGCCGCAGTGGTAAGCAGGATGCCGGCGCGGTGGACGCCTACGGCACGGCGCAGCAGGCGCTGGATGCCTTCAGGCGCGACCAGGCCGACCTGCACCTCGTTCAATCCGATGGTGAAGGGCTGGGCAGGGTCCATGCTGCGCGCCATCACCCGGTAGTCGCAGCACAGCGCCAGCACGCAGCCCCCTGCCGGCGCGTGGCCGGTCAGCGCGGCCACCACCGGGATGCGGCTCTCGGCCAGCGTGCGCACCGCGCCGAAGAACGCCTGCCAGCTGTCCAGCAGGGCACGCTGGTCATCGCCATGGGCCATCAGGTGCGGCACGTCCATGCCGCCGGTGAACACGCGCTCGTTGCCGGACAGCACCAGTCCGTGCACGTCCTCGGCCATGGCCTGTTCGATCGCGTGGATCAGCTGCCGGCACAGCTCGGTGTCGAGCGCATTGACCGGCGGCCGCGCCAGGCGCAGTTCGCGAATGGGGCCGTGGTTGTACACCTCGATGAGGGTGGTCATGCTGCGATCTCTTGCCGTGAGGGAACGTGGTCCGATGATAACCAAACCATTCGTTGGCGTACTGTTCGGGATCTGCGCCTGGGCTGCGCCCCTTGTGGGCTCCGCAGCGACGGTGACCTGCCTGGAAGTAAAGGAGGGCTGGGCGCGATTGCCGCCGACCGCCTCCACGCCGATGACCGCCGGCTACGGGAAGATCCGCAACGGATGCGGCAAGGCCATCACGGTGGTGGGCGCGCACAGTGCGGCCTTCGCCGATGTGTCGCTGCATGAAACCCGGGTGCAGGGCGATGTCAGCCGCATGCAGCACCTGCACCATCTGGCGATACCGGCGGGCGCGACGATCGAATTGAAACCCGGTGGCATGCACCTGATGTTGATGCAGGCAACTGGCGCAGTGAAAGAGGGGCAGGCGGTGCCGGTCGTATTGGCGCTGGACGGCGGTGACGAAGCCAGCATCACCCTGCAGGTGCGGAAGGCCGCCCCCTGACACCCCGCAGTCGTGCGGACGGATGCCGGGTAGCGCCGAGCCACGCTCGGCGAGCGCAGCGGCAAGGTCTACGTGCAGGAGCCGCCGAGCACGGCTCGGCGCTACCGGGGTGGTGTCTGTAGCGCCGAGCCACGCTCGGCGAGCGCAGCGGCGGGTGTACGTGCAGAAGCCGAGGCCGCTCAGGTCGAGGCGTTGCGCACTGCGTCCGGCAACGGCGCGCTCTTGCCGGTCTGCGTATCCATCCACACCACCACCACGTTGCCATCCGAGTACAGGCGCGTTTCGTCCTGCTGGTCGACGATGCGATGGCCGATGGTGACGCTGCTGTTGCCCAGCCGCTCCACGAACAATTCCACCAGGATGTCGTTCGGCCACACGAGCGGCAGCCGGTAGTTGACGTTGGTGGCGGCCACCACCGGCGCGATGCGGTCGGTCATCGCCACGCCTTCCACGCCCAGCATCCAGCGCACGCGCGCTTCTTCCAGGTACGAGATGTACTTGGCGTTGTTGACGTGGCCCATGCTGTCCATGTCGCGCCAGCGCACGCTGATCGGTATGCGGGCGAGGATCTTGTGCTCGTTGCTCATCAGGCGTCCTTCTTCTTGCGCGTCGCGGGGGTCTTGGTCGCGGCGGACTTGGTCGTGGTGCCGGTGCTCTTGGCGGCGGCAGCCTTCTTCTTCGGTTCCGGCTTCACCTTGCGCGGCGGGCGGGCATCAGGCTTGTTCGCCACCGCGGCCGGCTTGTCCGGACGCGCGGTGATCGAAGGCAGCATCTTCGCCAGGAACTGGCCGGTGTATGAGGTCGGGCAGGCTGCCACGTCTTCCGGCGTACCGGTGACCAGGATCGTGCCACCGCGGTGGCCGCCTTCCGGGCCGAGATCGACGATCCAGTCGGCGGTCTTGATGACATCCAGATTGTGCTCGATCACCACCACCGTGTTGCCTTCGTCGCGCAGCTTGTGCAGCACGCCCAGCAGCGCTTCGATGTCGTGGAAATGCAGGCCGGTGGTCGGCTCATCCAGGATGTACAGCGTGCGCCCGGTATCGCGGCGCGACAGTTCCTTGGACAGCTTCACGCGCTGTGCTTCACCGCCGGACAGCGTGGTCGCACTCTGCCCCAGCTTGATATAGCTCAGGCCCACGTCGACCAGGGTTTCCAGCTTGCGCGCGATGCTCGGCACCGGCTCGAACAGCTTCAGCGCATCTTCGACGGTCATCTGCAGCACGTCGTTGATGTTGTAGCCCTTGTACAGGATCTCCAGCGTCTCGCGGTTGTAGCGCTTGCCATGGCAGACATCGCACGGCACGTACACGTCCGGCAGGAAGTGCATTTCGACCTTGATCAGGCCATCGCCCTGGCAGGCTTCGCAGCGGCCACCGCGCACGTTGAAGCTGAAGCGGCCCGGCGAGTAACCGCGCGCACGCGATTCGGGTACCTGTGCGTACAGCTCGCGCAGGGGCGTGAACAGACCGGTGTACGTGGCCGGATTCGAGCGCGGGGTGCGGCCGATCGGCGACTGGTCGATGTCCACGACTTTGTCGAACAGGTCCAGCCCGTCGATTTCCTTGTACGGCGCGATGTCATGCGATGCGCCGTTGATCTCGTTGGCGGCCAGCGAGAACAGCGTGTCGTTGATCAGCGTGGACTTGCCCGAGCCGGACACGCCGGTGATGCAGGTCATCAGGCCCGCCGGAATCGCCAGGTCGACGTTCTTCAGGTTGTTGCCGCTGGCGCCGCGCAGGTGCAGGGTCGTCTTCGGATTCGGCTTGTGCCGGCGTGCCGGGATCTCGATCCCGCGCTTGCCTGACAGGTACTGGCCGGTCAGCGAACGGGGCGAGTCCAGGATGTCCTGCAGGGTGCCCTGGCCGACGATCTCGCCACCGTGCACGCCCGCGCCCGGACCGATGTCCAGCACGTAGTCGGCCAGACGGATCGCATCTTCGTCATGCTCCACCACGATCACCGTGTTGCCCAGGTCACGCAGGCGGGTGAGGGTGCCAAGCAGGCGTTCGTTGTCGCGCTGGTGCAGGCCGATGGACGGCTCATCCAGCACGTACATCACACCGACCAGGCCCGCGCCGATCTGCGACGCCAGGCGGATGCGCTGGGCCTCACCACCGGACAGGGTATCGGCCTTGCGTTCCAAGCTCAGGTAATCCAGGCCCACGTCCACCAGGAAGCCGAGGCGTTCACCGATTTCCTTGACGATCTTGCTGGCGATCTCGCCACGCCAGCCCGGCAGGCTCAGCGTGTTGAAGAACGTCAGCGCCTCGTCGATCGGCATCACCACCAGGTCCGGCAGCGGACGGTCGGCCACGAACACGTTGCGCGCGGCGCGGTTCAGGCGGGCGCCCTTGCACTCCGGGCAGCTCTGCTCGCTGATGTACTTGCCCAGTTCTTCCTGCACCGCCGACGATTCGGTTTCCTTGTAGCGGCGTTCCAGGTTGGGAATGATGCCCTCGAAGCGGTGCTTGCGCTGGGTGCGCCCGCCTGCCTCGGTGAAGTAGGTGAAGCTGATGGTCTCATCGCCGCTGCCGTACAGCACGGCTTTCTGCACGTTGGCCGGCAGCGTGTTCCAGGCCGCATCCACATCGAACTTGTAGTGCTTGGCCAGCGAGGCGATCAGCTGGAAGTAGTACGCGTTGCGACGGTCCCAGCCGCGCACGGCGCCGGCCGACAGCGGCAGCTCCGGGTGCACGACCACGCGGGACGGATCGAAGAACTCGGCCATGCCCAGGCCATCGCAGCCGGGGCAGGCGCCCATGGGGGCATTGAACGAGAACAGGCGCGGCTCCAGCTCGGGCAGCGAGTAGTCGCAGACCGGGCAGGAGTACTTGGACGAGAACAGCGCGGGCGCCGCATCGGCTGCGTCCAGCGACTGCACCGACACCATGCCGTCACCGAGCTTCAGTGCGGTTTCAAAGCTTTCGGCCAGGCGCTGCTTGATGTCATCGCGCGGGCGGAACCGGTCGATCACCGCCTCGATGGTGTGCTTCTGGCGCAGCGCCAGCGGCGGCACTTCGTCCACTTCGTACAACACGCCGTCCACGCGCACGCGGACGTAGCCCTGCGCACGCAGCTGGTCGAATACCTGCGCATGCTCGCCCTTGCGGTCGCGGATCACCGGCGCCAACAGCATGTAGCGCTGTTCCGGATCCAACGTCAGCACGTGGTCGACCATCTGGCTGACGGTCTGTGCCTCCAGCGGGTAGCCGTGGTCCGGGCAGCGCGGGGTGCCGACGCGCGCGTACAGCAGGCGCAGGTAGTCGTAGATTTCGGTGATGGTGCCGACGGTCGAACGCGGATTGTGCGAGGTCGACTTCTGTTCGATCGAGATGGCCGGGGACAGGCCTTCGATGTGGTCCAGGTCCGGCTTTTCCATCACGCTGAGGAACTGGCGGGCATAGGCCGACAGGGATTCGACGTAACGGCGCTGGCCCTCGGCGTAGATCGTATCGAACGCCAACGAGGACTTGCCCGAGCCGGACAGGCCGGTGATCACGATCAGCTTGTCACGCGGCAGATCGAGGTCGATGTTCTTGAGGTTGTGCGTCCGCGCGCCGCGGATGCGGATGAAATCCATCGCCATGGGGGATCCGGTAGTGGGGACTTGGGCTGGGGCCCGGCCAGCAGGAAGGGCGTCGGGGACGGCAATCAAGCAGCCTACCGAGCAGACCAGATGGGGGCAATGGGCGACAATGCCAGCCGCCAGTCGCATGGGATGAGATTGCCAGTCAGGGTGATGAAGGCCTTGTGCCGCCTGCGTTTGCGTGGCGTGGGGCTGGGTTGACCGGGGCAGGGGGCTCGCGTACAATTCCGCTCCTGTTTGCCCTCGATGGCAACAGCCAATAGACCACAATAACTACAAAGGAAGTCTGGTCATGTACGCAGTACTGGTCACCGGCGGTAAGCAATACCGCGTCGCGCAGGGCGAAAAGCTCCGCGTGGAAAAGCTCGAAGTCGAAGTCGGCAGCGAGATCAAGTTTGACAACATCCTGCTGCTCGGCGACAGCGATGGCATCAAGATCGGCGACGCCCTGAGCGGCGCTTCGGTCACTGCCACCGTCCTGTCCCAGGGTCGTGCCGACAAGATCCGGATCATCAAGTTCCGTCGTCGTAAGCACCACATGAAGCGCCAGGGTCACCGTCAGTACTACACCGAAATCGAGATCACCGGCGTTGCCGGTGGCAGCAGCAAGTAAGGAGATAGGTCATGGCACATAAAAAAGGCGTAGGCTCTTCGCGCAACGGTCGCGACTCCAACCCGAAATACCTCGGCGTGAAGATCTTCGGTGGCCAGGCCATCGACGCCGGCAACATCATCGTGCGTCAGCGCGGCACCCAGTTCCATCCGGGTACCGGCGTCGGCCTCGGCCGTGACCACACCCTGTTCGCCCTGGTGAACGGCAAGGTGGAGTTCTCGGTCAAGGGTCCGAACAAGCGTCGTACCGTCAGCGTGGTGTCGGTCGAAGCCTGATCCAGGCCTGGCTGGCAGCCCATGCTGGTCATGGGTTCGCTGCAGAAGAGCCCCGCTTCGGCGGGGTTTTTCGTTGAATGAAGTACCCGGCCCACCGCCCAGGTGGCCGTGCTCCGGCTGCGCCGGCGCGCTAGAATCCCAAGGCGACGGCAGGCTGCCGCGCCCATCGTAGGCATCGAAAAATGAAACTGGTAGACGAAGCAGAAATTGAAGTGTTCGCCGGCAACGGCGGCAATGGCTGTATCGGCTTCCGTCGCGAGAAGTTCATCCCGCTCGGTGGCCCCGATGGTGGCGATGGCGGCGGCGGTGGCAGCGTGTGGATCCGCGCCGACGAAAACCTGAACACCCTGGTCGATTTCCGCCATGACCGCATCTTCAAGGCGCAGCGCGGCGAGAACGGCATGGGCCGCCAGGCCTATGGCAAGGGCGGCGAAGACCTGATCATCACCGTGCCGATCGGCACGACGGTGACCAACGTGGCCACCGACGAAGTGATCGGTGACATGACCACACACGGTGATCGCCTGCTGGTGGCCAAGGGCGGCCGTGGCGGCCTGGGCAACATGCATTTCAAGAGCTCGACCAACCGCTCGCCGCGCCAGGCGCTGCCGGGCGAGCCGGGCGAAGAGCGCTCGTTGAAGCTGGAGCTGAAGCTGCTGGCCGACGTTGGTCTGCTGGGCTTCCCCAATGCCGGCAAGAGCACGCTGATCCGCGCGGTGTCGGCGGCAACGCCGAAGGTGGCCGATTACCCGTTCACCACGCTGTACCCGAATCTGGGTGTGGTGAAGGTGGAGAACTACCGCAGCTTCGTGATCGCCGATATTCCGGGCCTGATCGAAGGTGCGGCTGACGGTGCCGGCCTGGGTGCGCAGTTCCTGCGCCATCTGCAGCGCACCCGTCTGTTGCTGCATCTGGTGGACATTTCGCCAATGGAAGGCGGGGTGGAAATCTCGCCGGTGGAGCAGGTGCGTGCGATCGAGCGCGAGCTGGAACGTCACGATCCGGAGCTGCTGCAGAAGCCGCGCTGGCTGGTGCTGAACAAGGCCGACCTGATGTTCGAGGACGAGGCCAAGGCCGCGGCCGAGCAGATCATTGCGGATCTGGGCTGGAAGGAGCCGTGGTTCCTGGTGTCGGCGCTGGGTCGCGAGGGTACGTTCCCGGTGATGAGCAAGATCATGGCGTTCTTTGATCGCCAGAAGGAAGACGAGCAGCAGGCGCGTCACGCGGCTGGCGAGTAATCGTCTTCGTCTGGTTGGACGCGAAAAGCCCGGCTTCGGTCGGGTTTTTTCTTGGCTGTTGGTTGGCAGCGAACGGCGGAGCCCCTCGTGGTGGGTCGCGGACAGCGGTGTCCTGGGAGTGGGCCGGGCGGGAGGGGTTGGTGGGGGACGGCAAGGGCTGCATCCATGCGGGCCTCGTTTCGCGCCATCCATGGCGCTCAACGCCCCCACCAACCCCTCCCGCCCGGCCCTGACAGTCCGCGCGCGCGTCCCGCCACGTAAAAGAGAAAATGAAGAGCGGTAGCGCCGACCCATGGTCGGCGAGCGCAGCGGGCCGTTGGCGTGGACATTCCGCCGACCATGGGTCGGCGCTACCGGTGGCTCCGTTGACCCGTCTGGGGGAGGGAGCCCCTGAGTCAGCGTCGGCGCGCGCGTCCCGCCACGTAATGAAAAAAGAAAAGCGGTAGCGCGGACCCATGGTCGGCGAGCGTAGCGGGCCGTTGGCGGAAACATTCCGCCGACCATGGGTCGGCGCTACCGGTGGCTCCGTTGACCCGTATGGGGGAGGGAGCCCCTGAGCCAGCGTCGGCGCACGCGTCCCGCCACGTAATGAAAAAAGAAAAGCGGTAGCGCCGACCCATGGTCGGCGAGCGCAGCGGGCCGTTGGCGTGAACATTCCGCCGACCATGGGTCGGCGCTACCGGTGGCTGCGCTGACCCGTCTGGGGGAGAGGGCCCCTGAGTCAGTGTCGGCGCGCGCGGCCCGCCACGTAATGAAGAAAGAAAAGCGGTAGCGCCGACCCATGGTCGGCGAGCGCAGCGGGCCGTTGGCGGAAACATTCCGCCGACCCTGGGTCGGCGCTACCGACCCGCTTTTCTTTTTTTTTCCGTGGTGGGGCGCCGCAGAATTCCGGCAGGGCCGGGCGGTGGGGCTGGGTGGGGGCGTTGAGTGCCATGGATGGCACGAAACGAGGCCCGCAGGATGCGGCTTTTGCCGTCCCCCAGCCCAGCCCCACCGGCCGGCCCCAACCCAGGAACCCGACGCTTTACGCGACCCGCCACGAGGGGCTTCGCCGTTCGCTGCCAAATCACAGGCAACAAAAAACCCGGCCGGAGCCGGGTTTCAAGCAGCAACCTACACCCTGAGGGTGCAGGTAGCTTCGCCGGATCAGGCGGCCTTGAGGGCCTTGATGCGGGCGGTCAGGCGGCTCTTGTGACGAGCTGCCTTGTTCTTGTGGATCAGACCACGCGCGCTGAAACGATCGAGGATCGGCTGGGCAACGGTGAAAGCGGCTTCGGCGCCGGCTGCATCGTTGTTATCCAGAGCCTTGATCACTTTCTTGACAGCGGTGCGCAGCATCGAGCGCTGAGCCACGTTGCGCGCGTTGCGCACGACGGTCTGCTTGGCGCGCTTCTTGGCGGACTTGATATTGGCCACGGTGGTGGTTTCCTGAAAAATCGGTGTTATGGGAACAGCAAGCTAGCTAGTATGATGACTCGAGAAATGTACGTCAAGTCGATTGTCAAGAGGATGTTTGAGTGAGTTCACCCAAGATGCTGCGGGGCCTGCTGTCGTTCAGCAGCATGACAATGGTTTCGCGGGTGTTGGGGCTCGTTCGGGACACCGTCATCACCACGACTTTTGGTACGAACGCCACGACGGACGCGTTCTGGGTCGCCTTCAGGGTACCTAATTTCCTGCGCCGGTTGTTCGCCGAGGGCTCATTCGCCACCGCATTCGTGCCGGTGTTCACCGAGGTGAAAGAAACCCGCAGCCACGAAGAGCTGCGCGATCTGATGGCCCGGGTGGCTGGCACGCTCGCTGGCGTATTGATGGTGGTGACCGCGCTGGCGCTGATCTTCGCGCCGCAGTTGGCCAGCCTGTTCGCCAGTGGCGCCGATACCGATCCGGCCAAACAGGGCCTGCTGGTGGACCTGTTCCGGCTGACCTTCCCGTTCCTGTTCTTCGTTTCGCTGACCGCGCTGGCGGGCGGGGCGCTCAACAGCTTCCAGAAGTTCGCGATGCCGGCACTGACCCCGGTCATCCTCAACCTGTGCATGATCGTCGGCGCCCTGTGGCTGGCCCCGCGCATGGACGTGCCGATCCTCGCCCTGGGCTGGTCGGTGCTGGTGGCCGGCCTGCTGCAGCTGCTGTTCCAGTTGCCCTCGCTGAAGGGCATCAACCTGCTGACGCTGCCGCGCTGGGGCTGGCGCCATCCCGGCGTGCGCAAGGTGATGACGCTGATGATTCCGACGTTGTTCGGCTCGTCGGTGGCGCAGATCAACCTGCTGCTGGACACCGTCATCGCGGCCAAGCTGACCGATGGCTCGCAGTCCTGGCTGTCGCTGGCGGACCGCTTCCTGGAGCTGCCGCTGGGGGTGTTCGGCGTGGCGCTGGGGACGGTGATCCTGCCGGCACTGGCACGGCACCATGTCGGCACCGACCGCGCGGGGTTCTCCAATGCGCTGGATTGGGGCCTGCGCATGACCCTGCTGATCTCCATTCCGGCCATGCTGGGCCTGCTGCTGCTGGCCGAACCGCTGATCGCCACCATCTTCCAGCACGGTGAGTTCACCGCCTTCGATACCCGCATGACCGCGCTGGCGGTGTACGGCCTCAGCTTCGGCCTGCCGGCCTTTGCGCTGCTGAAGATCGTGCTGCCGGCCTTCTATGCGCGGCAGGACACGCGCACCCCGGTACGCGCCGGCATCGCCGCGCTGGTGGCCAACATGGTGTTCAACTTCGCCCTGTTGGCGGTGCTGTACCACGTGATGGTGCCGCAGGAGCTGCGCGCCCAAGGGGTGATGCAGGCGCTGGGGCAGCAGCCGGGCCTGCATCTGGCGCTGGGTATTGCCAGTGCGCTGTCCAGCTACCTGAATCTGGGGCTGCTCTGGTACTGGCTGGGCAAGACCGACGTGTACGAGCGCCGTCCGGGCTGGGCACGCTTCCTGGTCCGGCTGGGCGTTTCCTGTGCGGCCATGGTGGGCGTGCTGCTGGCCCTGCTGTACTGGCTGCCGGCGTTCTCGCCGATGGGCCTGTGGCAGCGGATCGGCGCGCTGTCGCTGCTGGTCGGGGCGGGCGGGGCGACCTATCTGGTGATGCAGGTGGCGCTGGGTCTGCGACCGCGCGACCTGCGCGGGCATTGATCGGCGGCCACGGCGGCTATACTTCATGGTTACCACAAAGGATCCAGCGGCCGGTGTCGGCCGCGAGCGGAGTTGATGACCAGCTTGTTTCGAAGCGTTGAGGGCGGGGCGTTGTTCCCGCACGGAAGCGTGGTCTGCATCGGTGCCTTCGACGGCCTGCATCTGGGCCACCGGGCGCTGGTGCGCCACGCCGTCGCCCGCGCGCGCGCGCTGGGCGTTGCCGCCGTGGCCGTGACCTTCGAGCCGCTGCCACGCGAGTTCTTCGCCCAGGGCACGCCACTGCCGCGACTCACGCTGGCGCGCGGCAAGGTGCAGATGCTGCGCGAGCTGGGCGTGGATGCGGTCGGCCTGCTGCGTTTCGATGCCGCCATGGCTGCCATGCAGGCCGAAGACTTCGTGCAGCGGCTGCTGGTGCAGCGGTTGTCGGCGCGTGAGGTGTGGATCGGGCCGGAGTTCCAGTTCGGCAACCGCCGTCGCGGCAACCTGGCGCTGCTGCAGGAGATGGGGGCCACGCTCGGTTTCCAGGCCAATGAGATCGAAGCGGTGGACCTGCGCGGTGAGCGCATTTCCAGCACCCGCATCCGCCAGTTGCTGTTGGCCGGTGAGTTCGGCCACGCCGCCGACCTGCTCGGCCGGCCCTATGCCATCAGTGGGCGGGTCGTGCGCGGCCGCCAACTGGGCCGCACGCTGGGCTATCCCACGGCCAACCTGCGCTACCCGAAGACGCCTGCGCTTTCGGGCATCTATGCCACCCTGGTGCACGGCGTGTTCGAGCAGCCGTGGCCGTCGGTCTCCAGCTTCGGCACCCGTCCCACCGTGGACGGCGTGGAGCCGCTGCTGGAAGCACACCTTTTCGATTTCCAGGGCGACCTGTACGGTCGGCATATCAACGTCGAGTTCGTGGCCAAGCTGCGCGACGAAGTGAAGTTCAATGATCTGGCGGCACTGACCGACCAGATGCACCGCGACGCCGAGCAGGCGCGCGCCCTCCTTTCCGAACATAGATTGCGAGCCACTGCGTGAGCCAGGATTACAAAGCCACCCTCCATCTGCCGGCCACCGAATTCCCGATGCGCGGCGACCTGCCCAAGCGCGAGCCGGGCATTCTGGCGCGCTGGGAAGAGCAGGGGCTCTACGCGCAGCTGCGCGAGAACGCCGCCGGCCGCCCGCTGTTCGTGCTGCATGACGGTCCGCCGTATGCCAACGGCCGCATCCATCTGGGCCATGCGGTCAACAAGATCCTGAAGGACATCATCGTCAAGTCGCGCTACCTGGCCGGCTTCGATGCGCCGTACGTACCCGGCTGGGACTGCCACGGCCTGCCCATCGAGATCGCGGTCGAAAAGAAGTGGGGCAAGGTCGGCGTGAAGCTCGACGCCGTCGAATTCCGGCAGAAGTGCCGTGAGTTCGCAGAAGAGCAGATTGAGATCCAGCGCGCCGACTTCAAGCGCCTGGGCGTGACCGGCGACTGGGACAACCCGTACAAGACGCTGAGCTTCGAGTTCGAGGCCAACGAGATCCGCGCCCTGTCCAAGATCGTGGCCAACGGCCATGTGGTGCGCGGTGCCAAGCCTGTGCACTGGTGCTTCGACTGCGGCTCGGCACTGGCCGAGGCGGAAATCGAGTACCAGGACAAGGTCTCGCCGACGGTGGACGTGGCCTATACAGCGCGTGATTCCAAGGCGCTGGCCGCGGTGTTCGGCGTGGAGCTGCCCGAAGGCGTGGAAGTGGCCGTGCCGATCTGGACCACCACCCCGTGGACCCTGCCGGCCTCGCTGGCGGTGTCGCTGGGTGCGGCCATCGAGTATTCGCTCGTCGAAGGTCCGGCCCACAACGGCGGCCGTCGCTGGCTGGTGCTGGCGACCGCGCTGGCGGGTCGTTCGCTGGCGCGTTACGGCGTGCAGGACGTGGTCAGCCACGGCCATGCCAACGGCGCGGCGCTGGAAAACCTGCTGCTGGCCCACCCGTTCTATGCCGAGCGCGATATCCCGCTGCTCAACGGCGAGCACGTGTCCGACGAAGACGGCACTGGTGCAGTGCATACCGCCCCCGGCCACGGCCAGGAGGATTACGCGGTAAGCCAGCAGTACGGTCTGCTGGATCGCTACCACGCCGGTGAAATCAACCCGGTGGATGGCGCGGGCGTGTACCTGCCGTCGACCCCGCCGGCGGGCGATGTCGTGCTGGCCGGCGTGCACCTGTGGAAGGCGCAGCCGCTGATCATCAACGTGCTGCGCGCGTCCGGCGCGCTGCTGGCGTTCGCCGAGATCACCCACAGCTACCCGCATTGCTGGCGCCACAAGAAGCCGGTGGTGTTCCGCGCGACGCCGCAGTGGTTCATCTCCATGGAGAAGGCGCGCCTGCGCGAAGATGCGCTGACCGCCATCGACAACGTGGGCTGGTTCCCGGCGTGGGGCAAGGCGCGCATCCAGAGCATGGTCGACGGTCGCCCGGACTGGTGCATCAGCCGCCAGCGCACCTGGGGCGTGCCGATCGCCCTGTTCACCCACCGCATCACCGGCGAGATGCATCCGCGCAGTGTCGAGCTGATGCAGGCCGTCGCCGACCGCGTGCAGGCCGAAGGCATCGACGTATGGTATTCGCTGGATACCGCAGAACTGCTGGGCGCTGAAGCGGCCGACTACGAGAAGGTCACCGACATCCTGGATGTCTGGTTCGACTCCGGCGTCACCCACGAAGGCGTGTTGCTGGCGCGTGGCTTCGGCAAGCCGGCCGATCTGTACCTGGAAGGCTCCGACCAGCACCGCGGCTGGTTCCAGTCCTCGCTGCTGACCGGCGTCGCCATTGATCGGCACGCACCGTACAAGCAGTGCCTGACCCACGGTTTCACCGTGGACGAGCACGGCCGCAAGATGTCGAAGTCGCTGGGCAACGGCATCGAGCCGCAGGACATCATGAAGAACCTGGGCGCGGACATCCTGCGCCTGTGGATCGCATCGGCCGACTACAGCAACGAAATGTCGCTGTCGCAGGAAATCCTCAAGCGCAACGCCGACGCGTACCGCCGCCTGCGCAACACCGCGCGCTTCCTGCTGGCGAACCTGGACGGATTCGATCCGGCCGTGCATCTGCGCCCGCTGAACGACATGGTCGCCCTGGACCGCTGGATCGTGCATCGCGCGTTCGAGCTGCAGGAGAAGATAAAGGCGGCCTACGAGCGCTACGACATGGCCGAGATCGTCCAGCTGCTGCTGAACTTCTGCAGCGTGGACCTGGGCTCGTTGTATCTGGACGTGACCAAGGACCGCCTGTACACCATGGCGGAAGACTCGCGCGGCCGCCGTTCGGCGCAGAGCGCGATGTATCACATCGCCGAAGCGTTCACCCGCTGGGTGGCACCGATACTGACCTTCACCTCCGACGAGCTGTGGGGCTATCTGCCGGGCAAGCGCAGCGCACACGTGCTGTTCGATACCTGGTACGAAGGGCTGGCCCCGCTGCCGGCCGATGCCGAGCTGACCGCTGCCGATTTCGACCAGCTGTTGGCCCTGCGCGAGCAGGTGTCCAAGGTGCTGGAACCGATGCGTGCCAACGGCGCCATCGGTGCCGCGCTGGAAGCGGAAATCACCGTCGCCGCCAGTGAAGAGCAGGCCGCGCGCTGGCAGCCGCTGGCCGAGGAACTGCGCTTCCTGCTGATCAGTGGTGACGTGCAGGTGCGCCCGGCCACCACCGACGAAGTGTTCGTCAGTGCGCAGCCGACCAGCAAGACCAAATGCGCACGCTGCTGGCACTTCCGCAGCGACGTGGGCAGCGTGCCCGAGCATCCGGAGATCTGCGGCCGCTGTGCCGACAACATCGACGGTGCCGGCGAAGATCGGCGGTGGTTCTGATGACCGCCGTCCGTCCGCGCCCGAACGCGCTCATCTGGCTGCTGCTGTCGGCGGTGGTCATCGTGCTGGACCAGTGGAGCAAGGCCTGGGTGCTGTCCAGCCTGCCCGAGTATCAGGCGGTGCCAGTCATCGATGGCTTCTGGAACTGGTTCCGCACCTACAACACCGGCGCGGCGTTCAGCTTCCTCAGCGACGCCGGTGGCTGGCAGAAGTACTTCTTCACCGTGCTGGCGATCGCCATCAGCGGCCTGATGGCGTGGTGGCTGTATGGCACCGCCCGCAGCAACTGGCGCAGCGCACTGCCGTTCGCGCTGGTGATCGGCGGGGCCATCGGCAACGTCATCGATCGCCAGGTGCATGGCCACGTGGTGGATTTCATCCAGTGGTACGTCGGTGACCACTACTGGCCGTCGTTCAACATCGCCGATGCGGCGATCGTGGTCGGCGCCATCGGTATCGCAGTGTTCGGCCTGTTCGAGGGCAAGCCGAGCAAAAAAGCGGATAATACGACCCCGTAACCCCCAGCCGGCTGACGCCGGGAGACGTTGATAGATGGATGTTCTGCTCGCCAATCCGCGTGGTTTCTGTGCAGGTGTCGATCGTGCGATCGAGATCGTCAAGCGCGCGATCGAAACGCTCGGCGCGCCCATCTATGTGCGCCATGAAGTGGTGCACAACCGTTTCGTCGTGGACGATCTGAAGAGCCGTGGCGCCATCTTCGTCGAGGAACTGGACGAAGTGCCGGACAACAATACGGTGATCTTCAGTGCGCACGGTGTGTCCCAGACCGTGCGTGCCGAGGCGGACCGTCGCGGGCTGAAGGTATTCGATGCCACCTGCCCGCTGGTGACCAAGGTGCACTTCGAAGTGGCCCGCCACTGCCGTGCCGGCCGTGACGTGGTGCTGATCGGCCACGCCGGTCACCCGGAAGTGGAAGGCACCATGGGCCAATGGAACCGTGAAGCCGGCACCGGCCAGATCTATCTGGTGGAAGACGTGGAGCAGGTGTCGACCCTGGTGCTGGACCAGCCGGAAAACTTTGCCTACACCACCCAGACCACGCTGTCGGTGGATGACACGCGCGGCATCATCGAGGCCCTGCGCGCCAAGTTCCCGTCCATGCAGGGCCCGAAGAACGATGACATCTGCTACGCCACGCAGAACCGCCAGGACGCCGTGCGCGACCTGGCCAAGCGCTGCGACCTGGTGCTGGTGGTGGGCTCGCCGAACAGCTCCAACTCCAACCGGCTGAGCGAACTGGCCCGCCGCGAAGGCGTGGAGTCGTACCTGATCGACGGCGCACACGAGATCGACCCGGCGTGGGTGCTCGGCAAGCAGCACATCGGCGTCACCGCCGGCGCGTCCGCCCCGCAGGTGCTGGTGGACGGCGTGCTCGCCCGCCTGCGCGAACTGGGCGCCGACGGCATCGGCGAACTGGACGGCGAACCCGAATCGATGGTCTTCGCCCTGCCGAAAGAGCTGCGCCTGCGCTTGGTCGACTGAGCGGTTCAATCATCTAATTTTCAAGCGAAATGCTCGGGTTTCCGGGCATTTTTTATGCAAAAGCGCGGAGGAAAAAAGTCTCCTTAATTTTCAAGGCGCACCAGTAAGCCAGTAGGTAGAATGTGCTTCAGTAAGTGTTGTGACCTTCTTGCAACAACTTTGCTGTCGATGAATGGACTTATTCAAAGGCTAATGATATGGAAATGACTGGGCGAGCACTGCATATTAGCGATCTGCACTATGGAATGGGCCATCAAGGCACCCTGATGCCGGCGTTCAAGGCGGTACTGTTCGATGATTTCAGGTTAATGGCTGAGGTGCATGGACCTTGGGATCTCGTCATATTTAGCGGTGACTTGGTTCAAAGTGGGAGTGCGAATGAATATCAGGCCTTAGAATATTTCCTAAGTGAGATTTGGGAGTGCTTCAATAGGATTGGTTTTCAGCCAAAGCTCTTTTGTGTGCCTGGAAATCACGATCTTGTTCGCCCTTCGTCAGGATCTCCTGTAGCGAAAGCGATGGCGCACTGGTGGGACGGAGCAGATGTTTCGAATGAGCTCTTTGATGCGCCTAGTGAGTACCGGCATCTAGTCGATAAGTCATTTTCCAACTACTCTGCTTGGCTTCAAAATACAAGAATCCCGCTTGTAACCTGCGTAAATGGAGTGTTGCCCGGCGATTCGATGGCATCCGTGGATATCAACGGCATCGCCATAGGGCTTGTCGGCTTAAATTCTTCTTGGCTTCAGATCCGTGGCGGCGATCTGAAGGGCGCGCTCCATGTAGACACGCGTCAGTTGCTCGGGGTCTGCGGCGATCCGGATGCGTGGTCGCGACAAAAAGATGTCACTCTCGTAGTCACTCATCACCCTGTTGATTGGCTACACCTCAACAGTCAAGCGGAGTGGCGCAGTGAGATTGATACGAATGGACGTTTCGATATGCATCTCTTTGGGCACATGCATGAGCCGGGTTTACATTCTAATCAGTCGGGGGGAGGGTCGAACCGGCGCGGACTGCAGGCCGCATCACTGTTCGGACTGGAGCAGGTTGGAGATAGGCGAATTGATAGGCGACACGGCTATTCGCTTATCTCTTTCTCGAAACGCGGGGATTCTGTAGATGCTTCAATTTTTCCGCGAACTGCGAGAGTTATACTCAGTGGAGAGCGACGCCTCGTGCCGGATGTGGATCTTGGGTTGGATCGAAATGATGCCATTCGGGTCGACATTCGATCTCGAGAGAGGGGAGGAAACGGCGCTGCGGACGGGATGCTTAACAAGGAACTAATTGATAAAATAGACTCGAATGTGCTTCTTGCAATTCGGCGAACCTTGCCTGAGAAAGGTGCGTGGGGTCAGGTCCGAAAGGCGGAGAGGGAGAGATCGGTCGCTTCTTTGCGCAGCGGCGAATGCCTATGGATGGTGGCCGAATGGGGCGTGGGGTTTGATACGTTCTTGGCTGTAATTGCCGCCGAGTTGGGTGTTGGCGGCATTTATTATGGGCTTGAGTGTGATGTTACCTCTAGGCGCCAGACAATCCTTCAAACAATTCAAGATAGGGCCGGGACGAGTTTGGAGGAGATATGCCTCGCACTCTCTACTCTTGATGCCTGCTTACTTGTCATTGATGACGTGCGAGAAGATATTAGCGGTGATGATGCTGTTGATTTTAGTGAAGTCTTGACTATTATTTCCGAATATTGTCCTAAGGTGAGACTGATAGTCAAGAGTCGGGTAAAGTCTCTGATCGCTCGATGTACTGAAGTGACAATTAAGGCGTTAGATGATTTCGATTCTGCTTTATATGTCCGAGCTTGGCAACAGGGTAAGTGCGCTCAGATTGATGAAGGAACCTTGGCGAGAATCCTGCGCCACGCGGATGGTGATCCGCGACGCTTGGATTCCTTGCTCGAGGATTTCGAAATGTTCGGGGTCGATGAATTGGCTGCTCTGAATCCCGATCTGGAAATGGAGGTTGGCACTCAAGCTGTTGGAGTATCACCTATAATAGCGTCCGAAATTCTTCGATTGCGTGCGAGTCCGGACTCAAAGAGATTGCTCGAGTTACTTCAAGTTTTGGCGATGTTTCCTCGCGGGGAGGCATTTGAATCTGTCAAGCGCTTCAATGGAGCGATGGGGTTTCATCCGAAGTACGCGAAGGAGCTTCGTCGTCTCGCGCTTCTAGAGACTGCTGAAGTTGCTTCTCTGTCTGGTCAAACGGATAAGGTGCTGCTCGTGCCTGTCCCAGTCCGTGAGGCAGTGTATGAAGAGATGAGTTCGGACTTGTTCAATCGACTTTCGCTTAAAGTCGTGAACCTATACTTCGGTGAGGACTGGGGTGCCAAGGGTCTCAAGGCATCTAAAGTTAGATTTGATGATGGAAACTGCAGTGCATGAAAGATCAGTAATGCCTCGGCGATGATTCACAGGGTGGTCCGGATAGCATCTTCAGGTGAAGATAAGCGAGCTATAGATTCTTCGAATCGTCTCTGCTTTATGTATGCAAAGGCACTTGAGATGGGGGACCACCACCGCTCCTGTGCCGATTTCATAGGTGACGTGTTGCCGCTTATCTCGAGGGATTGCGAACAAAAAAAGCGCGATGACATGTCGTTGATTCTATGTAAATCTTTAAGGATGGCCGGCCGTTACAGAGAATCTGTTGAAATTGTTGAATCGGTGGACCTTGATAGAGTTTCAAACGTAGATAGGATGTCTTTTCTGTACTCTTATGCGGAGGCGCTTTTCAATCTGGATAGAAAGGCAGAGGCGTCCATTGCTGCCAAGAAGATAATCGAAAGTTCTCCGAAAGCAGGCGTGGCGCTACAGGCTAGGGCGCTTCTTGTGACGATTGATGATGAAGATGATAGTGATGATCGCCTTGAGGCAATTGAGAAAAGGGCGCGGCGTAATAAGCACACGATGGTTGCGCGTAATGTTGCAATCTCCCGTTCCGGTTCCATGCGCTTCGAAGATGCGGTGAAGGCACTTCGAGCGGTTCAGATTGAGGCGCAGAGCGAGCGAGATGCCCACAACTGTGTCCGCGCAAGCATCCGGTTGGCAAAGCTATTGCTAAAGCAGGACCGCGACGTCGATATATTGACGTACAGGCTTCTCTTAGACGGGTACCATATGCTCCACGCAGATGGTTCTAACACGCTGTTTGACAGTATAACGTCAGTGCTGTGGGATATATTCGAACGGCGTAGTGATTTTCTAAACCAGGTTAGTCTTTTCAGGCATAGTTCGTTGCGCTGGAGGCTGCGAAGTGACGCAAAAGCGGAGGAGGTTTATGTTAAAAGGCTCCCCGCGTTAGTTGACAGACTTCGAATTCAAGGCGCTCATGAGCATTTTGAGGTTGTATACGTGCTATCTAGATTTAACTAGAGCTGGGCGCTAGATAGGATCTTCCAAGGGCCCGCCGTTCCATTCTGCCCTCGCGTGGCGCACTAATTGCCTACGCTGGGTGAGCGAGAGAGGGGCGCACGTCGCCCCTTGATATGCTTGAACGGTAAGGCAGGGGGCTTTCTGTTGCTTTTGAACCAGATGCACTTTGCCCAATCCGGCTAACCGGCCTTCCATGACCTTTGGCCATGGGGCAGGGCACGCCCGCAGGCCTAGCATCAAGCATCCCCGCCTGCTGGAACCGCCCCATGACACCCCGTGCGCTGGCCCTGTCCGTCCTGCTTTCCCTGGCGGCGACGCCCGCCTTTGCCCAGCCTGCGCCCGCGACCCCCATCGCCGCCCCCGGCATGCTGCGCATCGACGTCGACGCACGCGACCTGGACCGGCGCATCTTCAAGGTCACCGCCACCGTTCCGGCCAAGCCCGGCCCGCTGACCCTGCTGTACCCGCAGTGGCTGCCCGGCAACCATTCGCCCAGCGGCCCCATCGACAAGCTCGCCGGCCTGCAGATCACCGCCAACGGACAGCCACTGAAATGGCAGCGTGACCAGTACAACGTCTACGCGTTCAAGGTGGACGTGCCCGCAGGCGCCAGTGAAGTCGTTGCTCACTTCAATTACCTGTCATCGCAGGGCGGCAGCCAGGGCCGCGTAGTGATGACGCCGGAAATGCTCAACCTGCAGTGGAACGTGAACTCGCTGTATCCCGCCGGCGTGAACATCCAAGGCCTGCAGGCGCAGACCACCGTCACCCTGCCGCCGGGTTGGTCCTACGCCACCGCGCTGGACACCGAGCGCCGCGACGGCGATACCGTAGTGTTCAAGCCGATCAGCTACGACCATCTGGTGGACTCACCGCTGTATGCCGGCGCGCATTTCCAGCGCTTCGATCTGGATCCCGGCGCGAAGCAGCCGGTGCATCTGAATGTCTTCGCTGACGACGCCAAGTCACTCTACGCCAGTGAAAAGCAGCTCAACGCACACCGCGCCCTGGTCCAGCAGATGGACAAACTCTACGGTGCGCGCCACTTCAATCATTACGAGTTCCTGCTGGCCCTGACCGACAAGCTCGGCGGCATTGGCCTGGAACATCACCGCTCCAGCGAAAACAGCGCCGACGTCGGCTACTTCACCGAGTGGGACAAGAATTGGTGGGCACGCGATCTGCTGCCGCATGAGTACAACCACTCGTGGAACGGCAAATACCGCCGCGGTGCAGACCTGGCGACCGCAGACTTCAATACCCCGATGGGCGACAGCCTGCTGTGGGTGTACGAAGGGCAGACGCAGTTCTGGGGCCAGGTGCTGGCGGCGCGCTCCGGCCTATGGAGCACCGATCAGGCGCGCGACATGCTGGCCAACGTGGCGGCGACGTTTGATCGGGGTCGTCCCGGATTGGCGTGGCGCCCCTTGCAGGACACCACCAACGATCCGACCATCGCACAGCGCCGCACGCTGGCCTACCGCAATTACCAGATGAGCGAGGACTACTATTCCGGCGGACAGATGCTGTGGCTGGAAGTAGACGGCAAGCTGCGTGCGCTGAGCGGCGGCAAGCGCGGCCTGGACGACTTCGCCAAGGCGTTCTTCGGCATGGACAACGGCAACTGGGACGTCAACCCGTACACCTTCGATGACGTGGTGGCCACGCTCAACGGCATCGCCCCCAATGACTGGGCGAGCTTCCTGCGCGAGCGCCTGGACGGGCATGGATCGTTGATTGGCGGCTTGGAAATGGCCGGCTGGAAACTTGTCTACCGCGATACGCCGAACGACGCCTTCAAAGCACAGGAGACCCGCGCCAAGGCCGCGCTGCTGACGTATTCCATCGGCGCCACCGTCACCGATGCCGGCGTGGTCGGCGATGTGGTGTGGGACAGCCCCGCGTTCAACGCAGGCTTGGCCCCGGGCATGACCGTGATCGCAGTAAACGGGCGCGAGTACAAAAGCGAGCGACTGAAGGACGCGGTGGCCGGATCCAAGGATCAGAAGGCACCGATCACCCTGCTGGTGAAGAACTTTGATCGCGTGATGCCGATCAGCATCGATTACCACGGCGGCGCGCTGTACCCGGCGCTGGAGCGCATCCCCGGCACCCGCGATGGGCTGGCTGCGCTCTGGAAGGCCCGCTGATCCGGCGCGCGGCACGCACCCCCGCACCCGCGGCTCCGCGTGCCCTGAACGCACCTGCGCCCGGCACGTCGACCTCATGCGGCCCCGTGCGCACACCCGGTAGCGCCGCGCCATGCTCGGCGGAAGCCTTCCCCCCATCCCGAACGCCGACGGCACTGCCCTCAGATAATCCGATGCCCAGCGACACCGGCATCCACTATCTACATCACGACCGCACCTTGCCCCGCCAACTGCCACGCGCTACGTTCCTTCGGCAAACATGAGGGCTGCCGCAACCCGGTAGCGCTTGAAGCTGATCCACCCGCAGGAGCGAGGCACCAAATGAAAAGGAAGGCAGGAATCGCAGGATGCGCAGTGCTCGTAGCCGCCATCGCTACAACGCTCTGGCTGTGGCGTGGAAACTCGGATGACGTAGCGCCACCATCAAGCCCTCAGGCAGCCGCCTTCAGCAACGCGCCAGCCCGGCCCAGCCCAGTGCCGTCGCCCGCAACGACCCAGCACCTGCAAGCAGCCCGGTTCCCTGCCTACGATCCGTCCATGCGAAAGGCAGTGGGCCCGAAGGCTTACAGCATCCAGCGGGAGACGGCGTGGCGAGCCCCCGGCGATGCACGGCAGCAGGTGCTGGCGCTGAAGCGGCGATCAGATGCAGGGGAGAGCTTGGCCAGCTACGAAATCGAACTGATCGTGCGGGACTGCAGAAACCTGATCAACGGCAATCCGGAGGAAGCCTGGCAGGCCCTGCAACGCGCGGGCATGCGTCCCGATCCCAATCACCTGAGCAGACTGGAGATCGGTCTGGGCGAGTGCGCGGCATTGAGCCAGGATCCTACGCTTTACGACGCGCCGTGGCTGGCGCGTGCAGCGGAACAGGGCTCGGTAGAGGCGCAGTTGCTCTACAGCATCGACATCGAAGCGGTGATCGGGCCCGCATCGACCTTGACCGGGCGCGATGATGAACTGCAGGCGTGGCGGCAGACCTCGCTCCGCTATCTGCATGCCCTCGCCGACGACGGCAACGTCGACGCGCTTTCTGCACTGGCGAGTGTTTACGACAACGGCTTCAACGTTGCCCGCGATCCAGTCGCCGTGCACGCTTATCGCCACGTGCTCAGCCGCCTCGATCCGCGGTACATCGACGAAACCACGCTGGCGCGCGAACGGCGGGCACTGGCCCCGGAGCAGCAGCAGAAGGCAGCCGATCAAGCCGATGCAATCTACAAACGATGTTGCTCCCTATAGGTGAAGGCCCCGCACCCTGGCATCGCCAAGCCATGCGCGGCGAGCCGGATCCTGACCGCTAAGACCCCGCCGCCGCCCACCGATTCACCACCCCACCGCCTGCACACGCTGCGGATCCTTGGGGTCGTAAAGGATATCCATCGTCTCCCGCGGGATCTTCGCCAGGTCAATCAACGGCACATAGCGTCGAATCACCGCGCGTTGCGCCCGACCCGCCACATCAGTGAAACCCAGCTGGAACTCCACCTGCGGCTGCTCATTGAAGAACGCGCCGGTCTGCCGCACCTCCGCGATGCTCGCCACCGTACCCACGCCCCGATACTTCAATGCGTTGCCGGCCGCATCGGCCTGCAGCCGACGCAACAACAAACGTACGCCAACAACGAACGCGCACAGCACCAGCGGACTGGTCAGCAGCGGATGCCCCAAGCTGAGAAATGTCCAGCCCAAGCCGTCGTTCTGCAGGTGCCACGCCACGCCGTACGCGCTCGCGACCAGTGCCATGAAGAACACGCCGATCGCCGCGCGCAGCCACAATGTGCCGTGGTTGATCTCCGGCGCGCCACCCTCCAGCGACATATTGGGATAGGCGCCGGGCGAGCGGCTGAGCCGGGCAGGCAGCGTGCGGCCGACCTCGTAGCGCTGCTGCATCGGCTTGCTGTCCACCAGCACGAGCTCATCGGTGATGGGCGTGCCGGACAGATTCTCGAATGCCAGGCGCAGCCGCAGCTGTGGGAAGCCGTCGACGGTGCCGGGCAAGGAAACCACCTGCTCGATGCGTGCGTTGCGTGGCTCACCGTAGGTCAGGATGTCGCGCATCCGCCGTACAGAGCGCACCCCGGCGAGCACCAGCGTGTCCACATAGACGTACAGCAGGACCAGCCACAGGCTGAGGGAGGTCACCAGGAGTGTCATCGCCCACCCGGGCGGAGAGCGGCTTTCCAGCGGGACGGGGTAGCTGGCCTGCTCATACATCATCACCGGCAAGCCGATGGCGAACATCAGCGCGAAGAACAGCAGGAACGCGCCCCAGAACCAGAGTGGATTTTTCACGGCCATGTGAGGGGAGTACAGGGGAGGGCAGGGTACTACAGGGGTGTCAGGCCCTTGTCGGGATTGGCTTTTGGGACCGTCTGGCGGATTGGGCAGGATGAGCACGCGCGCATTGACCGCTTTCCGGACACGCTTTAGAATTGCCAGCTCAGCCGGAATAGCTCAGTTGGTAGAGCGGCGCATTCGTAATGCGTAGGTCGTAGGTTCGATTCCTATTTCCGGCACCAGATTTAAGCTAACAAGTTGTAAGAAAGTATCGAAAAATCAAGGGGTTGGCCGGGTTTCCGTCCAGCCCCTTTTTTCATGCCCTCCCGGTCCGTCCCGGGAAAAGCAGGGATTTCCAAGGACCGTTTTTCCCATCATTTTCCCCGCTTATGACCGGAATGCTGCCAATCCTGCGCGTCATGTTCCCCGACAAACCGCTCTTGTCGGTCGAAGACGTGGCACGTGTTCTCAACAAGACGGGGGCGGGCGGTTACGAACAAACCCGAGAACAGCTGGCCGCCGGCGTCATCGTTCCAGGTCTGCGCAAGCTCGGCGGCAGTTGGTTGGTTCCGGTGACGGCACTCGCTGATGCGCTGGACGGCTTGGTTGACGGAAACACTGCTGGGTTGGCTGTCCCCAAGCCGTTGCCCACAAGACACACGGTCACCCGGGCCAACCCCATTGTTCCCCGAAAGGGCGGACGGGTTCCCGATCGGGTCAAGTCTATGGCGCTGGCCGACATGACATCCCTTTCCCTTGCGATGGCCACTCATCAATCGGTCGAGTTCTGGCACGAGGTGCTGGCTTTGCTGGATTACGCCGTGGAACAGCCTGCGTTGATCCTCGCGCCCAGTGATGTCTTCGCCGAGCTCCAACCATGGGTGCGGCAGAACGCGCGAGTGGTGGGGCACGCGCACCTCCTACCGGTGAAAGAGCGTGACCAGGCGTTGGATACGGGCGAGGTCTGGGAAGCGATCTTGCCTGACGCGTTGCTGGAGCCGTGGATCAGTGTCGAGGCGCGCGATCCCTTCGATGACGCCATGAAGGACGCGCTAGCTGCCTTCCAGGGTGCCCAAGCCCACGCACGAAACCAGGACCGGGCTCGGGGGCTGGAGGACAGGCTGCCACCCGCCACGGCGGCAGAAAGCACGCGCAAACCGTTCCGCTTCTAACCACGGAGAGAAGTGCGTTATGTCATTGGACTCAAAGCAGGAAGCGCTGAACAAGCTGATCGAACGCTACGGCAATACCTGCGGTTGGAACAACCCTCTGTTCGAGAGCGGCCATGGCGTGGCCTGGGAACGGCTCATCAAGGATGTTGAAAACCTCGCGGAGGCGGATCAGCCAGCCCTTAAAGCCGAAAAGGCGTGGGTGGCTGCCGAGGAAGCGTTGGCAGAAGCCATCCAGAAGCATTCCGCGGTCGGTTCAGACCACGTCGATCACACGAATGCACGCGTGGAAGCTTGCCGGCTAGCGCTGAGAAGGGCGAAGCAGCGGGCCGAGAAGTTGGGCAAATCGCCGACCCGCCCAAAACCTTGGACTTCGGCGGAAGCAGCAGGGTTGCTCAACTTGTCGCAGAAAGTCTTTCGGGAGTTTGCGAAAGGCGGCAGTCCCACGGGCCCGTTGCTCCCGGACGACCGAACCCACGCCGCGATTGGCATCGCTCGATTGCTGGAATGGGCCGATGCTCATCCCCGGCTTCGCCGCTGGCGTGAAAGCCGGGAAACCGGCAAGCCATTGGGGCAGCGCGTGCCGATGCCGCCCCAAACACGGTTCAAGGTCGTGCAGGAGGTCCAAGTGGATTTTTCCCTGATCGAAGGCAAAGTCTCTTCCTTGGACTTGTCGAAGTGGAGTGAGGAAGAGCGAGAAATGTTTCTGCACATCTGGCGATCCAAAGCCGGAGCGTTGCAGGTGGACGAGCGAGGCATCGCGATGCTCCAGACGGCGACCTTGCCTCACGTGCTACAGCAGCCTTGGGCCGACCAGGTGCTTAAAGATGTGTGGGTGAACCAATACACAAAAACGCTGGGAGACATCCAAAGTGAGCTCCAAGCGCACTTTGCCCAAGTCCAAGGCGCGATCCCCCATCTTGCCCTCGAAGAGGGGAGGGAGGACGGTGAAGACGCTTACCAGACGTTGGTGAAGCAATGGACCGATGCGAGCCGGGAGCTTGCCGGGCAGATGAGCGAGGTGCGCGCCGCGATCTTGGACGTGACCCTCCCGCCGGCCCAACCTCGCCGCAAGCCGCCGCCTTTTCGCTTCTGAAGCCAGAGGCGAGAGGCGAGAAGCAAGTAGCAAGAACGCGGCGGCTGCTCGCCGCCCAAAGGCGTGGTGGAGAAAGTCGAGAGGGCCGCGGCTCCCGCCGCAGCCTTGGAGCTCATGCACCTGCCCCGGTAGACCAGGGCTTTTTTGTGCGTGTCAGCCGGGCAAAGGGGGAGCTCCCCCTTTTAGCCCATCACTGCGTCCGGATCGGGGGATTCTGTTCCCACACCAACACGGACCCGCCGCCATGCTCCCGATCATCCTCCAGCTTGACCCCGCCGTCGCCCGTCATCATCGGGCCTTCCTCACCCCACAGGCATTGGCGGATGTCCTCGCAGATGCGCTCCCGCAGGCCTTGGCCCAGTTCGACGAAGGTGTAAGCCCCGTCGCCATGGTGGCCTGCGGCGACCTGACGGGCCTTCAGGCCTATCAGGTCCTCACCCTGCAGATCGCCACCTTGGATCGCTTCTTGGGCGCTCACGAAGCCGCCAGCGTTTGATTGCCTGGCACGGCTAGAGAAATCCTCAGCCGAGATCGGCCCACCCAAACCCATCTTCGTGAAACGCGGCCTCCTGACCGTGCCAGCGAAGCTATGCCTGAAAAAAGGAAACCCCATGAAGCGTCTTTACCTTGTCTCCATCTCTTTCCAGGTGGACGTTACCTACCTTATCCCGCTGCGTGGCACCACTCCCGATGGAGTGGTCAACGAGCTGCTCGCACTTGATCCCAAGCTGGCTGCGAAGCGGCTGAAGAAGAGGGCCGACTATTTCGCCACGGGAATGGATCGCTGCTTGTGCGCCGGACTGAAGGGAGAAATCTTGAAGGAGGTTCCTGAGCGCTCTTTTGACCGTGCGAATGAGATCTCTATGCCGCGTGGCTTGCACGCCTGGCCTCGCGCGGTGCATGTGAACGGCCACGGCTTGGCCAGCAAAACCTTCGAGTTCAAAGCAGCGTCCTTGAAGGACGCGCTCGATCAGTTCGATCTCGTCGCTCCGGTTGATCTTGAGTATGCACCGTGGAGCATCTGGGGGATTGGTCTGGACCCTGATCTCTCCGCCGATGGTCATCCGGGATGGACCCCGGAGGTAGAGGAAAGTGACTTGGATGACATCGGATACGCGCTGGAAACCACGCTGCGCTGACCTTTATCTCTTGGACCTACTCGCAACGGCGTCGCGCCATGAGCTCGCGTCGTCTCATCTGAACTCGCGGACCGACCGCGTGCATCGCTCGCATCTGGAGACCCTAAATGAACCCGACTTTGTGCACCCCCGAGACCTCCTCCCTGCGTCTTCCCAACCATCGTAAGAACACATCGGTCCCTCGCGCCACCAAGCTTGCTGCCGCCACGGTCGGTTACGACCGCCTGCCGGCCGCGGAGAGCACCGACACCTGGCTCACTCCGCCGGAGTTGATCTGGGGCAGCCCCAAGGACGGCTACAGCGGCCTTGGTCCATTCGATCTCGATCCGTGCACGCCTGAGGAAGGCATGCCGTGGCCCACGGCGTCTCAGATGCTGAAGCCGAGCGATGACGGCCTGGCGACGCTTTGGCCCGAGGACGCTTTCGTTTTCATGAACCCGCCGTTCGGTCGGGGGCAGGATGCCTGGATGGAAAAAATGGCCAATCATCCGGGCGGCGGAATCGCGCTGGTGTTCGCTCGGACGGAAACGCTTTGGTTCCAGAGGTTCGTGATCAATCACCCGAATGTCAGCGCGCTGGTATTTCAGCAGGGCCGCCTGAAGTTCCACCGGGCAAATGGCGAGGTTGGAAATGCGCCGCCCGCAGGCCCGGCTTGGATTGCATACGGGGATGAGGGCGCCCGTCGTCTGAAGCATGCAGTGAAAGAAGGGTTGATCCGCGGAACCTGTCTTGAGCTGGACTTCGCACGCGTGGGCCCGGTGACGGCAGCTGACCTTGGGGCGGCCAACGAAGAGTAAAACGGTTAAAGGGATCAGGCCGGAGGCCAGCCCTCTCACTTCCAAGGCCGTTTTTGCTTTAGCCGCATTTGCTCTTGCCTTTTCCTAACAGGTAACAAGCGCGTGTTACCCCCTTGTTACCCGTGGAAGCCTTGTGCCATAAGGAGGTAACAAGGGGTAACAGGGTAACAGGTGAATCGATAGCTCCTGACAGATGCATGCATGAACGTTGCGGGATGCAGAATGCGTTTTTCTTGCGTGGATCTCTTAAACCACTTGTTACCTTGTTACCGCCTGTTACCACCAACAAACATAAGGGTTTGAAGGGTAACAACTGGGTAACAAGCACTTGCTACCTCCCAAGTAAAACATTTAACTGGTTCACGCTTTAATGGATTTCTGGAGTTGGGGGGGGGGCAGAAAAGAACATTCGCCAGCACCAAGCCTTGCCAGTTCTGAAAAGCCTGCTTAGATGGATTTGTGGTCACAACTGGACCACAAATCAAGAGACGGAGCAGGCAGTGAAGACGAAACGCGAAAAGACCACACGGGACGAGTTGTTGAAGGCCCGGGTCAGCAAAAGTTTTAAGGCGTTGGTGGAGGAGACGGCGGTGGCCCGTGGGCAAACCCCTTCCGAAGCCATGCGTCAGGCGCTTCAAGAGTGGGTGCATCGACCCAGTCAAGCGGCATAAAAAACCCCGGGTGCGAACCGGGGCGTTTACAACCAAGGATTACAAGATGAAGAGTAAAGCGAACACTGGCGCTGTCAAGCGCGGGGAGGCCAACGGCGACGCCGTTGATCAGGCTCCGAAGAAAAAGGGCAAGGCCTTTGGGGCCGACGCCAACCCCAACGACGCCGCGGATGATCTGGGCATCGTGGGCGAAGACCTCTCGTTCGAGTTGGCCTATGCCGACGACATGCGACGCGGCAACCAGTTCCGCATTGGCGGCAAGATGGACAACGGCGAGCTCGATATTTCGCTGTATCAGTGGGATGAGGTCGAAGGCATCTGGGCCATGCAAGCCACTCGGGAAGCTGAGGCCCACGCCTTGGATTGGATGCGCAAGAACGCGCCTGAAGACGCCAAGCAGAGCAGCGCGGCCAGCTGCGTCAGAACCGCGATCCTGGAGATGATCCGTTTGCCGAGCATGAAGCTGCCCGAGAGCCAGCATCGCGCCATCGTGCCGCTGAAGGGGGGCTACTTGGAGATCCTCAAGGACGCCAACAAGAACGCCTACATCGAATACCTGCCGGCCGACCCGAAGCACGGGATTACCTCCGTGGTTCCGGCGAAGCTCAATCTCGACCAAGTGGAGTCGGGCCGCTACACGCCCAAGCCGTTGGATCCCAGGTCCCGCTGGGCCAAATACCTGGACCGCTTCATGCCGGACATGGCCGTGCGGGGGCTGCTTCAGGAGGCGATGGCTTCTTCGGTCATGCCGATGTGTCTGGAGAAGGCCTTTCTGCTGCTGGGCAGCGGCAGCAACGGGAAGAGCACCTTGCTTCACGTCCTCCGCGCCATCCACCCCAAGAACACGGCCGTCCGCATTGACAAGTTGGATGGGCAGTTCTCTGTAGCCCCGTTGACCGGGAAGACGCTTTATCTCGCCACGGAAACTCCAAAAGTCCTCTCCGACGCCATCCAGCAGGTCATGAAGGCACTCATCTCGCGCGACCCTATGTCTGCCGAGAACAAGGGCAAGGACGCTTACACCACGGTGCCGCGGGGCACGCTCTTCCTTGCTCTGAACGCCATGTTCTCGGTCACGAGCCACGAGCACGGCTTCTGGCGAAAGATCTGCATGATTCCCTTCAACGTGCGCCTGGCCGAGAACGACAAGGACCGCGATCCGGATTTCCACAAGAAGCTGACCGAAGACCCGACTGAAATGGCCGTGATCATCGATTGGCTTCTGGAAGGAGCTCTGCGCCTCATCGAGCGTGGCGGCCTGCCCGAGGAAATGCCCGAAGCCGTCAAGGCGCTTGCCGAGCAGACCCGACAGGAAACAGACACCACGGCTTCCTACTTCGCCGAGCGCATGGTGATCGAGGAAGACGGCACGTGGACCGACAAGAATGACATCTACGACGACTACCGCAACTACGTGCTGGATGAGTTGGGCCGTAAGCCGGTGGGCGCGGAGGAGCTCTGGAAGCGCGTGCGCGAACGCATGCCGGGCATTCAGCAGAAGCAGAAGAAGGCCTCGAAGAGCGCCAAGGCCGAGCGCTGGGTCAACCTGCGCGTGGGAGGGCTGAAGCCTCGAATGGAGGGCGGCGCTCTCCAACCCCCCTCGGATGAAGGTGTCCCCTTGGGTGACCCTCTGAGCAAAGAGGCACTGGAAGCAATCGCCCTCTTGTCAGGCACGCCGATGGCAGAGGCCGCCTAGGGCTTTACATCCGCCGCAGGTGCGCTATTGCAAGGGGGTATCCCAACCAAAAAAGGAGCCCCCATGCAACCGCTCATCCCATCCATCCCCGACGACGCGTTCCACGAGGAGGCGATCACCGCCGCTGACCTGGAAGGCCCCGAAGGCCCCGAGTTTGATCCGCAATACCTCATCGTGCAGTCCGCCTTTGGCCTTCACATCATGCCAGGCAGCGATGGCGACGAGGGACTGCGAAGCGAGAACGATATCGCCGAACTGGTCCGGAAAGCGCTCTATCGCCGCAAGACCCTGACGCTACACATCGAGTTCTAACCCATCCACCCACGACCACCTGTTTTAAGAGGCGCAGGCGGTTGAAAAAGATTTGAGGCAACCCGCATGTCCAAGTATTCCGATCTCATCCAGGCCACCGCCGAGCGCATGCTCGACCTCATGAAGCAAGGCACCATCCCTTGGCGCCGGCCTTGGAACGACCCTAACGCCCCGCAGACTGGCTCGATCAATGGGCCGTGGAACCCAACCTCGGGCAAGGCCTATCGGGGCAGCAACACTCTGATCCTGCGCGGCGCCCAACTGGTGCATGGATACGAGGACAGCCGTTGGCTGACTTATAAGCAAGCGGCCGGCATCGGAGGGGCTCAGGTCAGGCGCGGCGAGAAGGGCCAGCAGATCGCCTACTGGGATTTCAGCAAGACGGCCAAGGCGGAAGACGGTGAGCAGCCCGCCGTTGGAGGCGAAGAGAAGGGCTATCGCGGCCCATCAGTATTCGTCGCCACGGTGTTCAATGCCAGCCAGATCGACGGCATGCCCGAGCCCCCGCCGCCCTTCGTCATGCCCGAGTCGATCCGCAATCTGCGTGTCCGGGAGTTGTTGGACAAACACCAGCCAAAACTTCATCACGACGGAGGCAACCGGGCTTTCTACTCCATCGCCGCGGATTCGATTCACCTGCCGAAGCACCACACTTTCAGCGATGACGTGAGCTACCAGGCCACGCTGCTCCACGAACTGGCCCATTGGACCGGCGCGAAGCACCGGCTCGACCGCGACCAGACCGGTCGGTTCGGCAGCCAGGACTACGCCAAAGAGGAACTGGTAGCCGAGCTCTCAAGTTTGTTCATTTCCGAGCGCCTCGGGATTGGGGTGGGCAGGGAACACGAAGGGCAGCACGCCGCCTACCTGCAGAGTTGGATGAAGGCCCTGGCCGACGACCCCAAGACCCTGTTCCGTGCGGCAAGCGAAGCAGAGAAGGTCATGACCTATCTCGACATCAAGGCGTTTGAACGCGAATCGCTGCCGCAGGTCAAGAAGGAGCAGGACATGGAGCAGGGGCGGGAGGCTGAAGCTGGCCGGAGGTCTCCATCGCGACGCAAGGAACGCCAGGTTGCTTGACGCTGGTGGGGCTTGTTCATTCGCATTTTTGAGATAGATATAGGTAAGTCAGGGCAAATCCTGGCTGGATGGAAAAGACCGCCTAGTTAGGGATTCTCGATTTCGACTCACTAAGCGGTGGCTTTTTCTCAAGCTTTTTACGCTTGCATCAAAGAGGAGACGGAGCAAAGGGCGGCTTAGGCCGCCCTCTTCATTTCCGATCTTGCGGAACTCGAATGCTCTGGTATGCATGAAGTAACAGAGCATTTGGAGGGAGTATGGCAAGTCTTATTTACGTTGACGACAGCAACCTGCGGGCCACCGCGCGCGAGCTCCTAGGGTCTGCACATTGGCAGTTGGGGGGCGCGGTATGCAACTACAAAGCCTTGCAGGAAATGCTGTCGTTCGGAGAGCAGCCCAAGGCGGCGCGAATCTACGGATCATTTGGAAGCGCTGCTGAAAGACACGCGTTGATCGTTGAAACTTCAAAGGCAGGCTTCGTTCCGAGCTTTGTGAAGCGCCTGCAAGACAAAGAGAAGGGCGTCGATACTGCCCTGGTAGCCGACTTGATTTCAGACAGCTTCATTAGCTACGAGGCCGGCGACGAAGTGATCATCGTGGCCGGAGACGCGGACTACTTACCCGCGATCAACCGATTGAAGGGACGGGGGATCTCGGTCTCGGTGGCGTTCTGGGAATATGGTCTGGCGGACTCGGTCCGAAGGTCAGGATGCAATCTTGTTAGCTTGCAGTCCAACTTGAAAAATCTGATCCGGCTACAGCGTCCGAAAAAGAAGCACTTGAAGGCTGTGGCGTAGTTATGGGCGGCGAAAGCCGCCTTTTCATTGGCTGAGCCTCTTGCGCAACTCCGTTCATTTGTTATGGGTATATCTACCTACACAAAAAAGGAGTTTGTATGCGCATCATCTCTTGTCCCATGATTGCCGGCGTGCTGTTGTTCGGGTCTGGATGCTCTATCGGATCCAAGTCGGACGATGGGCAGTCGCGCGGTGCCGTCCATTCTGACCCTTCACACCTGGTAGGCGAAATTAACTTGCCCAAGGACGCGACCGTTGACAGCATTCCTGCTCTTCTGAAATCTGGCGGAATGCCTTGGGATGATTTCGACGGTGAGATCCCTCTGGAAGGGCCCTTCGTCGAAAGTGCTACGACCTCCGGTCGTTCGCTGGTGGTTGTCAAAGACCCGCTCGGCTCAAAGACCCGGCTGATTGCACGGTCCGGCGGTCTACCGCGTCTGACGACGCTCGTCGTCTGTGTCCGAGGAGAGGGGGCAGACGCCACAGCGTCCGATCTCAACTTGGGCGATGTTTGTAAGTGATAAGAGGAGGCGGCGAAAGCCGCCTTTTCCTTGTCTGAGCCCCTTGCGGATCTCCATCTGTTTGTTATGGGTATATCAACCCACACCAAGGAGCATTTATGCGCGCACTCATCCTTTCCCTGGCCCTCGCCAGCCTGCTCCCGCTGACGGCCTCTGCTGCCGATTCCACCTCCGCCCGCCGTTACGGCACATCTGAAGCCCTGTCCGTCCAGAACGCCCGTCTGGGTGAGGTCCTGATGGTCCGCTCGGTGGACATCAAGAGCGACAAACGCCTGAACGCTGGAAGCGCTATAGGTGCGGCCGTCGGCTACGGTGCCGCCCTCGAGGTCAAAGGCGACTACCGCAGCGCCGCCCGCATTGCGGCAGGGACTATCGGTGGTATGGCCGGCACTGCGATCCAGAACGGCATGAGCAGTCGCCGAGGCGTGGAGGTGTATGTCCGAGCATTGGAGAGCGGCAAGGTGATTGCCATCGTCCAGGTCGATGACCTGCCGATTCGCACCGGGGAAAAGGTGTTCCTGACGGGGAGGGGCAGCAAGACCCGGGTTGTTCCGGTTGAGGGGCAACGCTGATGAGGTCGCTGTTCAACGTCCCTTCCTCTGTTCTTGGAGTCGGAACCCGGGCGTGGGCCAGGCCTGGCCATCCGCCGGCCCGGCCGAACGCTTGGTTCGTGCAGCAAAGCCACTGGGGTCAGGCCTTGGTTTGCCGTGCAAACCTGATGTCCACTGCCCGGGGTGAACGTCAATGATGAGCGCGCTTCTGCTGGTATTGCTGCTGGGGCTGATGCTCACTGTGCCGTCCTGGACCCTCAACCGCTTCCGGAAGGCGAAGGCTGCATGGCTCCGCGTGCTGACTGGAGAGCGATACGGCCGAACCTACGGCCGCTTCGTCATCCACGCCGCCTTGTTTGGGGTGGGCGTCACTTTCCTGGGGATGGTTGCGGCGGTGGGCACCGTCGGTGCGTGGCCGGTAGGGCTCTTCCTGCTTGTGGTCGGCTTGGGTGCATGCATTGTCGCGCGCGGAGCGAGGCAATGAGTCGCGTGTGCTCCACCTTGTTTGCCCCAAGCGCGCTGTCGAATAGCGGCGGCATTGAGTTGCTGCCCATGCCTCCAGACATTCAGGCCATCTACGACGCTGCACGGCGAAGCACACCCTACGGCACCGAGCTGGACGACGCGTTGGCCGCGCACCGTCAAGCGTTTGGTGAGGGGGATCAAACCGAGCACGCCCAACGGGTAGACCCGTCCGATGCCATGCCCCTCGACCCGGAGGCGCGTCGCCAAGCCTATGCGCGCCAGCGCCGATACGCGGTTCGCGCCGGTGTGACCTCAGGCCTGACACCTGAGTCCATTGCGCAAGCGCTGGGTGTGTCGCCCTCGGTAATCCAGGACGACTTGGCGGCGATGGTTCGATGAGCTCACGCAAAGGCTTCCTCGGCGGCCGGTCGCCGGCCCATGTCCAATCCTTGCTGGACGAAGGGGTGACTCAGCGGGCCCTGGCTCAACGCCTAGGCGTCACCCACCAAGCCGTGAACCGCTTCGTCCGGCGTCACGGCTTGGCTGGCTCCGGGCAGCAGGCGTTCCGCGCCTACCAAACTCGCGAGCTCGCCGGACGTCGTCAGCAGGTGCAACAGCTGGTCCAGACCGGACTGACGTCTGCAGACGTGGCCAAGCACTTGGGGGTTTCGCCAGCAACGATCAGCCTGGACCGGCGGACGCTCTGCTTGGCCCGATCCTTGAAGAGGCCGGAGAACCGGACGTTGCGCGGGCTGGGCCAGGGCCACATCCGGGCCCGCTTGAAGGTGGTGAGTCGGGCTGAGTTGGCCAGGGAGCTTGGGGTAAGTAGTTCCGCGGTCTACCGCTTTTGCAGGAAGTATGGCCTCACCACTTAGCAGCCCGGAGGGGCTTCCCGGTACTTCGGTCGTTTAGTAGTCCCGGCCCTAAAGTCCGACCGGGATCCGATCTCCCGAGGGTCCTACGCCGACATCACTGACAATGTTTGACGAGCTAGCCAGACTGCCTGAGAACCCGTCGCATCAGGGCGCGCGTCAGACAGTTCAAGCTCCCAGCTCCGCCCGATCGATGTTCTCGCCTGCCTTGACCATCTCGTAGAGCAACCCAACGAGTGGTGCCAGCGCTTGCTTGTCGTTCTTCAATACTTGGGTAGCCAGCTCGGTGTGCGAGCCCAGTGCTCGGACCAAGGCCGCCTGGACGGACCCCTTGATGTTGCCGTTCATGGCGACATCCCGCGGATTGTTTTTAATCTGGGCGACAGTATTGGCGTCTTCGCGAACGATGTCGGCCAAGTGGTTGACGAGTGCGACCTTGTCCGTCAGTGGCGTGGCGTCCCCGAAGATCGAGTTGAGACGTTCGATGATCTGGCGCAGGTACACGGGCAGGGCGGCTTGTCCACCACCACCAGGCCCGAGCGGCTTGAGGATCAGACTGTCCGCATCTGTCTGGCCGGAGTCGGGTTTGTCCCGCGGCTTGATGTCAAAGCCGGTCAGCAGGAGGGCCGACACGTCGACCTGATCCGGCGGGACGCCGTCTAGGCGCTTCGATAGTAGGCGGGCGAAGCTGGCGAACGCCTCCAGCGCGGCATCACCAAAATCGATGGTTTGTGCCACGTAGGTGTACAACGTGCCGAACCGGGCTAGCCCTGACCTGAAGTCGAGCAGGATCTGGAGCGCTTCGGCTGACTGAGTGCGGCGGGCATCGGCCGCTTTCATGCCCGACGCATTGCCTTGCGACTTGGTGGCCTCATAGGCCGCTTCTGCCGCCAAGATCGCCGCACGGGCCGCTTTCAGATGATCGTTGAAGCGCTCTGTAGGCCCGCTGGTGGCAGCGTACAGTTCCTTGTGCTGCGCTTGTTCACCAGCTGCGTAAGCGGCTGCCGACTTGAAGCGCGCAGCGGTGTACGCATCCACGTCGGCTCGCGTATAGATCCCCGCCTTATCCAGATCGCCCTGCAGGTCGTAGACAACGTTCGGGTTCTGGACGTTCTGGATCTGCGCTCCTGCGTCGTACTTGGCGAAGGCATCGAGGACCGACTTCGGGTCGTTGATGAAGTCGACGACGAATGTTGTGTCCTTGCCGGGCGCGATGCGGTTGAGCCGGGACAGCGTCTGGACGATCTCCACGGGATTAGCGATCTTCTTGTCCAAATACATCGCGCATAACTTCGGCTGATCAAACCCCGTTTGGAATTTGTTGGCGACGATCATCACCCGGAACTCGGGGCGATCAAAGACATTGCGTAAATCTGAGCCATACTGGTTCGAGTTCATCGAGCTCTCGGTGAACTGCTCATCGTCCTGCGCGGCGAAAGGGTCATCTTTCACCTGATCGTCGGCAGGGTGCTTGACCTCCTGGCCTGTCAGTGAGCCCGAGAACGCCACCAAGGCCTTGTAGGCCTTGTGCTGCGGGTTGTCTTCGATATAAGCGTCGAACGCACGCTTGTAACGCACGGCGGCGGCGCGCGAGGACGTCACGATCATCGCTTTTGCTGTATTCCCGAGGAGGGGGGCGACATTGGCGGCGAAGTGCTCAACGATAAACTCGACTTTCTGGACGACATTGGTGGCGTGCAGCGAGAGCCACTTGGCCAGCGCACGCTTGGCGGCCTTGCTGTCCACCCGTTTGCCATCCTTGGTCGGCTCCGCCAGATTGAACGCCGTCTTGTACGGCAAGTAGCCCTTAAGTATGTCGAGAATGAAGCCTTCCTCGATGGCCTGCCGCATAGGATACTTATGGAACGATGCGGGCAGATTATCCTTGCTCGCGGGTAGGCTCGCGTCGGGCCGGCGGCCGAACAGGGTCAACGTGGCGTGCTTGGGTGTTGCCGTGAACGCGAAGTAGCTGACATTGCTGGGGCGCACGCGCGAGGACTGGATCTTCTCGAGCAGTTCCTCGACGGTCAGACCCTCCATTTCCTTGGTATCGCGCAGTGCCAGCGTCGCTTGAAGCTTGGAGGCCGCAGTGCCGGTCTGGCTCGTGTGTGCTTCGTCGATAATGACCGCGAAGTTGCGATTGGCGAGCTTGCCGTTGGTCAGGATCTGTTCCATCGCATACGGGAACGTCTGTATCGTCACCACGATGATCGGAGTGCCACGCTCTAGCGCCTTGGCCAGCTCGTTGGACTTGCTTTCGCCGGTGTTCTTGTCACCGATGGCCGCGATCATGTCGTGCTGATGGTCGATCTGCTGGACAGCGTCTTGCAGCTGCTTGTCCAAGACGGTGCGGTCCGTGACCACTATGACCGAGTGGAAGAGATTGGCGCCAGCAGCGGTGCGCAGGCGTATCAGGTCATGGGCGGTCCACGCAATGGTGCTGGTCTTGCCGGAGCCAGCCGAGTGCTCGCACAAATACGAGAGGCCAGGCCCGTGGGTCTTCGCGTCATCGATCATGCGCGTAACCGCGTCCCACTGGTGGAAGCGCGGGAAAATCTGCGTTTCCTTCCTGCGGTGGTTGCCGGCCAGGTCGACCACATCCTTCTTCTCGGTATACACGAAGCTGTGGAAGATCCGCAGCCAGTTGTCGCGCTGACAGACCTGCTCCCAGAAGTGCGCCACCGGGTACTCGCCATCGTTACGCACGGGATTGCCCGCGTGCCCATCGCGCCCCTGATTGAAGGGCAGGAAGTACGTGTTCTTGCCATCGAGCTTGGTGGCCATCTGGATGTCGCTGTCTGACATCGCGAAGTGGACGACGGCACCACGCTTGAAGGTGAGCAGCGGCTCGACACGTTTGGTGGACGGATCCTGTGGAAGGCGATCGTTCTTATACTGTTCCACCGCGGCATCGGCCGACTGTGTGAAGTCGGTCTTGACCTCAACGGTGGCGACGGGCAGACCGTTGATGAAGAATACAAGGTCGATGGCAAGCGTACTGGCGGGCCGGTAGTTCAACTGTGGCACGACACGCAGGATGTTGGCGGTGTAGCGCTCCCAGGCTGATGGGTCACGCTCGTCCTCGGGTAGGCCTTCGCTCAGGCTGATCTCGCCTGCGCCGGCAAGCTTGATGCCGCGGCGCAGGACATGAACGGTCCCGTCCTTCTCCAAGGCTTGAGCGAGCCGGTCCATAAGCGTGGCCGCTGCTTTCTCGCCGTTGCCGGCAACCAGCTTCTCCCAGCGCTTGGGCTGAGAGGCCTGGATCCAGCGTATTAGATCCTCGGGGTACAGCGCGTAGTTCTGGTCATAGCCCGAGCTAGTGCCCACCTGCCAGCCACGCGCAGCGAGTTGCTTGACGATGTAGTCCTCGAAGTAGCGTTCGCGGTGGGCGGTGTCGCTGAAAGCAGGGTGCATGGCTTGTCCTTAGGCCGCAGGGCGTAGATCAATCTTGCCAGTGACGGCAGCGGTGATGAGGGCAGTGCGATGTTCGCGCAGTAGCTCGATCGAGCGCTCGGTCTTAGTGATCAGGGTGTCAATGCGAGTGGTTCTTGCGGTTAGCGTCGATAGAATGTGATCTTGCTCCTCACGAGGAGGAAGGCAGATCCGAATGTTACGGAAATTCTCCCAATAGAGCCGACTACGAAAGTCGGCAATGCCGCGAGAAAATCGGCGCATTTCTTCGATTGCCATCGGAGTTCGCAGCAGCAGCTCGACGTAGCTGGTGTTCATAGGAATCTTTGGCGCTGCAACAACATAGGCAGGACTTACCTGGCCGGCTACACCAACCGCTCCAAAAGCTCCTTGCCAAGCCCGCATCATGTTGTAGGCAAGATCCCCTGGAACAACCTTTTTGTACTTAGTTCTGTCCTCAATGAGCGTTACCTTTCTGTTGCGCTCTGCATCGTCAAGTTCGTCGTCCGAAATGCCATCGTGGATGGAGATGGAGAGAACGGGGAGGTCTGGGTGGCCGGTCCTCGTCACCTCTTGGAACACATTGGCCAGCCGATGAGCTTTCCAATGCGCGGGTGCCTCGCCCAGCCACTCCACGCCGCTATCCTTCATCGGCGCGCCACGATCCATCCCCTTGGTCACGGCATGCGTGATCAGGGCCTGGTGCTTCTCGCGTAGCAGGTCGATGAAGCGAGTCTTTTTGGTCACCAAGGCGTCGATTCGGCCGACTTGACGATCAAGAAAATTCGCAATCCTCTTCTGCTCCTGCGTCGGTGGATACGGAAGTTTTAACGAGGATACTGCGTCGACCGAAATTCCAGGTTGTGCGGCAGCCGTTGAGTACCTGTTCAAATCCATTGTTCTGAGTACGTGACATAGCCAGCGCACATCTAGATCAGTCGTGGGACTTACCACCACGGCGTGTTCTGAGGCCCATAACCTCCCCTCTACCTCATGAACGTTTCCGCAAAGAGCTCCCTGCCGCCCGATGAGTGCGAAGTGACCCTCATGAGTGAAAGTGGATGTAAAGCCACGAACACCGTTTCCTCCGTAAACCGGGTAATCACCATCTAGAGAAATAGAATCTGCAGAGATGCTCTCACCGCTCTTCAGAGAAGCGACTCTGCGAAGCGCAATCGCTTTCCAGTGTTTCGGGAGCGGCTCTCTCCACACCACTCGACTGTCCTCGGAAACAGAGCTCACTCCGCCACCTCTTCCAGAAGCGCCGCGATCTCGGCCTCGACTGCCTTCAACTCTGCATCGATTTCGTGCAGGTTGCGCGGCGGGACGTGCTTGTAGAAATAGCGACTAAAGTTGATCTCGTAGCCGACCTTTCCCACCTGTCCGTCGCGCTCGTCTGTGTATTCGGCATCCACCCATGCATCGGCGACATGCGGCAGGACTTCTGCGTCCATGTAGTCGCCGAGCGTCTGACTCAGCGGCACAGTCTCGAAGTCTTCCAGCTCCTTGTCTGCGAGTGGGTTGCCTTCTTCATCCTGAACTTCGGGGGCGTCTGGATCGCGCACACCCAGCGCGGCTTCCATGGCATTGGCCAATGGCTTTCCAACCTTGCCCAGTCCAGCCTTCTTCGCGGCAGCAGGCAACGTCGCGAGCCAAGCGTAGGGATGAGTCTCGCCGAGATGCTTACCCAGGAGGTCCAGCCAGCCCGACTTCTCAGTATCATCCAGCTTGGTGAAGGGCTTGCTTGCCGCTATAGCAGCCAAGGTTTCCTCATTGATCTGGATGGTCAGGCGCAGCGGCCGCTGGACCTTGATACGGCGGTAGCCGAAATCGCGGTAGTCCACGATCCGGACGTTCTCGTTCGGCACGAAATCCGAGTAGAGCCGCGCGATATCCTGGATCTGCTCGTCGCTGACGTAGCGGCGCTTATTGCCCTCGGATTTACGCATGGGGCTGTGCATGCCAGTAGCGTCGATTAGCTGGACCTTGCCCTTGCGAGCGGCAGGCTTGTTGTTGGTCAGGATCCAGATGTACGTACCGATGCCGGTGCGGAAGAAAATGTCGGTGGGAAGCGCCACTATTGCGTCGATGTAGTCATTTTCCAGCAACCAGCGGCGGATCTCGGTTTCGCCTTGGCCAGCGTTGCCGGTGAACAGAGGCGAGCCCGACAGGATGATGGCTGCGCGGCCACCGCCCTTGCGTGGGTGCTCAAGCTTGCTGACCAGATGTTGGATGAACAGCATGGAGCCGTCGGAAACTCGCGGCGTACCGGCGCCGAAGCGGCCCTTGAAACCCTTTTCTTTAGCCTCGCGCTCCACGAACGCCTGATCCTTCTCCCACTTCTTGCCGAAGGGAGGGTTGGACAGGCAGTAGTGGAAACGCTGCTCTGCGAAGGCGTCCTGGGAGAGCGTGGACTTGGGTCCCGCGATGTTGGCCGACAGATCCCGCGAAGGCTCCGTTTCAAGGCGGCGCAAAAGCATGTTGGCGAGGGCGACAGCGTGGGTCTCGGGCTCAAGCTCTTGGCCGAAGGGGATCAGTACGGGCGGTGCTTTGCCTTGGGCCGAGAAACCATCGACGTGGTTCATGGCGTCGGTGAGGAAGCCGCCGGTGCCGCAGGTTGGGTCGTAGAGCGTGCGGATCAGGCCAGGGTTGTTGCGGAACAGGGCATCGTCAGGGTCGAGCAACAGTGTTGTGGCCAGATGGACCACGTCGCGCGGCGTCATAAAGTCCTCGGCCGCTTCGTTGACTTCGGAACCGAATCGGCGAATCAGGTGCTCGTAGATGTTGGACATCACCCGGTCAGGTACGACGTTCGGGTGGAGGTCGGTATTGGCGAAGTTCTGGCAAATCTTGAACAAGATGTCCGCTCGCGCGAGGCGTGCGATGGTGTCGGTGAAATTGAACTGGTCGAAGATGACGCGGGCGTTGTCCGAGAACGCCGCCACATACGCATCCAGATTCGACTTCGTCTTTGTCGCGCCCAGTGTGGCCAGGGAGTACTGCGACGTGTTGTAGAAGGGCAGGCCGGCGGTCTGGCGCAGGATCAGATCCGTGTCCAGCCCCTTGTCCTTGAACTTGGTGTGCACCTCGCGAACCTGTTCTCGGGTGGGTTCGAGCACGCACTCCAGTCGTCGCATCAGCGTGAAAGGCAAGATAATCTTGCCAAAGTCGGTGTGCCTGAAGTCGCCCCACAGATCCTCAGCGTTCTTCCAGATAAAGCTCGCTAGAAGGGTGTCAGACGCCTTTGGCGCTTCGGTGGTGGGTGCTGCGGGTTGCGGGTGCTTGATCATGGTGCCTTCGGTCAAAGCAAAACAGAGGCCGGCAGCGTGTGCGCTGACAGCATAACGGATGGGGGTGCGCCGGACTCCCCAGATGACGCATTGTAGGTGAGCCGGACGTGCCCTGGGGATCCCCATTAAGAAGTCCCGCTGGTATGGTCTGAGAGCCGCTATGGAAGCGGTTTACAGAGGGCATGAGATCGCGAAAGGATTTGCCTCGCCGCCGCACTGCTTGTTCGTTCTAACCCGGTTTTCGTCAAGCAAGAGGGATATGTTGGGGGGAAGTGCGGGCTGGCACGATGAAGCCGCTGGATAACTGGAAGACATTCCAGTGCAGTGCCGGCTGCCTGACAGTCGCTCAGCTCCACAAAGAGGCATAGAAGGTGTGGCGGTGTTAAGCCAAAACAGGTTAAACCGGGTCAACCCTATCGCCGGTATTTCTTCAGGATGGTTCTCATTGGCAAGGATTCAGTTCGGACTGGCGCCGCGCGGCTGAGCAAGGCTGTCCTCGTGGGATCAAAGTTGGCCGGAGGATCCGACATGCGTTGTCCTTCGCCCCGCCGATGGGCTATAAACCCTGCTGACCCTGAACGGAGCAATCCCCTTGGCCTTCACCACCCTCAAATCGCTCGATGCTGAGATCAAACAGCTGGAAGCCCAGAAAAAACTGGTCGAGAAACGCGACGGAGAGGTGCCCAAGGCGCTCGCAGTGCTCCAAAGGTATGCGAAGGTCCTCACTCCCGCGCAGCGGCGGCAGGTCGCCAAACTCATCGGAGAGTCGATCGACACCCAGCCGGCGCGCGCGCCCAAGGCGGGCACTGGATCGTTGAAGGGCCGCAAGCTCGGCAAAGTCGCCGCGAAGTATCGTCTTCCCAGCGGTGAGACATGGGCGGGCCGTGGCCTGACCCCCAAGGCCTTCGCCACGTGGGCCAAGTCTGCCGACGGCAAAGCATGGGCCAAGGCCAACCCGGGGGCAAAGTTCCCGGCGGCCGATGGCGCGGTGACCAAATCGCCAACCAAGGCGGTTAGGAAGGTGACCAAGGCGGTCAAGAAGGCGAGCAAGGCCAAGCCGATTCGGAAGCCCGCCAAGAAGGGCACGGCGAAGGCAGCTTCTTAACACATGCACGAAGGCCTCGCCGATGCCGGCACCAAGGCGGTGGCTGCTGCGCAAGCGTTGCTTGATGTCGCCAATGGGACGCTCTTGGAACTAGTGGCGTTCCCTACGAGTCGCGCCAGGAGGGTGTCCCATGACGCGCTTGTAGGCGCGACTGAACGCTGCCTGCGACGCGTAGCCCAGACGCTCTGCCACTACTTCGATGGACAGGCTTTGGTGGATCAGCCACTGACTCGCCAACTGCATTCGAAGCTCAGCCATGTATCGCAGGGGCGCGGTTCCGATGGCGGTCTGGAACCGGTCTGCAAAGAGACGCCGTGAGATGTTAGATTCCGCAGCCAGCGCTGCGACGGTCCAGTCACGCTCAGGGTCTCTGTGCAGGGCAAGCAACGACAGCGATAGTCTAGGGTCGCGCATGGCATGACCAGGCCTGATGGTCCGTCGCAACCGCGCTCAACCCGGTCACGGACGATCATGGCGGCGACTGCATCCGCCAGCCGGGCGAGTATGCCCGCAAAGCCATTACGTCCGAAGCACACCTTGCGCTTCATCGCGTTGACCATCGGCAACAGCCCAATGAACTGAGCGGCGTTGCCATCGGCCAACATCACCGCCGGCATCACCTTGCTCAACCCTTGCATGCCCCCAGATCGAACACCATGCATCCGTGGCAGAGCACGGCGCTTGGCACGGCATGGTCGCTCGGTCACATGTCTGTCCCGTTCACGGTGTCGCCTAGTGGAGCGGCATCTATCGTTTCCAAACACTGGACGGGATGGTCCTTGGGTTGCACGTGCGGTGCCGGATCAGGCCGAGAGTGCCGGCGGGATGGTGGTCGCTGCTGTGCAGTCCTCCATCGCAGCGGGCGCCGCCTTGGGCGGTCTCGTGTTTGGGCTGGGCGGCATCGTTGCAGCCCTCACCGTGGCTGGGGCGGTGATGCTCCTCGCCAGTCTGCTCACTGCGTTGCGGATCAGGGTGAGCTCGCCGACGTTGTCGGCAGGTGCGGCGTTTCACATCTAGTTGTTATCAGCTATGAGCGGCTGCGTGAACCAGTCCTAGCGCCAAGCACCAAGCAAACTAGCGGGCTAAGGAAAAATGAGGGGGCGCTGGCATGTGAGCCTAGCCGGGTCGTGTCAACCTTCGAAAAGTTGTGGGCCGACCTTGGGCGGCCCTTTCTTATGCGCTCGGATCTTTGGGCCTCCCGCGTGCGTTTTATTTAACGCGAGCAGGAAACGGCTGATTCTTGGTCCCGCTGATTGAATGGACCGCCAGTCCCCAGTGATGCACGATCTCTGAAAGGGCAAGCTACCTCACTGACTTCGCGGGACTGTGGCTTCACCTTCAGCGCTTGCCAGTGGCGGCGTCATAGCGCGCGTTGACCTGGTTCCAGTTGACCATTGGCCACCATGCCTTGATGTAGTCGGCGCGTTTGTTCTGATAGTGCAGGTAGTAAGCGTGCTCCCAGACATCCAACGCCAGCAGCGGCGTGCCACGTTCGGTGACCACGTCCATCAGCGGATTATCCTGGTTGGGTGTGGTGGTGATGGCGAGCGAGCCATCCGGCTTGAGGATGAGCCAGGCCCAGCCCGAGCCGAATACTCTGGTCGCCGCTTCGGCGAACTTGGTCTGAAACGCTTCCTTGGAGCCGAAGGTCTGCACGAGTTTGGCTTTCAGCACCGGGGACGGGCTGCCGCCTTTACCCACCGGGGCCATCAACGTCCAGAACAGACTGTGGTTGTAATGACCGCCGGCGTTGTTGCGCACCGCGGCGCCATACCGCGACACGCTGGCTTGGATATCTTCCAACGAAGTCGTGGCCAAGGCGGGGTAGTCCTTTACCTTGGCGTTGAGGTTGTTCACGTAGGCCCTGTGATGCCCATTGTGGTGGATGTCCATCGTCCGCGCGTCGATCGCCGGTTCCAAGGCGTTATTGGCGTAGGGCAGCTCGGGCAACGAGAACGGAACATTCTTCGACTCACTAGCCGAAGCCAGGTTGGCAGTGAGCAACAGGGCCGTCGCGAACAGCGAGGTGAGGGCGAGTCTTCTCATCAATGATTCCTCCAAGAATTGGGAGCTGTGCTCCCGGAATACCCGTAATCCGGGTGATAGAAAGGCCCGCAGTCCGCATCAGTTCAGGGGTCTACTTGGAACGCGCCGGCCGCAGTTAACAACGAAATCAACGACCCCGACTAGTAGCAGCGAAAGCCCTACCAACGGGAACAGAAAGCCGCCCACGCACAGCAGCGCGAACACGATGGTCACGGTCCGCCGTTCCTTCGGTAGTGGTGGCACTCCAGTTCCGCCAAGCGGCCGGCGCTTCCACCACATCACTGCGCCGCTGATGCACAGAAGCGCGATGCCAACGCAGGCAAGGATCAACAACAGGCGATTGAACGTGCCGTACTCCTGACCCAAGTGCACGTTGATGCCCCATTCGAGCCCGCGCCCCAACGCGCCGTAATCGGCATAGCCCATGTCCAGCAGCACCTGGCCGCTGTACTGGTCCAGGTGCACCACCCGCTGGTCGGCCAGTTCTTCTGGGTAAACCGAGGCGGTGTACACGCCCGTCGGGCCACGCGGCAGCGACACGCTATAGCCAGGTGCGAGCGCAAGCGCAGTGAACCGCTGCACGGCTGCGTCGATGCCGATGGCGCCCAGCTGGGGTGACAGGTCGCCGAGTGCACCAGCCCCGTGTGCTTCGTGCCCGGTATGTTTGTCGGCAGGGCCGTGCCGATCGTGTGGCGGGGCCGACACCGGCAGCTGCACCTGTTCCATTGACCAGGTGGGTGCGGTGGTATCGGCTAGGCGTTGCTGGGACATTGGCACCTGCACCCGCACGCCGGCAGGGTAGCCATAGTCCTGCCCGTTGGCCCATGCGTTGACCTGCTTGCCCCATATCACCGACCACGGCATGCCGGTCATTGCAAGAAACAGCAGCACTAGTCCGACCCAGATGCCTGTCACCGCGTGCAGGTCGCGCCAGAACAGTCGCTGGGCCGGCCGGCCACGCACGGTAGTAATCCCACTCTTTTGCCCCCGTGGCCACCACAGGTAGACGCCAGTAAGCACAAGCAGGATGGACCAGCCAGCGGCGATCTCGATCAATGCGCTGGCGTAGTCGCCTAGGAGATCGAGACTGTGCAACCGCCGCACGATGCCCGAGAACGTGCCCTTCTCCGGCAAGTGCCCAAGCACTCGTGCCGAACTGGGATCGACGTAATAGACCTCGCGCCGCCCGTCAGGTTCCAGCGTTCCGATCTCGACGCTACCATCGCCGCGCTCTGGCATGGTATATCGGAACGCTGTCCCGGCGGTGGCAGCGGTTACCGCGGCGATATGGGCGCTGGGGAGTGCAGGCGCACCCTGAGACGTCCCTGCCACCTTCAAGTCGCGGTGCACCCAGCGGTCGATGGGCTTTTGGTAGAGATAGACGGCGCCCGTCAGTGCCAGCCAGACGATGAAAGGCAGCACGAACAGCCCCGCATAGAAGTGCCACCGCCACACCGCGGGATAGAAACGCCGTCGTTCCGGCTGGCGTGCAGTTGGGGTGGCGTCCATGTCAGAGTTCCCGAGTCCAGCTCAGGTAAACCGCGCGGCCATCGCCTGGTGAGTATCCGGAAGAGCCGCTGTCGTACCAGGCATATACATAAAATCGGTCCGTGGCATTTTTCAGCTGCAAGGCAAGGCTGTTTCGCTCATCCAGACGGTAAGTCGCGCTCAGGTTCAACAGGGCGTAGCCGCCGTAGCGGCCTAGTGTATTGGTGCGCTCAACGAAGTAGTCACCTTGGCCATTGCCCCAAGCACTGAAAGCCCAGTCGGCGTTGGGCGCATATTCCAAGCCTGCGCTGGCCAGCCAATTTGGCACGTTCTCGATCTGTCGACCACGGGTCTGCGGCGAACCCGGGTCCGGTGCCTCAATCACAGCCTTCTGCCGCGAGTAGGAAGCCCAAGCGCGCCACTGCTCATTTGCCTGCCATGTCACCTGGGCATCCCAGCCACGGCGAAGGGTTTCACCCACGTTGCTAACTTCATTGCTGCCCACTGCCCCGTTGACGCCAAGGACGGTTGCCACTTCGTCCGATGCGCGCTGTTCCCAGTAGGCCAAGCGGGCCTGTAGGCCTTGTACGGGAGTCCACTTGAGGCCGGTTTCCCAGCCTTCGTTGATCGAGGGGGACAGGTTGCCGCTCTGAGCGCGGTAGGCGCCATTGCCACTGCCGATCTGGAATGTGCGGCCCCAGTTGGCATACGCGATCGTGGTCGCTCCTAGGTCATAGGACGCGCTCAACTTAGGCTGTTTGATCAGACCGTAGCCATAGACCGGCGCACGTGTGGCGGCAGCCACGTTGAGGAAGTCGCCGTAGATTCGGTCCACGCGGTAGGCTGGCACGATCTTTAGTGCGTCGATCGGCCTGATCACGGCCTGCACGTAAGCGCCGCGGGTGTCGAGGTCAAAATCCCAATCGCGTAGCGTAGCTTGGCGTTCGCGCACCACGGTGCGATAGCGACGAGCCTTATTGTCCTGCCATTGTCCATCTACGCCTGCGTCCAGCACGAACTCGGCAAGGGTCGTGGTAGGGCGCCAAGTGGTGTTGAGGATAAGCCCACGGTGGGTTTCGTCGTTGAAGCGCTCCTGCTGCGCGCCGCCAGCGGTAAAGGTTACCCAGCGCTGATTGCGGTAGTCATTCTGGTAGGCCTTTGCGTTCCAGCTCCAGTCAGTGCCTAGCGTGCCGTCGAGATGCAACGCGGTCTGGACTGTCTCCCGTTCGCTGCGATCATCGCGGGCGTAATCGGGCGACTGCTTCGGATTGGCCCGCGCTTCCAAGTAGCTGAGGTAGCCGGCTTCCAGTGCGGTGTTCTTGTAATACCGGCTGGTGAGGCCAGCGCGCCATTGGCCGTCTGGGTCGGCATAGAACCACTTGCCGGCGAAGCTGCGCTGCGTGCCATTCGCGTGGTCGCGCTCACCGTCCGTGCCACGCCAACCAACGAAGTAGTTCTGCGACCAGGCACCAGTCTCAAATGCCTTCGCCAGTTGAATATCTTCGGTGCCGAAGCTGCCTACGGTCACGCTAAGCTGGCCATCGTTGCCGCCTCGGCGGGTGAGTACGTTAACGTCACCGGCGATAGCGTGCAGGCCGTACCGCGCGTCGTTGGTCCCGCGCACGATCTCCATCGCGCTGATATCCAGTGGGAAAACTGCATCCAAGTAAGGCATGCCGCCTGCATTGTCGTTGCTCGGGATGCCATCAATCAGCAGCTTGACCGCATTGATGCGACCTTCGCCATTGAAACCGCGGAAAGAAAAGCGGCCGGCATCGGAGCCCATCTTGAACTGGGTGACCTGCACACCCGGTGCGTTCATTAGCAGCTCCCAGCTATGGTCGACCTTCTGCTGTTGCAGCAGATCGCCACCAATGATGTCCACAGAGGTGAATACGGAACGCGCTGAGAGCTCGCGTTCGGCAGCGGAGCGCGCCTGCACGGTGCCCAGGGTTAGCACGGTTCCGTCCTCAGCAGCTGCCAGTGATGGAGTTAGCGCGGTGCAGGCGATTGCGGCCACGATGGCTTCGGTAAGCAGGCGTGTAGAGAGAAGTTTTTTCATTTTCCACAACATCAATATGCCGCGGCCAGAGGAGGGCCGAGACAAGCAGAAGAGCCGGCGCTTGAGCCGGGTGTCAGTAGGGGAGGGCAGCTTCCAGGTCCGCGTCTATTTGCCTCAGGTCCATTGGGGAGCGAGAAAGACGTGCACTACCTAGAAGGCGCATTGCGCCTCAGGTCGCGGGCTGGATCAGCAGGTGAGGGCAGACGGTGGGCCGCGGGCCCCAAGCGTGCCCGGAACACGGATACGCCGTCTATCGACCAAGCCGAACAGGGCACGGAAGACCGCCGACCAGATGGCCATCGCCAAGAGCAGCGCCACGAGCAGGCTGATCATCCGCGCAGCGATCAGACAGTATTCGCAGTCCACGCCCATCTCGTGCTCGGCATGTGGGTCAGCTGACTTCTGCGATGGTGTTGTGTCAAAAACTGCTGTATCCGAAGACTCCGACACCATTGGCATGGCGTGGTGAATGCCATGCCCCATGTGATGCGAATCAGCCGCCTTGGGTGCCATTGGTTCTACGTACGAATGATGCCTTGCATGTGTATCGGGTGCGTGTGTCGCACTGAGCAACGGGTGCGCAATCGCCCGGCTAATCAATGGAGCGACAACCAATAGCAGCATCGATAGGCATGCCAAGGTGTGGGTCCAGCGGTGGAGGGCAAGGGGGCGCACAGCCCCGATACTAAGGGATGCGAAGAGGACGCAGGCGCTGGCTGCCGCCAAATTGAGCCTCCGCGACTATTTGTCGCACTTGCTTCCCTCTCTCACAATTCCACGCTGCACGGCTGTCTGTGGGTCGCACCAGGGCACACAAAAGCGGCGCGTCGTGGTGCCGAGTATGGGACACGCATGCAACTGTTGACTACCTACCAGGAGGTAGGTAAGGTGTGGTTTAGAGATTGGAACCTGAGGAGAACTGATGGCCCTTGGCACACGCGAAGCACTGATTCGGACTGCTGAGCAGCTGATGCGTACACGCGGCTACTCCGCGTTTAGCTACGCGGATCTGTCAGAGTCGGTGGGCATCCGAAAGGCAAGCATCCATCATCACTTTCCGACGAAGGAGGATCTAGGCAAGGCACTCGTGGAGGAGTACATCGAGCGCGTTCGAGTCGAACTGGGGCGGATTGAGATGCAGCACGGGCATGTTATCGGCCGCCTCGAAGCCTTCCTCCACATGTTCAGGTCGAGCGCCGACGGCGGTCTCCTCCCGCTTTGCGGCGCCCTAGCTGCCGAAATGTCGGCATTACCGCTGAGTTTGCAGCAGCTAACGCAACGCTTCTTCGGCATGCAGTTGAGCTGGCTCTCCAGAGCGCTAGAGCAAGGCATCGAGCGAAACGAGGTTCCCGAAGGCAGCGGAGCCAAGCACAAAGCGTTCCTGCTGTTGAGCATCCTGGAGGGGTCTTGCTTTATCAACTGGGCGACCAAGGAAGAAGATCCGTTGAGCCCTAGCGTTGTACGGCTCATCGTAGAGAACGCCTGAAACGCCTACTGCTCTTCTCTCGTAGAGGGGAGCAGGTTTCTTTTTGTTAAAGAAACCTACCTACTACAAGGTACGTAGGTGTCAACATATCAATGGAGATGGCAATGAAAACAGTGATGGTGGAAGTCTGGTCGGACTTCGTTTGCCCATGGTGCTGGGTTGCAAAGAAGCGGTTCGAGAAGGCAGTCAATTCGTTGGCCGGCCAGGTTCAGGTCGTAGTAACCAACAAAGCCTATCGACTCGCCAAGGGAATGAGGCCGATGGACTACAAGACCGCACTGCATCAGAAGTTGGGCGGTGCAGCCGGCGCTAATCGGATGATGGCCGCGGTTAGCACCAACGGGCTCCTTGAAGGCTTGGTCTACAACTTCGACACCATGCTTTTCGGAGACACGAGCGCTGCTCACGCATTGATCAAGAGCATTAGCTCGCCCGAGGTAGCCGAACTGATGGCCGAGCGTATCTACAAGGCGGCGACCACAGACGGGCTCAACATTTTCGACCAGGACGTGCTGGCGTCGCTGGCCAAAGAGGTGGGTGTGACCGATACCCTCTTTGAGTTCGATTCGGCACGCGTCTCCACCGAGATCGACCGCGATGAGCTGGAAGCGAGCCGCATCGCCAACGGTGTTCCTTTGTTCCTATTCAACGGCAAGGTCTTTGTCTCCGGCGCGCAGGAAGCAAACGTGTTCGAGCGGGCAATTCTGGATGCGGCACGAGAGATGCCCGAAGCGATGAGCGGCGCAAGCGAAGGCGAGAGCTGCGGTATCGACGGCTGCACGCGCTGATCAACCGGGTGCTTCGGCAGCCTATCCACCCATGTATCCCAATCAAGCCGCGCCCTCGGGCGCTCGGCAGATCCCTCGCGCGTAGCGCGCATTTAGAGTTTAGAAAGGAACTATAAAATGTCCAACAAGCCCAATGGCATCGACGTCGCCGCTCTCCAGCATTTTGCGAAAGGTGTCTCTGAAGATGCATCCAAGCGCAATGCCCGCTTCAACGTGAAGACAAAGTGGCATGGACAGACCCGCTCGGTTGCGACGGTTAACCACTACTCCATGGCTGGCGTGAAGCACGAGCGCCACTTCGAGATTGCAGCGGATGAGCCGACCGAACTGCTCGGTCAGAACTCGGCTCCCAATCCGCAGGAGCTGCTCATGGCAGCCCTCAATGCCTGCTTGACCGTGGGCTACGTCGTCAACGCCGCAGCCATGGGCATCACGGTGCACAGCTTGGAAATCGAGACCGACGGCGAGCTGGACCTGCGCGGGTTCCTCGGTCTGGATGACAGCGTGAACCCCGGCTACGACGAAGTCAGCTACGTGGTTCGCCTGCACGCGGATGCCTCGCGCGAGCGTCTGGAAGAGCTGCACCAGGTTGTGACGAAGACCTCGGTGAACCGCGCCAACTTCTCCAAGGCCATTCGCATGGTTTCCACACTGGAAGTTCTGGAGGACTAAGCCCTCCGGAGAGCCTTTTCCCTCCCCCACATTCGCAACAGCAGCCCCAAATCGAGGCTGTGCTCCCAATCTAGAGGCCCATCATGCGCAAGCTGTTTACCCCCTTCGACCTATCAGGCCTTCAGTTGACCAACCGCGTCGTCATGGCCCCGATGACCCGAACCCGCACGCCGGAGAACACTCCGAGCGAGCTGACTGCGCTCTACTATGGTCAACGCGCCTCGGCCGGTCTGATCATCACGGAGGGCGTTCCGGTTTCTGACGAGGGCCGTGGTTACCTGTATACCCCAGGCCTTTACACCAACGAACAGACCGAAGGCTGGCGTAAAGTCACCAATGCTGTGCATGACAAAGGCGGCAAGATCTTCGCCCAGCTGTGGCATGTCGGCCGGCTGTCGCACGTCTCGTTGCAGCCGGGCAACGTCGCGCCGGTGTCGTCGGGCGAAGTGCCGGCTGCCACCACGATGGTTTATGCGTGGGTCGAGCCCGGCAAGGAAGGCCCGGTGCTGCCTAGTAAGCCGCGCGCCCTCACTACCGATGAGGTCAAGCGTGTCATTCAGGACTTCGCCTCGTCTGCGCGTCGTGCGATGGATGCGGGCTTCGATGGCGTCGAACTGATGGCCGCCAACGCGTTCCTGTTCGACCAGTTCCTGAGCAGCAAGCTCAATACCCGCAGCGACCAGTATGGTGGGTCGATCGAGAACCGTCAGCGTCTGCTGCTGGAAACCATCGACGCGGTCGCGGCTGAAATTGGTGGCGAGAAGGTGGGCGTTCGCGTCTCCCCGTTTGGTCGCATCTACGACATGGAGGCCTTCGAAGGTGAGGCCGAAGCGTGGGCAAGCATGGCCTCTGCTCTTAACGAGCGGACCCTGGCGTTCGTGCATCTGAACTACCAGACCACGATCTCGGCAGCGGGCACGCCGGCTGGCTTCGGCGCCGCGTTCCGAAAGGCTTACCAGGGCACGCTGATCGGCGCAGGCGGGTTCACTCAGGAGCTGGCCGAGGCGGAACTGGCCAAGGGCGAGCTCGACCTGATTGCGTTCGGCACCAACTTCATTTCCAACCCCGACCTGGTGGAGCGGATGAAGAACGGCTGGCCGCTGGCAAAGCCTGATCCGTCCACCTTCTACGGCGTGATCGGAGCCAAAGGTTACACGGACTATCCGACCTACGATGGCGCTAGCGCCGCCGCAGAAGTCGTCTGATCAACTACCCCGCTTATGCGGGTCACAGATGAGGTGTGACATGGCAACCCGTAGCACGACAACCTTCGACTTCGAGTCCGACGTCATTGAAAGCAAGACGCCGGTGCTGGTGGACTTCTGGGCCCCTTGGTGCCCGCCTTGCCGAGCCATCGCCCCGTCCTTGGAAGAGATATCCGACGATTTTGAAGGCAAGCTCCACGTGGTCAAGGTCGATATCGATCAGAACCCGGAGTTGGCTCAGCGATTTGGGGTGCGGTCCATCCCAACCTTGAAAGTGTTCGTGGATGGCAAGGTCGCCAAGGAGATCGTCGGCGCGATGCCTAAGCAGGATTTGCACGAGCAGATCGCTCCGTTCGTAAAAGGCGAGTAGGCCATAACCAAGCGGGCGCCCTCTGTGGGGCGCCCGACTAGCAGAAAAGGTGAAGCGATGAACACGTCCGTGCCCTCATGGGCTGGGAAGGTGGAAGAGGTGGACGCCACCGGGTTCAACCGCATTGCGCGTTCCACAGCCGATCCTCTCTTGCTCTACATAGGGGCACCGTGGTGTCCTCCCTGCAAGACGATGGAGCCTGCATTCGCTGCCACCGCCGAGGCAATGGGCACAAAGGCCCGATTTCTCAAGGTGAATGCAGCGACGGATCCGCAGCTGTTGGACTCGTTGAAGGTCGCTGCTGTGCCGATGCTCCTGATGTATGACGACCAAGGGCGAGAAGTGGGCCGGCTCCTGGGCTCCTTGTCCGCACCGCGTATCGCGCAGTGGGCTCAGAAGCGACTCGATGGCGCACGCCAATAGTCGAGAACCGAATACTCCCAAATGTTCTAATCGGCCGTTCAAAAGTTGAGGCCGATTCAGTCTCCGCCGATCGTGCCCCAGGCCACTGCAATGCACTGGGGAAAAGAGGTCTCAGATGAATCGTGTCAAGGTTGATGTCGCCATCATTGGCGCCGGCAGTGCCGGAATGACAGCCTACCGCGCGGCCAAAGCGCATACCGACAGCATCGTGGTGATTGAAGGTGGCGTCTACGGAACCACCTGTGCGAGGGTTGGCTGCATGCCGAGCAAGCTGCTCATCAGTGCCGCAGATGCTGCTCACATGCTGGCGTTGGCGCCGAGCTTTGGCGTCATGCCTGGAGCAATCAAGGTCGACGGACGGGAAGTAATGGCCCGGGTGCGCCGCGAGCGCGATCGCTTCGTCGGCTTCGTTGTGGAGTCGGTAGAAGCGTGGCCGGAGGAACACCGGCTGTGCGGCAAGGCGACGTTCCTCTCTGCTCATGAGCTTCTGGTCGGACCGTCCATCATCGTCGAAGCTGATCGCATCGTTGTAGCGACAGGGTCCAGTCCCTTCGTTCCGGAGGGATGGCGTGAGACGCTGGGTGACAGGCTTCTTGTGAACGACGACGTTTTCGAGTGGACTGATCTGCCCAGCTCAGTGGCCGTTGTTGGCAGCGGGGTCATCGGCCTTGAGTTAGCACAGGCCCTGCATCGCCTTGGAGTGACGGTTCGCCTTTACGGTCGCAGTCGCTTCATCGGGCCGCTGAGCGACCCAGTAGTTGCGGCGGAGGCTACACGCATCTTCTCTGAAGAAGTACCTGTGAGCCTGGGCGCAAAGGTCACACCCTCGCTCACCGAGGATGGTCGAGTGTTAGTGGTCTCCGAGAATTCTGAGGGTGTTCGCAGCACCGAGACGTTCGACTTCTTGATTGCCGCGACAGGTCGTAAGCCGAACATGCTCGGAATCAGCCTGGACAATGCCGGTATCGGTTTGGACAGCTACGGGTTGCCCATCGTCGACCGCGCTACCGGTCAGAGCACTTGCCCGCACATCTTCGTTGCCGGGGATGCCAATGGGATGGCCGATATCCTTCATGAGGCCGCAGACGACGGCCGCATCGCAGGCGACAACGCGGGCCGCTATCCAAACGTGCGCCCACGCCCGCGCAGGGCGCCTCTGGGGATCGTATTTTCCAACCCCCAGATCACGATGGCGGGCGCTACCTTCCGGCAGTTGACCGAGAGCGGCGCCACGTTTGAGGTTGGAGAGGCATTGTTCGCTGATCAGGGGCGCAGCCGGGTCATGCTGGAGAACCACGGAGTAATCCGTGTCTACGCCGACAGCGCCGCAGGAACCTTCTTGGGTGCGGAGATGGTCGGCCCATCGGCCGAACACATTGGCCACCTGCTGTCATGGAGCGTTCAGCGGGGAGATACCGTCCAGCAGATGATCGACAGTCCGTTCTATCACCCAGTCGTCGAGGAGGGAGTGCGGACGGCGTTGCGTCAAATACAGCGCAAGCTGGTCATCCCGCCGCCGGCGCCGGAAAGCTGCTTGGACTGCCTGCCAGGCGCGTAGGTTGGAGTCGCGGTCACAGTAGGGGCGCAAGCAGATCGTTATGGGACCTATACGTGCTGTTAGACATGATTGGGCGAGGATCGCTGTCCAGCGCCCACCGAAGGCGGTATCCATCCCCTGGCTGTGCTGATGGCTTCGGTTCCCAACGTTCGGCACACATTTTGAATATGAATATTGAGGATGTTCGTGCCGGACTCGGTGGCTAACCCGAGAGTTTCTCAACTAATGCTCCGGCAGTGACCCATCTCCCTTCCGTGATAGGGTAAAGCAGTTCGGATCAGCCATAGTTGGCCAAACGCCCACGAGACCGATCAGTCGATCGATGCTCGTGGGCGTCAACGAAGATCAGCCGAGAGTTTCACCAAGCCACTGTTCCACGCTCCTCGGCGCGATACCAAACAACGTCTGCGCACTGGTGTCGTGAGGGATCGTATTGGTCGGACTGCTTTGCAGTGCGCCGTAGAAGGCGGCAATGGCAGCGGACGCAGGACCGATCAGCGGTTCAATCATCGCCCCGAATGCTTGGGGCGTGATGCTCTCAAAGGCGACATCGCGCCCCAGGTGGCGCTGGAAGCCTGTTGCGACATCGTTCCCGATCAGCCCTGGCAGCTGGCCAACTCCCACAACGCCACTGACCGACGTCTGCTCGAAGAGACGCTCAGCAACCTCGGCTACGTCCAAGTGTGAGCTCCAGGACACCGGTTGGTCCGACCGCAGCGGGTACCGCAGCACCCCCTCAGTCTGTGTTGGCCCGAAGACCATCGGCAGCAGTAGGTTTTCCAAGTAAAGGCGCGGTGCGACGACGGCATACGAAACGCCGGTGCTGCGAACACCCTCAATCAAGATTGCCATCGCCGAATCAGCCGGGGCCTGCAATGGCGAGTCAGGCTCATCGACAATGATACCGCTGGTGGAGATCACCACCCGCCCGGGCTTGGCCAGGTCAACCGCTCGGGCAATGTTGCGTGCGTAGGTTGCACGGCTGCCCTCGTCTGTCTGAGGCAGGTGAATGAACACCCCATCCGCACCACGGTAAGCCTCAACCAGAGATTCCACGGATGCATTGTCAATGCGAACGGTCTGTGTTGCAGCCAGTGCCTCGGATGCGCGCACTGTACCGACGGCGTTTTTTCCGGCCGCCGAGAGGCGCTTGAGTAGCGGTCCGCCTTGAGCGCCGGAGGCACCATGAATGATATAGGTCATCGTCTTCTTCTTCGTCAGGCCTTGAGGAGGCGGGTGGGCAAGCATCGAATCGCACGCGGGTGAAAGCCAATCTGGGAACGCGGGGTGAAGATGTTATTCTCGGCCAAAGAGCACAGGGTTTCACGGTCAATATGACCATGTTGATTGTCATTATTGGACAAGAAAGGCAGGATGCCGATGGCTAGGCGAAAGGAGCAGCGCGGCATGGATATCGGGCAGCTGCCCTATCATCCCCAAGCCGGCTATCGGTTCGACTTGGAGATCCTTGCCTTCTCCGAGCTGCGTCGTCGTGCGGGCGCTGAAATGCTCGAGTTGGCGCACCGTTATGAGTTCTACACCCTCGTCGGTGTTACCGAAGGGGCCTGTACTCACCGTATTGATTTCGAATTTGTGCAATGCGCACCCAATACGGTGCTCGCGTTAACGCCGGGGATGGCGCACAGCTTTGGCCCGCCAACCGATTGGGAGGGCTGGATTGTTGCGTTTCGTCCAGAGTTTGCCTGGCCCACGGCCTGCCCAGGTGCGGAAAAGAGTTGCCGCATACTTGAAGGACTGGGGAGCGTGATACGACTGACGGCGAAAGAGATGCGGGTCGTCACCGGATGCATCATGCAGATGCAGGACGACGCAGGCCTCGATGACTCACCGGAAAGCGTGCATGCGTTGCTACGCCATCAGCTCCATACTGCACTGACGCGGATCCGCATGGCAGATGAGCGCGGCGATGGGCGGGTGAAGCTCCCTCGTCCAGCTGGAAGTAGATTCAGAGAGTTCGAGCGATTGGTTGAAGAGAAGCACAGGGATTGGCATCAGGTCTCTAGCTACGCAAAGGCCATGGGATGTGCCGAAAGGACGCTGACGAGAGCGACGCTCGACGCTGCAGGCATGAGCCCCAAGGCTTTCATCGCCGCGCGGCTGGCACTCGAAGCCAAGCGCTTGCTGACGCATACGGAGTTGAAGGTGCTTGAAGTCGCTGAACAACTGTGTTTCAGCGACACCCCTAATTTCATCAAGTTCTTCCAGCGCGAGGTGGGATGTACACCTGCAACCTTCCGTCAACGTCAGACGCAGGCCGCGTAGAAGTATCCATTGGCAGATGCAGTAGGTCCGTTCGCCGTAAGGAGGCGCCTGCATATTGCAGGCGCTCCGGTGCGGCTTAGACGACTTTGCAGCGTCCCGCCAAGCCAGACAACGCGATATCGCTGATCAGCGCCGTTGGCGCAGCGCAGCCTGCGCCGAGGATTGTCACATCAAGCCCAGCTGCCTCGGGCGACAGCGCCGTGTGCGTGATGCAGTGTTGGGTCATCATGCCGACTAGACAAATGTCGGAGACATTCTGGGCGGCCAGGGTTTGGCCCAGCGGTGTGCCAAGAAAGCTGTCGGCTTGCTGTTTCTCGATCACTACGCAGCCGTTCAGTGCCTCAGCGATGGCCGGGTGCAACTCGGCACCCACCGTGCCTTTAGCCAAAAAAGGACCGTCGCTGGGCGTGAAGTGCTGGATACCTATCACCACCTCACCGGCCTGCTTGGCTTGCGCGATGGCGTCCAACGCTGCCGACAAAGCCTGCTCGCTGTTCTCAAGCGTGAGGCGGCCGCCGGGGAAGTAGTCGTTCTGGATATCCACGACAATCAGTGCAGTCTTCATGGTGTGTTCCTTTAAAAAGTGATGGTTTCGCCGTCTTCCGGGATCAGCACGCTGTCCTGGATGGACTTCTCGACGGTGTAACGGCGCAGATCAGCGCGGGAAACGGTCATGTGATTCACCGCATCCATATGCACGGCGACGATCTTTGCCTTAGGGGCCAATGCATGGACACGAGAGGTGTCATCAACGCCCATGATGATGCCGGTGTCGAAACCTTTGACCCGTGCGTCGCCCGTGTTCAACACGATGACATCCGGGGTATAGCGCTTGATCGCATCCTGCACGTCGCCGGTCCAGACGGTGTCACCAGCCAGATAAATGGTCGGTTCACCGGCTTTCTCAAAGACAAAGCCGGTCACACTGCCCAGCAGCGTCGCCAGCGGCTCCACTTTGAACATTGCGGCTGAGCCATGTTGGGCAGCAACACGCGAGATCTTCACGCCACCAAACATTTCGTGGGCCGGAAGAATCCGGACATCTTCAAACCCCTTACCGCGAAGCTGAGCAGCGTCGGCCTCGTTCTGAACGAACATGGTCATCTGACGCGGTATCAGCGTCTCTGCGGCCGGGTCCCAGTGATCCAAGTGGGTGTGCGTCAACAGCACTGCATCCACGTCCTTGAGCACCTGAGCCACATCGAACGGGAGCTCGACAGTCGGGTTGCGCAGTTCGCTGCGATAGGTGTCCGGGAAGCCGGGGTAGGCCCCTTTGGTGGCCAGCATCGGATCAACCAAGAGCACCGTGTCGCCATAGGCGATCTTTGCCGTGGCGTTTCGGATCTGTTGGATAGACGTGGTGCTCGGCGGGTTGCCTGCGGCGTGTGCATTGGTCTGGAGGCCCAGGGCCAGCAGGGTTGCGACGGCGAGTGACATCATTTTCATGGCGCAATCTCTGTGTGAATGTGTAAGACAGAGCTTGACAGTTCCGTGGTGATTGCAATACTGGCCCGCGGGACTAACATCGATTAAATCAGGCCATGATCAACCGTTGCGCGACAGAACCAGTTCACCGCCCTATTGAGGTGGTAGTCGTTGCCCCACGGGGCATCAGCGCCTTTCACCTGTCCGTGCCGTTGATGATCTTCGACATCCACTCGGAGGAGCGCGCCTTGTTCAATGTCCGCGTTGCTGCTGAGGAGCCCTTGGTAACCCTGAGCGGGGGACAAGTGGGAGTGAGCGCCAGCGGGGGCTTGGAACTGCTGGACGAAGCAGAGGTGGTCATCATTCCAGGATGGGCGGATCTGGGAAATGCGCCCAGCAACGAGTTGAAAAGCAAGCTCATCGCGGCGAATCGTCGTGGGGCGCATGTGGTCGGGCTCTGCTACGGCGCCTACGCATTGGCCTATGCCGGACTACTGGATGGACGCCTAGCTTCGACCCACTGGCTTGCCGAGGACGACTTTCCTAGACGCTTTCCCCGCGTGAAGCTCGACATGAACGCGCTTTATGTTGACGAAGAGCGCGTGGTGACCTCTGCTGGGACCGGTGCGGCGCTGGATTGCTGCATGTATCTGGTCAGGAAACTCTGCGGTGCGCGGGAGGCTAACAAAATCGCGCGCCTGATGGTCCTGCCACCCCATCGTGAGGGAGGTCAGTCCCAATACATCGAGCAGCCGGTTCCCGCCTCGCCGCAGGATGCTCTGTTGAGCGCGTTGCTCGACCACATGCGTGAGAATCTGCAAGCGGATCATTCGCTCGATGAACTGGCCAGCCGGGTAGCCATGAGCAGGCGGTCGTTCACCCGGAGATTCCACAAGGCCACTGGCATGACAGTGGGCGCTTGGCTGGACGCCGAGCGCTTGCGCCGAGCAAAGGAGCTGCTTGAATCTACCGATCTATCAATTGAAAAAGTAGCCGAACAATCCGGCTATCGCACGTCCGTGGCGTTCCGACAGAGCTTCAATCGAGCATTCCATATCAGTCCGCGCGGGTGGAGGCGGACGTTTTCACTGGAGAATTAAAGGTTCTGATTCCGGGCGCAGATTGGCTAAACCGCGCGATAGCCTGAAAAGGGGGGGAGGGAGGCTTCGCTGTATGGACACTCGCTGGCCTAGGCGCTTCAGCCTTCGGTGGGTCCTGTGGTCACAGTCCTGTTGCTATGGTCATTCCTTCGCTAAGCGAGGGCGGTGCAGAAGCCCATGGATAAGCATGCCGGCAACCATCGCAGCTGCGAACACGACTGCGAACGGTTGACCCGTCGCCAACAGGGCGACGGCTGGGCCAGGACAGATGCCCGCCAACCCCCAACCAATGCCGAACACTGCCGCACCGATCACCAGATTGCGATCGATGTCTCGGCGCTGCGGTACATGTAGCGCAGCAGCAAGCAGGGGGGTATTCCGTGCACGCGCCCACCGATAGGCGATGACAGAGGGGATCAGTGCGCCGATCATGACAAGCGCCAGCGAAGGATCCCACGCGCCCGTGACGTCAAGAAAAGCGATCACGCGCGCGGGGTTCGCCATGTCTGAAACGATAAGGCCGAGGCCAAACAATGAGCCGCATAGAAAGGCCATCAGTCGGATCATGTCCCAGCTCCGACGATGAAGCGCACAATCGCCACAGTGGCCATGCCCATAAGCATGAAGGCGACGGTCGCAACCATGGAGCGCGGCGAAAGCCTAGCCAAGCCGCAGACGCCATGGCCGCTCGTGCACCCCGAGCCCAGACGCGTTCCATACCCAACCAGCAGTCCGGCCAGAATCAGTAGCGGTGTAGTCGAGCTTGAAAGCGAGGGCAGCGAAATGGGTTTGACCGCCAGTGCTACACCCGATGTCACCAACAGCCCCGCCAGGAACAGGGCAGCCAAGGAGCGATCTCCACCTGCCGAAAGGCCGAGGGTATGAGCAATCAGGCCGGAGATGCCGGCGATTCGCCCCGTGAACATCAGGTATGCGCCTGCTGCTGTGCCAATCATCAGGCCGCCGATGAGCGGCCAATACCACGCTAAAGGGGCCAGCATCATGGCAAGTCTACCGGCAGCTTTATAAAGCAAACTCCGGTGTCGTCCCGTCCGAACCGAGGGCCCACACGCCGGCCGGCGCGCGCGCCGCGCCCGCTGCCAAAAGACCAATTTAATGCAAAATCCGAAACGACAGGGGTGCTCACGATTGGCTCTTACCGAGGAAGAGGGTCATTAAGGTTTCATAGTTGCGTAAACTATGCAACTATGGACGCATCTCTACACCTGATCGGGCCGCCATGCGGCGTTCCGCTAGGCTCTACGGCTTTCTATGGTCTCCGCATGTGAAAAACTCTTCCCTTACCGCCGCTGACCTCGTCGACATGAAGGGGCGGGTCCCAGAAGTCGCAGATCTGTTGCGCTTCATGGCCACGCCGTCGCGCCTGCTGTTGCTCTGTCAGCTGTCTCAAGGGGAGTCGACTGTAGGCGGTTTGGAGGAGGCAACCGGCATCCGGCAGCCGGCGCTTTCCCAACAGTTGGCGGAGCTACGGCAGCGGGACCTGGTCACCACCCGGCGTGAGTCTCGGTCGATCTTCTACCGGATGGCGGATCCGCGTGTGGCCGCCCTGTTGACCGCCATGCATGAGATCTTCTGCACCGAAACATCGGCGCCTGAGAGCCGGTAGTCGCATCGAGCTGTTCTGGCAATCAGTGCTCGGGGCGCTCTTTGAAGAGCAAGGCGATCATCTGCGTTGCGACACAGTGATTCTGCCAACGAACGCCGGCAAGTTAGCGTCGAGCCGTGGCGCTGCAGCCTACGCAGCAAGCCCAAGACCAGAGGTTCCCCTCCCTGTCGCGGGTGACATCAACGGATGGCTGGATTCCCCCGTCATCGGAGCGATTGCGTCGGTACGATCACATGTAGGGGGAGCCGGGCGTCTCATCCAGGGCGACCGGGCCCGGCTAAAGTGGCGGCATGGAGAACATGGTTTACGTGCCCGCCGCAAAGCGGTCCCATGATCTGGTCTGGGATCGGGTGACTGGTGAGTGCCTTACCCTGGGGGTTTTCATGGAAGGCCGGGACTACGGGGAAGTCGTTCGGGATGGGCGAGTGGCTGCGGAGTTGGAGGTGCTCGACGGCACCCCGCGGTTCGAATGCCCGCACTGCCACGATGCAATGGGCGTTCGCTCCAAAACCATACGTGCGCGAAGCGAGTTCCGCTTCTACTTTGATCATCGGACGGCGCGGCAACGGGAAACGTGCACCGGGCGAAAGGGCCATTCACCCCAAGCCATCTTGGCGCGTAAGTTCGGGCTGTGCAAAGAAGGCGCGCTCCACAAAACACTCAAGCAATGGGTGCGCGACAGCTTGGATACGGATCCGTCGTTTAGCCAGACGGAGTTGGAAAAGCGTTGGTGGGACGTCCATGGTGTTCAATGGCGACAGCCCGACGTCCAGACGCGGCGGGACGGTCAGAAGTGGGCCATTGAGATTCAGCTTTCCACCACATTTGTCCACGTCATCGCGGAGCGGATGCGGCATTACCGGAACAACGGGGGAGCGCATGCTGTGGCTCTTCAAGGACGTGGATCTGGACCAGTTCCGATTGTCCGAAGACGACCTGTTTTTCGCCAACAATCGCAATGCGTTTCGCGTCACCCCCACCACCGTGGCCCGCTTCCAACGCGAGGGCCGCTTCTGTCTCGAAGGCGTTTGGCTGGAGCCCCGTCTGGAGAGCGGCACGATCCGCGACGTGGAGGTGCGAAGGGAGGTTTGCTTTGACGAGCTGATGTTCGACACCTGCAGTCGAGGCATTCCTCGGGCCTACGTCTTCGACTACGACGGGCGCAAAGCCCAGGTGGAGGAAGAGCGGGCGGCTTGGCAGGAGGATCAAGTCTGGGGCCCCCGCCGAGAGGCCTTCGAAACCCCCTATGTGGCCATGCTCCGGGGCGAACTCGCCGACTACAAAGAACGGGATCGCAGATGGGGGGAGTTGCGCCGCTCATTTGCTCTAGTCGGGATCGCGCTGCCGCTCTATGCCAAGGGGAATGGCGACTTGGAGCGCTTGTTGGTGATCGGCTACTCGATCAAGCACGGGCAGGGGCGGCCCATTGGGATTGGCTTTGAGACGCTGGCCGAGTTAGGGCACCATGCCCACAAGGTTTGGCCTAAAAGCCTATGGTTCTACCGCTGCATGCTTCGGGCGCATGGCCAGTTGAAGACTGTATTGCCGCAGGATCGGACCGCAAAGCTTCAGGGCAAAATGAGAAGCGTGCTCGCCAGCCTGGCCAAGGGCGAGAGCACGTTCGCGCCTGATCGATCTTGGGACGCGCTCTTGGTCCGCCTATTCCCCGAAGTCGCGCGCTTGTGGGCCGCAGAACCTGGGCAAGTGGCGAAGACCGCATTGACTAAAACCAAGCAAGATCTGACGGCCGGGGAGACTTCATCATGGAAGACAGCGCATCGTTGAAAATGGAAAATTGGCCAGACGCGGTGGCCTTTGTGCCCTACGTGGGCAGCCGGTATTTAGAGGGCTTTGGGGGGCGCCGTGTGCTGCTGTTGGGCGAGTCCCACTACCGCGAAGACGGGTGGACCGACGACCCCGCCCTCACTCGCCCCTTCACCCGCAAGACGTTCGGTGACATGGAGACCTGCGAGCGAAAGGGCGGGGGAAAGTTCTTCGACGAGTTGGATCGGTTGCTGACGGGCAATGGGACACCAGCGCTTTCCGATGCAGCGCAGGCTTGGGAACGCGTCGCCTTCTGCAACCTTTCCCAACGTTTCGCTGGCACCGCAGCAGGGCATCGCCCGTCGGGTTCTGACTTCAAGGACGGCGGGAAAATTCTGGTAGACGCGATTCTTCCGATCCTCCAGCCAGAGGTGATTCTGGTGCTGGGGCGGACGGCGTGGCGCATGTTCGCGCACGGTGATCGCGCCCATCAGCCCGTCTTCCACGCGCGCTACGTCAACTCAGAAGGGCGCCGGCGGCGCTACTTGGAGGAGCGGCATGTATGGTCGCTTGATTACGGCAATGGTATGGCGTGGATGACTTGGGTCTACCACCCCTCGTGGAACGTGGATTGCTGGGAGGACCGGGCGGCAGCACTGCGGCACCTGCTGGAGTGTCCACACTACAGGCCAATGGCATGACCGAGCACCCTTTAACAAGCGGGATTCAAGCCGTGCTGTCCGTTCGACAGCGGAGATCGCCCACAGCGCAAGATATTGCTCAAGAAGCAATGGAGGCCAAGGAAAGCTTAGAGACCAACATGGGATGCATGTCGCGGATCGGCATCCCGACGGGCAGCGAGCGTCACTGGGTGGCCTTTCAGTTGCTGCGGGCATCGATGGACTACGGCCGCGCATTGCTCTTCTTGTTAGAAACCCATCCCATCGATCTGCCGGCCGTGGCCTTGGGGATGCATCGCTCGCAGATAGAGCAGTTCCTGCGAGCGGTGTTTGTCCAGTTCCTCGCCGACGAGGATCAGTTTCAAGACTTTCTTCACGAAGACCGAGGGCCTCGGAAAAAGAATGAAAAAGGAAAGTGGGTGGCCATCTTATTGAAGGACTTGGCAGCCGACGTCGAAACGACCCTTGCACGGATAGGTCAGGATGAGGAGCCCCAAAAGCTGGCCCGCACCGTAAGCAATGTGTGGGATCCGCTTTGCGGGTTGGTCCATGGCGGACAGGCAATCCGGGCTATGTATCAGGATCCTAATGGTCAGATCGGCGCCCACGTGCCGGCAGGCATCTTGTTTCAGACCACGGTCAATTCGGTGGCGACGACGAACCTTTGCGTCTTCACCGCCCTGAGCGCAGTGGGGGTTGGGGCATGGGAAGACAGCGACTTGGTTGCCTGTGCTGCCACGGCCATGGCCCGCTACATGCGTCAACGCATCGCCCGTATGGATCGGCTCGCCTTTGACACCTATTGATTGGAGAAAGGGCGTCTCAGGTGGGCGCTCGATGTCACGGCGCACCGCCGCCTAGCCCGTGGATCCACCGCGGCCACCATTTTCCCTTCGCCAGTTGACGCTGCACCAACGTTCGATAGTCAGTAGCTGAGGGTGCAGGCGCAGACCGTTTGTGCCGGCGGTGGTTGCAAGCCGCGTGAGCCGCAACGACGTTGCCTACCGCGTCTTTCCCGCCGTCTTGGCGAGCGACGAGGTGCTCGGCCGTGCATCGGAGCGGGCCAGCAGAGCGTGGTCGAAGCGCCAGCTCATCTGGAGAGGAATGCCACATCGCCAGACCGCAGTAGTAGCAGCGGCCGGACTGCGACTTAAAGGCATTGGCGCGAAGGGATTTGAGGCGCTTGTTGCTCATATAGGGCTCCGGAATCGAAAAAGATTCCCGTGCCTCCTATAGGAGAACCTCGGGCACCCGGAGCCTATTGGCTATGCGGGCACAACACCGGCGCTTCAAGCGACCGGCACCGGCTTTATAGCGTGGGGCGCGAATCCGCGCAACCGGGGACCGTCAGGACGGTCGCGGGGCGATGGCGAGTAATGGTTTGCTGGTGACCCAGAGGCCGCCACCATTCCCATCTACAAGCGATTGGGTGGCTTGGGAGAGGTGCCGGCCGAGAATCGGTCGGGTGTCAGCACCGTTAAAATCCGACCCCTTGCGCATTCCGCTTTTTGAAGTAGATCTAAAGGGAAGGCTACACCGGCCCTTTCGCTCTACCCACAAACCAACGGAGGTTTAATTAATGCGCAAGTCCCTACCCATTCTCACCCTCGCCCTGGCAGCCTCTCTGGCTTCTGGGACCGTCGCCGCTGACGACCTCACCGAAGACCTCACGGTGTCAGCGACCTTCCGCAACGAGTGCTTCTTGCAGGTCAATGACATCGGTGGAGGCGAATACGGTGGCCTGAGCACTGGCACCCAAGGCTTCTCAAATGGTGCTCTGCTCGTCCGCTGCAACGCCGGGACGGCTTACAGCATCGTGCCGGGAGATGGCACCAACTACGGCCAAGCCGTGGGCGAGCCCAACAAGCGTGCCGTCTCCGATGGTGCAGGCAACTTCGTTGCCTACGGGTTGTTCAAAGATCCAGGTGCAACTCAAACGTGGGGCGCGGGTGCGGATTTGATAGAAGGGGTGGGGACCGGTGAGAACCAGCAGCTCGGCGTGGGCTACGCGTTTTACAACATCAACAAGGTCCCCGGTGGTGACTACTCGGACACCGTGGCCGTCACCCTGACCTTCTAGCTCGAACAGCGAGTTAGCAAGGTGAAACGAGGCCCCCGAGCAATCGGGGGCCTTTCATTTATGTGTGGGTTGACAAACCCATATGTTTTGGTTGGATCAAAGGAGGTGTTTTGTCTGGGAGGACTTATGATTCGTTCGCTGCTGTTGTGTGCTGCTTTGCTCTCGTTGCCAAGTGCTGTTTTCGCGAGCAGCATCTCGTTGTCGCCGACGTCCATTGTTTCCGGTTCGCAAGAAAAGTCGGCTGCGTTGGTTTTGGAAAACAGAGGGGACAGCACCGAGCGTTACCAAGTTTCGGTTTACGCCTGGAGCCAAACCGCCGGTGGCCAGGACGTTGCGGTGCCCACGCAAGACCTGATGGCGGCGCCTTCAGTTATCGAGATCCCGGCGAAGTCCAAACGTGCCGTCCGGGTGATCCGCGTTAGAGGTCAAGATTCCCCGGCGTATTACCGCTTGCTGCTGCGCCAGCTCCCATCTGCTCAACCAGCCGGCCGCATGAGACTGCTGGTCAACCAAGACCTGCCTGTCGCGTTTGAAGACCCCAAGGCCGGGGAGCCGGTGCTGAGTGCCCGCTTCACGACTCAAGGGGTTTTGCTGTCCAATGACGGGGCTAAAGCAGGGCGGCTGACCAGCATTGGCCCCGCTGGCCAGGCCCACTGGCGCGAGGGCGCGTTGGGTTGGGTGCTGCCCGGCCAGAGCAAGCTCATCCTGCTCCAGCCTGGCCTCCGCGCCCCGTCCCTGTCGATCACGGTCAACGGCAAGCCCCTCACCGTCGCAGCGAAGTAAGGGGCCCTCATGCGGAGCTGGGGCGCCTTGGCCATGGCCCTTGCCTTGGCTGGAACTGCACATGCACACATCCCTGAAGGGGTGGCACCGGTGCTTGCAGCGGCCCTGGTCAACGGCAAGCCCGAAAGGGACCCTGTGCTGCTCTGGCAGGACAACGGGGCATGGGTAGCGGAGGCAGCGACGTGGGCCCAATTGGGCGTCGTCCTCAAGCCCAACGAAACCGGCGACCTCACCGACACCCACCTGGGCGTCACGCTTCAATACAACGCAGAGAACGCCACGGTTGAACTGGTCATCCCCGCCGACCGCAAACCCGCTCAACAACTCACCACGCGAGGCAACGCGATGCCTGCGGTGGCTCCCGCCATCGGCGGACTGCTGGTGAACTACAACCTGGCCACCCAGTGGACCGACGGCAGACAAGCCACGTCTGCCGCGCTGGATCTGCGGACAGGCGGGGGGTGGGGCGTGGTCTCCAGCACCGGCCAGCTCAACCAATCGCCCAACGGGTTTGAGATGCGCCGGGGCATGACGACGTGGGGCAAAGACGACGTGGAACGCCAGATCAGCGCCCAAGCCGGCGATGTCTACGCCACCCCGCGCGGCGGGCCAGTGGCCTTGGGCGGGTTCCGCATCGCCAAAGACCTTGGAGCCCTGGATCCGCTCACCCCCACGTATCCGGTGCCGATACTCGGAGGCCTGGCGATGGACCCCGGGACGGTGCGGGTGCTGGCCAACCAAGCCGAGGTATCCCGGCAGGAAGTCAGAGCCGGACCGTTTACCCTGGACGGGCGTCACTTGGCCCAAGGCGCCAGCCAAACAGCGGTGGTGGTGCGCGATGCATACGGCCGCGAGACCGCGGTGAGCACACAACGGCTCTACGTGGCCCCCAGTTTGTTGCGGCCCGGTCTCTCCACGTGGCAGCTGGCCGCAGGCCGGGTGCGCGAGGATGAAAACCTGTATGGCACGGCGGGGGTGTCCGGAAACCTGGCGTGGGGCATCAACGACCGGTGGACCCTGAGGGCAGGCGGCCAGGCCGACGAGTTCGGCAATCGCCACGTCACCGTGGGCAGCACCCAAGCCTTGGGCACGTGGGGCGTGTTCGACGTGGAGGCGGGCACGTCCACGGGCGGGGGCATGCGTTGGGCCGCCGCGTATGACTACCGGGGTCCGGTGTGGGGGATTCGCCTGCAGCACGAGCGCAATCAGGACTTCTGGCGCCTTCAAAGTGAGCTCAGCACCCCGGTGGAACAGCGCACGCAGGCCAGCGTGTCTTTTCGTCCCAACCGGCGCTTGTCCGTCCAAGGGACCTACAGCGCGATCGACACCGGTCGCTCCAACCTCGCCTTTGTTGCCGTTGGGGCGTCCCTCAACTTGGGTGCAGCCGGCCAAGTCTCAGCCAACGTCTTGCGAGACATTCAAGGCGGCGATCTGCAGGTGGCCGGGAGCTACACCTACCGCTTCAACGCCAAGGCATCAGTGGGCGTTCGCGCCCGCCAAGCGCCGGGCCAGAACAGCGTGGGCTTGCGGGGCAACTACCGCACTGAGAACGGCGTTCGCCTGGCGGCAGAACTTCAAGACGGCAATTGGGGCACCCAGGCCCGGGTAACCGCCGATGTGAGCACCCGCTGGGGCGACGCGCGTATGGAAACCAGCCAATACGACGGGAAAAGCAGTGTGTCGGGAAGCATCGCTGGTGCGGTTTTCATCGATCACAAGGGCATCGCTTTCGGCCGCCCGGCTTACAGCAGCTATGCGGTGGTGGACGTGCCGGGCCAAGGGGGCATTCCGGTGCGGGTGGGCGGCAGCCCTGCAGGCGTCACCAATGCCCAAGGCCGCGTGCTGGTGACCAACGTCTCCGGCTTGCTGCCAACTGAGGTGTCGCTCAAGGACAAGGAGCTTCCCATGGGCGTGGAGATTGGTGAGACCAAAAAAACGGTCACGGCACCTCGTCAAGGTGGGGTGCGCGTGACCTTCCCTGTGCTCACCCAGAACGCACGGGCCTTTACCCTGACCGGCAAGGCCAAGCCCCCCGGCTCCATGGCAACCACCTCAACCGAGCAGGCGATGGTGGGCTATGAGGGGGCGCTTTACCTGGAGCACCCGGAAGCGGGGCAGGGGGTGGACGTGCCTGGCGTGTGCAAGGCGGTGTTGCCCTCGCCGCTGCCGGGCGTGGAAGAGGTAGGTAGCCTACCTTGTCTATGACGTGCTGGGTCTCAATCCGTGAGACGTGAATCGGACAACATCTGTGCCATCGGCAACGGCTAGTCGCAGGTTGCCAGCTTGGCTATAGGCTAAGATCATCGACGAAAGCCGAGGATGGCCCATCAACAGGGGATGACATGGGAAGTGTGACTGTTAGGACGAAAGAAGAGCTCAAGGCGGCCAAAGACGCCAAGGCGCAGAGGATACTGGTCGTTGGTAAGCTGGCCTCGGATTTCGGTAAAGCTAGAAAGATTACTGCACTCAGTGGTGTTGCACTCGCTGCTGTTGGCGCAGCGGTTGGCCTTGCTCCTGTGACGGGAGGTTTTAGCACGTTGGGGCTTGTTGCCTTGGCTGCGGGAACCGGCGTGGAGGTTGCTGTCATCATCGCCGCCGCAACCTTTGGGATCGCGCTGATACTGGCTATTCATAAGGGGTATAACGTGAAGCGCCAAGCGGATGGATCGTATGAGTTCACTGCGAAGCCTTCTGCATGAGATCCGGCTTGGTTCCTGGGCCGCCGTATTTCTTTGCCTGCAAAAAGTGCGCGCACGAATTTACTAGGCGCGTGAACGTCGGCCTGCTTTGCCCGAAGTGCTTTTCGCTTTCGGTGGTTCCCAGGCTTGTGTTGAAATAGCCACTTAGAGTCTCTCCAATGCTGACAATCTGCGGCTGGTATTTCCCGCAGTTTTCGATTTCGCCAACATCGCTCCTGCAGGCCTCGGGAGACACGTTCTCGTCTCCCGAGGTCCGGCAGGGAAGAGGGGCAGAGAGCGCGTAGCACCAAGCCCTGAAGCGATGGGTGCGGGAGCACGCTGAAGAGCTGGAAGACTTCGGAGAGTTTGAGCCCGGCAAGAACGAGGCGGTGCTGAGCAGTGGGGACCGCTTGGACGTGCTCTTCGACAATGCCAGACAGCGCTTGGCCGTGGAAGTAAAGACCAGCAAATGCTCGGAGGACGAGCTCATGCGTGGGGTCTACCAGTGCGTGAAATGCCGAGCCGTCCTCCGGGCAGAACAGTTGGCGATGCGCCAAATGCCCAACGGCGAGGCCGTCCTGGTCTGTCCGCGTGCTCCCAGCAACACGACTAAAGCGCTCGTCAAGCGACTGAACGTGAACTTCCACCGGGTGCCCGTCGATGCAGAACGCTGAACAAGGGTGTGCGGGAGAGCGTGCGTGAGGGGCCTGGGCTGGGGGCCCATGGGGTTGCTTGTCGTAGCAGGCTGGATGCTCAACAAAATAGGTGAGGGGGCTTTCACGGTGCTCCTCTACTTGGTGATCGGGGTCGTCCTGCTGCGTGAAGTTATGGTTCTGATAGCGAGGTTCGGCTGGTTGAAGCCGCAGGGTTCGGCTACAGCGGATGATGCAACGGAAGCGAAGCGGAAGCGCTGCGAATCACGTAGAGGGGCGAGCGTTGCAGAGCTGATCAGGGCCGTCCGGGAGCGGAATGCGGATCGCATCGAGTTCCTGGTGCTGCAAAAGAACATCAGCCCGTATGAGTCAGGGCGTGTTCCAGGGCAGGCCGGTATCTCAAATGCCAGTCGAGAAGCCCAGGCGGTGGGGTATCGAGCTGCAACGGAGTTCTTCGAAGATTGGTCGAGAAACGGCGCCAAGGCGCGCTTCTCAAGGACATGAGGCCGGTGTCAGTGAGGAGTCAGCTAAACACCGTCCTCCGCAATGTTCTGCATTGCGTTGACTGCCTCAAAGGCGACCTCACTCCCACAGCCACCCGCCTTAAACTGGCCGAACTTAACTGGACGAGCTCACAACCGATGACGCGCTATCCCTGCCTCGTTTCGCTCGCTGCGACTGCAGCCATGATCGCCTTAGCTGGGTGCGCTTCAATTGATCGGCCAGTCTTGAGCCACTTCGAAATGACCGACAGCGGGTGGAACATGACAGCCAAGACCGCGGCAAACTATGCTCCGGACAGTGGTTCGGCGGAAAAGGCCCGTCTGGGGTGGATCAAGCAATACACCGAGGCCAACGGGTGCAAGGGGTTCGAGGTGGTCTCGCGTCGCTGGACAAAGGAGCCTACGGGTAACTTTGTTCAAACCGGCTTTTCCGAGTCTGTGGGGTCGCTCGCCTACACCGGGACCTGCCAGCGCTAGCAGGCGTTGCAGCCGTTGAGACGCGGCGAAGCCAAACCTTGTTGGCCTGATCTCAACGCACCTGTTCCATGCCCTCCGAACCTTCGCAACCCCTCCCTAACGACTGCGGCACCTTGTTGGTGCTGGCTTAGGAGAACGCATGAACGACGCATTGGAAGAGGTGGACACCCCCGAGAAGCATATCGAGCGGATCGATGGGTGGATCCGGGCGTTGACCAACGAAGCGCATTTCCAGGAAGAGCGGGTTCATCTGCTCAAGCCTTTGGTGTTGGACACAGAAGTTCAGATCGCCATGAAAGCCAAGCTGGACAAGACCCGGGGTGTGGCGCTGTGGAATCACTTGGCCCCATTGCTGGGGCAAGACTACATCCGAGACTTGGCTCGACTGTTCTTGGACAAAGGAGGGAAGACGGGCAGCTTGACCAACATCTGGAAGAAGCTTCAGGTGCCGGGAATGCGAGATCACTACCGCGAGAGTTACAGCCGTATGGATGATGATCTTCAGGCGGAGCCCCTTGAAGGCATCAGTGCTGCAACCGTTGAAGCTTGGCGCCAGCGGGATCGCGACGACAACGCTGCTCAGTTCGATGAGAAGTGGGCAGCGATTGCTCAGACCATGGCTTATTTGGACGCCGACCCGCTCGCGCTGAAAATCAAGACCTTTCGCGACAAGCACCACGCGCACATGGAAATGCAGCCCATGGGGCAGGAACCCAAGCCATTCGACATCGCTACGCTGGGGCTGACGTTCAATGAGGTTTTTAGCTTCGGTCGGCGATGCCAGCAACTGCTGGCAGACCTGGGCGTCTTGTTGACCCACACCCACTGGGAGCCGGATCAATTCTCTGGCATCAGCGCCGAGAGTGGCAAGGCGTTGTGGATGACGCTGGCGAAGTGAATCACCAGCGTCTCGGTCCTGCCCGTTAGTCGTCGCTCGGGAACTGGAAATCCATGTCCGCAGCGGACACCAGATCCTCGCCAGGCATTAGCTCCAGGTCTTGAGAGTCCAGCACATAGAGGGCGTGCGACGTGGTTCGGTATCGAAGCTCGACTCGGACCAAGCCCCCGTCCCCGCTCGGTGTGGTGTATTCGCCGGTCAGCTGCGCAATCAAGTGTTGCTGACCGACCAGTAGGTGTCCGGAGAAATCCGTCGAGCATTGGATCTGCGCGTTCTCACCAAGCATGCGGCGATTGGGCTCCGTCATGGCCATCAGTTGGCGCTGGGCGAAGCGCTGAAGGGACGGCAGGGGCAGGCCAGGGGATTGGTGAATCGCGACCGTTGCTGAAGCGGTAGTGTCTAAGAACCGGACCAGCTCATTGAGGATAGGCGCGGGGGCAAGGTCAGGCAGCAGGTGCTTGCACCTGGCGGAGGCCAACGCCCGATCTACGACCAAAAGCACGTTGCCGGGAGGCTCTCCGGCAGGAAGCAGTGGGCTGGCTTGGAGGGCAGCCAACGACTTGAAGCCGCAGAGGGCGGCAATCAGTTCTCGAATGTGGTTCTTGGTAACCACAATGCCAGCATCGGCAAGGGTCTTCTCCGCCAGGAAGGCGGGGCGGGAATAGATCGACATGGTCAGCTCTCTTTACGAAGCCGGGTGAGCGATTACGCCGTCTTCGTCGCCAAGCTGGCAGTCGAATCGGGTAGGGACGGGTCAAGCTTTCAAGCGAGGGTTCGAGCCACTCACAACTCAAGGTCTCCACCGTCCGTGGAGCATATCGGCATCTCTTGAGAGAGGCAACGGAAAATATGGGGTCGATAGAGCTGGGCCAAGACAGGAGTCTTGGTCCCAGCCGTTCGTATCTACCGAATTTCGTAGGTTCAGATCACCAGCGCTGGGTCAGTCGCTTTACCATCGGCAATGAAGAGATTGACTGCGGTGTTGCCAACAATGTTGGTCGCAGCGAGATCTACAGCTCCGCCGATGACGCCGCCCAAGACAGGAACCATCTTGCTGAGGTTGACTACTCCAGTTGTGCCGGCCTTGGTCAGCAGACGGAAACCGACTGCTTGGTTGATTTTTGTGAGCGTCGCGCCCGTGATCCGGTTGATGCTGGCCTGGGCCATCTTCTTGCCAACCTGAATGCCAACGTCTTTAAGCACTTCTTTGGCTGCGTTGCCGGTAAGGCACGCGTAAACCATTGTTTTGACCTTGTCGTCCCTGACGTTGTAGCCACCCATGTGGGCGATGGCTGCGATCATTCGGATCTGGATGAAATACACGCTGGCTAGGTTGGCTGGGATCGTCACGGGCATGACCAAGAGACCGCCCAGGCCAGTCACAAATCCAGATGTAGCGGCTTTCGTGTTCTGCCAGCGGACAAGGGAGTTGGCTTGTTCTAAGAGTGTTCCGGACTCCTTTTTGTAGCTCTCAGCCATCTCAATGGCGTTATCCACGCCAGGCAAGCCGTTCATAGCCTTGTCGTATGCATAGTCGAGTGCTTGCATGATCTTGCTTTCAGTCAGTTCACTTTTTGCCACGAGTCATTCCTTGTGTGACATGGATACAGCCGCCTTGCTTGTGCAACGCGGTGACGAAGAAATAGAGTGTTGATCAGAAGGAGGTACGTCAGCGCAAGAGGGGGCATGACTGGGCAACGTCTCCTCCTTGAGATCACGATTGTTTCGAGCATAAGCCGTTGGTATCGGCCGTTCACAAAAAAACTTTAGACTGCCAGCGCCCATCAAGCACGCAGCGCTTGAGATGTTTCATCGTCCTCCATGGACGCAGCAGTGGTATGGAGATTAGCCGAAGGGTGGCTGGATTAGGAGATCTAATGCTGCCACGCGATTACTCTTCAACGAACTTGCCCCAGTGGGCCTTCCCTCAAGCCTTCTACTCCTTCACTGCGTTGCGGCCCATCCCTGCGCTCGGCATGGCCGTGCTTGCTCTTGGGTGCGGGAAGGGCCGGATCCGGGGCCATCGGTTCGCGGGCAATCTGCTCTGCCAGCAGGCCAAGCCCGATGAACTACTACACCGAAGCCAACGCCGAGTTCCAACGCCTCTCCGCCGTCTCGCTCGAAGACGCCGGATACACCCCGGCCGAGTTCGCGCAACGCTACGGCGACCTCCCAGCCAAGCAAGCCGCCTTCGAAGCCGGCGCTGACTACGACCTGGATCGCGTGGACTTGGGGTGGCGATAGCCGCCCCACTCGGTGGCTGAGGACACGAGCAGCTCCCATAGCCGGTTCGTGCGCGCGTGGACGTGGTGCAGGCAATGCGGGCCTGGGCGAAGAAATAACGCGTCAAGGGCGCTGAGGTCTGGCTTTGCCACGCCGCTGCATCGGATGTGAGCCGTTTCACGGATTCTTCCGTTTTGGAGGCATCAAAGCAGATCTGAAAATTAGTCGTTTTCTTCGGCCGGTCAACCCTTGCCAAACCGCCGATCCGATCAAGGATGAATGAATAAACATTCATGGGAGGGCGAATCGATGGGTAGTTACACATTAAAACAAGGGGAGAAGGCCGAGGGAACGAGCAAGATCTTCTTCATTGGATCGGATGGTCAGCTGGTGGAGGGTGAGGTTCATGGTCTCCCGTCATTCGGAGCGTTGCTTCCGTCATTAGCTGAGAAGCCAACCAGGTTTATGAGCGCAGCGGTATCCGGGTCGGTGGCGGTGTCGCCTGCGGCGCAGGCATTTTTCCGGAAGATGGAAAAGGCATTCGCGGAGCGTGAGCGCGAGCGCCAACGCAGGAAAGCGGTGCGGCGGGCAGGAGCACTGGATAAGTGGCTGCCGAAGGCTGCGCCATCCAAGGCGCAGGCGCGCTTCTGATGGCACGCCTCTGCAAACCCCAACGCCTGCCCAAGGTCCTGGTTCCAACAGCCATCCATGAAGTGCTTCGCCGGCAATCCCAGGCTGCCGGCATCACCACGGCCGAAGCCGTCCGCCAGTTGTTGGCGCAGGCGCTCGCCTATCCCATGGGGTCCCCCGCAGGCGAGGAGGAAAGCCGGCGGGTCGCACTGGCCCCGGTCAATGCGCCTGCCGATCTAGTGCTCGCGATAAGGTCCAGGGCCGCCGAGGAGAAGGTCAGCGTCGCAGAAGCGGTGCGGCGAGGATTGAACGAAACACTCAACGAGGGGAGGGGGGCATGACCTGGTGGACGGGTAATGTGTCGATTGTGTTGCTGGCAGCCATCTCACTAGTCATCGTGGGCTACAGACTTTGGCGACAAAGAAAGCGACGTTTAGCTGCCAAAGCAAACGTGGACGACTACAAGAATGCGTGGGGACACTTCATGCAAGGAGGTCGATGGTTACACCAGAAGCATTGCATGACGCTGTTTGACGCTCGCATGCTTTTGTATCCGGTTCATCAGGGAAGCAGTGACAGCGCTTGGAATTGGGTTCGCGCGTGCCTGCCGGCAGAAGTTACGATCCCCATGAACGCCCCAGGCCCGCTGAGCTTGAGCGGGTGATACGGAGCGACGCGAGGGCGAGACGGGCACTCATCGCGCAACGCATGAACGACGAAGAGGGAAGGACGTTCTTTCCGTTCCAGATGCTGGCCTCTATGGCCATGACGTCCGCAGGGCTGGGCGCCCCTGACCGGTCTTGGTTACATGGCGCCGTTGGGCGGCCGTGGCTGGTTGAGGATGACAACGTAAGGACGAAGGACGTCATCCTCCAAGACATCGGTTTGCGATGCCACGCTCTCGAGCTGGCCTTGGCCGTGGAGGAAAACATGCACGGGGAGGCTGTGGATGGGGCTGAGGTTGTGGCCGATCCAGGGGCTGGAGCTCAAGCTGGAGCTGGGGCTGAGGCTGGGAAGGTGTCGGACCCCACAAGCAAAGCGATTTGGGTTGAGCACATCCACGGAAACTGCTGAGACGGCGCTGCCGGACGGCAGGCCACGCCTGAAGGGGTGCGACCATCAGGGCAACGAAAAGGGGCAGCTGCCCCTTTCGTCCTGACGGCCCGCGGCCCGCATCGTAGCCTTTCATCATTCCAATCGATGAGCGGCTACCCATGAAGCACGCAACCCCGCACTTCCCCCTGTCCAACCATCACCGCGACCTGGCCATCGTTGTCCTTGCACAAGCAGGTGGCACTGTTCGCGACATCGCCCATGGCGTTGAAGCGTCCACGAGCACCGTCCGCCGCGTGCTGAAGGCCGCTGCCGTTGCACCCGGTTGGGGCTACGGCATGCGCAAGTTCCTCATCTCGGGTGTCGAGTGGGACACCGACGGGCGCGTGCTGAAGCGCTTGCCGAGCGAAGGGGAAGTTCTCCTTGGTGCTGAGCAGATTGACGATCGAGCCCCGGACGAGATCGCCGAACTGGTCTACAACACCTTCAGCGATCACCACGGTTACTGCATTTGCGCCTGCCAAGTGTCGGAGGTGATCAAGGATGCAGAGAGATGAGGGCCATCTCACAGTATTCGTGTTTCTTGCTTTCGATGCGGCAAATAGCGGGTTTAGTCAATAAATGATCGGCGGACGCCCTTGTCAATACATGGGGTTTTTATAGTGTTTGTTGAAGGGGAATGACATCTGAGAGAGCACGTGACTGATCGCCGCAAACGCTATTTCGCTTACGAGCGTCGCTCGGGGGGCACCTGCTATTTTGCCAAGGACATGCACGAGCACCTGCAGCGCTATCCGCACACCATCGGCCATTACCAGCTGGCCCGCTGTCTGGGCACGTCCGCGCTGCTGACAGCCTCTGAAGCGAACGATCACGCTTGGTTGCCCAAGCCCAAACCGAGCACTCCATGCCCTACACGTTGAGGCCCAAACCACCAAAGCCGGACCTTGAGGAGATCTATGCAGCGCGCATCGCTCCCGACGTGTTGGCTGCATTCTCCCGCTTGGCGGCAGGGCAGGGGCTTTCCGTTCAAGCCGCGTTGACTCAACTCATCCGGGAACATGCCCAGGTGCGGCAGCCGTTTGCCAAGCGCGTGCGTCTCCAGAAGGGGGGAGGCCAGCGTTACACGGCCATGCTGCCGGAGTGCTGGGTCGAACCACATGTGGCGATGGCGTTGCTGATTGATGAGAACAGGGCCGGGATCAAGCGAGGCGAAGCCGTGCGGCAGCTGGTGAGCCGGTGCCTGGCTGCCAGTTCGTGGCCAGATAGCGAGGGCTCGTGAGCCGCACGGCGGTTGCTGCCTTTTTCTTGTCTGCGCTTTAGAACGGCTGACTGGCTTCCGTGGAGGATGCAGTGCCATCAGGGGAAGCGAACGCCAAAAGCCAAAAGCCAAAAGCGGCTAGAGCAAAACCCTGCATGGGGAAAGATGCAAGGGCCTATGCGCCTCCCTGGGATCAATTTTGAACGGGGAAATGTGAGTTGGTGCAACTATTTCCAAGATCTGCTTTTGGATATCCAGTTTTTAGATTTAGTCAAAAAATGATCGGTAAATGGCATTGTCAAAAATGGGTTTTCTCATAACCTGGAATCAGAGGAAGGCAGCCCGCTGACCACGACTTCAAGAAAGAGACAAGCCCATGATCATCGTCCTTGCCGTTTACGCATCCAGCCTGTTGCTCGGCATTTTCATCGCCCAGGTCATCGCTGACCGGATCGAATCCAATCCACATTTCGTTTAAGGAGTTTCTATGTTCTTTTATCCATTCAATGAGCAAGGGTATGTTTGCGTGGACCAGTTGGACGCCGAGCGAGACAACGAAACGAACCGCCTTATGTATGAGGTGCAATCGCTCGCTCGGGAACGAGGACCGAAGGCTTGGGCACTGTTCCTGGAAATGCAAGGCGCCGGAAATGATCAGTGGGAGGCGTTGACGGCCAAGGTCGACGAGGCGTCGAACGTTTCCTCCGAGGAGGGCTTTCGGGCCTATCAGGCTCATTCCTACGCCCGTTACGTGCTCACCGTCGCTCAATGCGAGCAACAGCTCGCCGCGTTGAGCGCTCTTCGTTGGGACGAACCATGAGCGCTCAACCCGATCGGCTGCCCATGATCCCCGAGCTCAAGCCGCTGGCCGCTCACGACTACGTGGCACTGCTGCACTTGCTTTGGCTGGGCGTTTCAGGCCTTGGCGTTGCCCGGTGTGGCTGGGAGATGGTCACCGGCAAGCAAGCAGCGCTGTCCGACGTGGCCCTGGGAGTCCTGTTGCTCTGCGCTCCATTGGTCGTGGCCTGCATCTGGGGCGGCTGTTTGGTGGGCGTTGCCCAGCATTACCGTCTCATCTGAAACCCGATTACCTGACATAGCGGAGGACACCGTCCCATGCGCAAGATCTTCAACAAGCTGCTCAACATCGCCCTCTTCGGAATGGTCCTCTTCGCCCTGGACAAGGTTCCGGAGCGCCTTGATCGCATGGCGCATACCGCCCAAAACTTGGCTCAGAACGTCGGCTATTCAGGGCCGATGGTCGGGATTCCCTCGGGTGCTCCAGACGATTACGAGTGGTGATCATGGGCACATTCAAGATTTCATCCCCCGCATGAAAACAGGAGACGATGCTCATGGGGCGCAACAGGCCGAGTCCCTACAGTCCGCGCAGTTGGCGGCATCACGGGCCAAGGTTCGGTTCTAATGGACGATGACGTTTCCTGGTCACAAGCGGAGCTCGTCCGCTTGGCTTGGGCGGCACGGCGAGACAGCCTCGCACGGGGCGAGCTGCTACAAGCCTTCCAAGCAGGCGCAGACTTTTATGCGCCGCTTTCCAGCCGCGATCTCGATGACGACCCCTTCGTGGCCGTCGGCGACTGCGTGGCCGCGATCGTGATGCGGGAGTTGACGGGCGCGGGGGAAGCGGAGGCCTGGCTCCATACGTTTTTAAGGGCCCACGAGTTGCGGCAAGACCTCCCTCCGCCGCTGAGCGCCACCTGCAAGGGCAAGCGACGCTTCTGAACCCGACGATCCGTTTGTCCGATGGATGGAGTGCGAATACGCCGAAACTAGCTGTTGGGCTTGGCCGCCGCTTCCGCTCGTCCGTTAAAGTCCTTGATCCAGTCCAGCATCGTCTGCACGTCCGCCAGAAGCTCATCCGGCGCCGGCAGCCACGTCGGCGTCTCCATAGACTGGGAGTGCTCGAATGCCGAGTATTTGGTCATCATCTTGTTGATCAGCGCGCAATCATCTGCTGTGATGGCATGCAAGCGTTGAAGCACGTTTAGCGTTCTTACTTCGCGCCTGAACCGATTGATGACGCCTGAGCAAAGATCATCCTCAACGGATCGCTCCACCAGGATGCGGAAGTTGCTGCAAGAAGCTTTGAGAAGGATTGCTCTGACGTCAGGGTCTTGCTTCTTGATTCCGACGATGCTGTTCTTGATATGTTCAAACCCTGTCTTGGGCTTGAGTGAGAATGCGTCAATCGTAGTCGGCATGCCGGTGCTCGCGCCGTCGCGGCCGATGGCCACCGTGGTGACCTCCACCGGCGGGAGTGCCAGGTCAGCGCGCTGCTTTGCTGCGTTCCTTAGCAGCACCATCAGGGACAGCCGGTGGGTGAATACGATCACCTGTCGTTGCTCTGCCAAGCTAACCAAACGCCTAGCGACAGCTTCCTCATAGAGTTGGTCCAAGGATGAGATCGGGTCGTCGAAGATGACAGGGATGCCACTATCGGCTCCCGTGGCATCGGCGAGGAACGCGGCCAACGCCACGATACGCTGTTCCCCTTCGCTGAGAACGTCCCTGTTCTTGACCGACAGTGCTGCTTCCTTCAACTCAATGAAAAAACTGTAGACGCCTTTCCCCGAGGACTTGTGGTTCATGCGCACCGGGATACTGCCACCCCCCAAGCCATCAAGCTCCGCGTTGAATCGATCGCAATACCCTTGGGCCAGTTCCAGCTTCCCGATGTCATTGCTTTTGGTCGTCAGTGGGGTCGTTTTCGTCATAGGAAGGGCTTTCGCGACGATGGCAAGCTTCTTGAGTCGCTCCACCTCTGCCTTTATCGGCTCAACCTGACCAGACAACCATTCCTGCGCCTTTAGCTCCCGCAACCTGGCTTCCTTCTGGGCGCGGCCGGCAGGGTCCAACAAGGTGGCCAGCGCTTCGCGTTGAGCCGTGATGGTGGCAGTGGAAGAGGCGAGCGCGCCGGTCCAGGGGGACCAGTCCATTTCAGGAACCGCCGACAACTCGATTGCACTGCCCATCGCTTTGACTCTGGCGTTGACGTTCTGTGCCAGCGCTGCGGCTTGCTCGCTGTCGAGGGTGACGGCCGCGCACTGTGCTTGCCACGATGGGCTTTCTGCGTCGATCAAAGCGGGGAGCGTGAGGGCAGTAAGCGCAGCCTCAGCCGCCTTCGCCTCGGTCTGGAGGGTCGCACTGAGATACTGATCAAAGCTCTTGAGCCGATCCTTCCCCTCTCCGTCCAGAGGTTGTTGGCAGAGCACACAACGGGCTCCATCTCCCACGTGTGGATAGGCGTGCTCTGGATAGGCGTGGCCCGTTGAATAAGCTTTGGCCGCCTCCCAGAGCGTCTCCCAGACCGCGTCCCCAACGCCCTTCAGTGGCATGCCTTCAATGAAGGCGGTGGCGTAGGCAGTGGCGGCCTGCCGCTTGTCCGCAGCGGTTTTGCGTGCCGCGATCAGGCCAAGCGCTTTCTCGTCGCTCAATGCCGATGCAAGCTCACCCATGTTCTCGGCAAACTTCGAGAGGCGATCCAGATCCGAGATGGCCTTTGCGTGGGCATCAGCAGGATTGGCTTGCGCAAGCGCCGTTTCCAAGGCCAGTCGCTCTTTAAGCCATAGGTCAGGAAAAGCGCAGGCCTTGTCGATTGCATCATGGTCCAGCGCAGGCTTCAGAGACTGGAGAAAGCGGTTGGCCACGGACTGGGCGTGCTCTACTGGTGTAAGTGGGAGGTGAGTCTGGAGCTGGCCCGCTCGGGCTTCTAGGCGTTTTCCAACCCGGTCAGCAATGGAGATCAGGGCGCTGACGAAACGCATCGAACGGGGCAGGTAAGTTGCTTCGCTTGGGGTGTCGCCAAGCTCCATGGCGGTTGCTGAGTCGAACACTGGCACCGCGTTGAGCTTCGGGTGTGGTCCTGACGCTGCGTTCCAGCCGAGGGTGCTGGGGGTAGCGGATCCATCGATTTCACTGAGTGTGGTGACGGCGACCTGAGCAGAAGCGGATTGCTGTGCATCGTGGAACACGTTGCCGTGAATCATCCCCTTGGCGCGTGCACCGCAGATGTGCTTCAACAGGCGCGCGTAGCCAGATTTGCCCGAGCCATTGGCACCGTAAACAACCGTCATACCCTTTGTAGACACGTCCAGCACCGCATCTGGTCCGATTGCGTTCACGCCGCGGATCTCGGATACCGAATCAATGCGCAGTGATCCCGCGGTGGGGGTTCCCAAGATGACGCCAGGAGCCAGAGCGGGATGCTTGGCGGCAAGGGTTTTGGCCGCCTCTTGCATGCAATGATCGGCGAGTGCGTCGATTTCCAGTTCGTTCGGATTGCGCCGGTCTCGCACCAACCCGTCCGCGGCCATTCGCAACCAACTCGGTCGCAAGTCCAGCCAACTCTCTAGCGTCGCGGGCGCAGTAGCCCCGTCCTTCTTTGCCATCGGTCACTTCCCTTGTGCGTGGCGGTAGCCAGGAAGGCTCCGTCCCCCTTTGCCAATAGTGACGCGGGTCACATTTGGGGGCAAGTCGGCGATGGTCCTATGCATCAAGGATTGCGCTCAAGGATTGGCAGGGCAGGCCGATAGCCCGTATTCGAGGCCAACTCAAGAACGATGGGCGATGTCGCCAGATGCGGAAGGAAATGTCCCGTTACGCGGGACCGTCTTTGGTCTTGGCTTCAAGCAGTTTGGCGAATGTTTCGCGCTCTTGAATCGGCAGCTTGACGAGCGCGTTCAACATGTCCGCCAGGTGGGACTGCTGGGAGATGCCCTCCATGCTCAGGGCAAGAATGGCTTCGGACATGCTTGGCGTCGTGGCGACCAAGTATGCAGGCGGCACTTCCAGTGCTTCGGCGAGCTTAAAGAGCGCCTCCAGGCTGATCGACATCGATCCCGACTCGTATCGAGAGATTCGCGCGGAGGCAGTGTCTTTGTCCAAGCCCATCCGGATCCCCACTTCGCGCTGACTCAAACCCCGAAGGTCACGGGCTTGGCGCAGGCGCGCGGCCACGATCGCCCTAGGCGTGGACGGGGCAGCGGTCATGGGCTGAACGGATGCATTGCAGGCATGCGGTCAGGATGACGGAAGGCCTACGCCCCGGGTAGACTCTACGTGACACGTAAGTTGGCGGCAACCCATAGCTAGGAGCAGGGTATGAAGCGTTGGACAGGGGGCATTTGCGCGGTTGCTTTGATGGTTTCAACCGGGGCTCACGCCCAAGATGCAACGGGATTGCTGCGACAGATCGGGCAGGCCATTTCGGGGACGCCCAAGGCGGCGGCTGATCGTGTCAGGACCCCTTACTTTGAGCCCGCCGGCACCTACTGGGACGACGGCGATCCACCGGTGTTGGACGGCTACACGCGGATCCGTTGGGGCCTTGCGGCCACAGCCTCAGGCGGCTTCGATATGTGCGAAGGCAACCTGATCGCGCTGACCAAAGCCGGGTTCGCAATGGCCCCATCCACCCGGACCCACTGCATCGGCTCCTGGGAGCACCAGTTCAAGCGGGTGGGAGAGAGGGGCGACCCTGCCTCCGCCTTTGACGCCAAGGCGCGCCAGATTGCATCAACGGACGCGTTCTACCTTCGGCCGCACCTCGACGTGGAGATCGACCAGAAAACCGGCATCCTCCACGCCTACGCCAAAATCTTTAACAACTCCTGGTATCCGAACTCCCCCGGGTTTCTTCCCACGGCGGTGATCGGTGCATCGCCCTTCGGCAAGGGCAACGCGGTGGTGGGGGTGGAACACGGTGGGCGCTATCACGCGGCGCTGCGCCTGAAGCCCGAAGACGTGGCAGAGCTTGGCCGGGTGGGACGCGACGCTACCGGCGACCGAATCTTTTTCAAAGTCGTGAAGGGCGGGCTTCAGCCCAATGGATTGCCGGACATTGTTCTCCAAATCGACCGGATGGAGATCGGCTACAAGAACCAGGTCATCGGCATCATCCCTTCCAAAGACAAGGACGCATGATATGAAACAAGCAATGATCGTGGCCGCAGCAGTGGCACTCCTGACCCTGACGGCCTGCTCTGGTGACAAGGGGCCCACCAAGGAGGACGGGGTCAAAGTTGTAGAAGGGTTCTTTACCGAGCAAGGGAAGCAGGCGACGTTGCAGCGCACCTGGAAGCTTGAGGTCACCGATGCGGGCGGCCTGGAGTTCGATTGCGAGAAGAAGCCCAATGGGGATCAAGAGTGCATGGTGGGCGGGTCGGTAAAAGCCCAGGGTTCCATCGGTGGCCCGCCCACCAAGCCGGAGCCGGGCACCCTCAAGCCGAAGCTGCGTGCACTGTTCCGCCCTCAAGGCGAGGGTTGGCAGCCGGTCGAGGTGAAGGACGAAGGGACGTCCGCAGGCTAAACGCCTGGACGCCATGTCTTGACTGCACACGGGTTCCGATCAAGCGTGCAGCCACGACCCCAAGGGAGAGAAAAGATGACTGCTTACGCACCGCAGCCCCGCATGATGGCCCCACCTGGGCCGTCTCAGATGATCCTGCCGTTCGTGATCTTGGGCCCGTTGGGGCTTGTCGCACTGGCATCGGGACTGGAAGTCATGAAGCGGGACTTCTTCATCGGCCTGATCTGCTGCGTGCCGGGAGGCCTGATCTTTGCGTTCTTGGCCTTCTGCTTCGCTCTCCATGTTCGAGCTCAGCGGCTTTGGGGCTGGCACGTCCAAACCGGCCGTGTCCCGACGTTCCGCAATCACGGGTTCCTGAAGGGGGCGGCAGTCGGTGCGGTGACCGGGGGCGGCTTGGTGGTGATGGCGGCGTGGCTCGGCTTGCGGCTGATGGACGACCCGCTCTATGGGACGTTTGCCAACTACGCCTTCTACGGGGCCTTCCTCTATGGTCTGCCGGTGTTGGTTTTGATGGCCGTGGTGGCCGGCTGGGCAAAGCGAGCGTGGGATCGCACGGCCATCCCTCCACCGCTGAAGAACGTCAGCGGCCCTGGGGACAGCGAACGGCATGTCACTTGAAGCAAAGCAGGGGCCCGAAAAGGGGCCCTTTCCACGTGTCCCTCCCGTGCGCCTTTTCCTTGGGCCGCCTTTGCTTTTGGCCTCAAGAGCACGCGGCCCCGGGCCGCGTCGTAGGGGAAGGAAAGGCAGGTGGCAGCGGCTTCCGCCGCCGCCAGGCGTCACCGACAAGAGGTAGGCGTATCATGGCTTAGGCCCCATGCACGTCAGGCTGAACTCCAGGGTTGATCCTGATGAGGTGGTCGAGCTACGGATACCAGTGGCGAGCGATGACGTGGCACACGTTGTTCACCGGGCACGATGGCCACGCCTTTTATTACCCAGACCAGCCGTTAGACACCCACCCGGGCTGCCCGATGCAGCTCTCGTCAGAAATGGACGCAACCGTCCAGCTGCTCGGCGAGGCGTGTGGTTGATCGAACGTTCCGCAGAAGGGGCGCCGACTCAGCCACCCCCATGCTGCGCAAGTGTTCAGCCTGACGTGAGGCCAAGCTCTTTGATCGCGCCCCAAGGCATTATGGTAATGCCGTCGCATTCGCCCGCGAGGACGCCGTTGGAATCCGCCTTGGAAACGATGCCATGTCCGTTGTTCCCTCGGACTACTGCGGCACCGCTGTCCCCCGGCGCGCATGCGAGCGCTGGACCCTGGACGCGTATCCAAGTGCTCGCACACGGAAGAGCCTGGCCGGGTCCGCACGAGATGCCAGGATCCCACCCGATGCTGACTACCTTGCCGCAACTCCACCCCGTTCGGACGCCTCGGAAACAGAGTTCTTGCCCCACTTGTGCACCTGTCCACATGTACATGATCGAGCGCTTGTTGTAGTCCGAGGTTGAGGTTGCATACACGCTCCTAAGTGGCGTATGGGCGCCGACCGTATGCCATTGAACGTCATGACTGGCATCGTTGATGCCATCGACGTAGGTCAGCGGCGTGGAAAACTTGGTGGGGTAGCCGTAGTTGCCGTAAATCAGAGCGTCGGGGCAATGGGCAGCAGTCGTAATACCTTTCCGACCCGTCGCGGTATGCTTGACGGGAAATCCTGAGGTGCAAAAAGAGTTGTTGTTCTGAAGCACCGCGCCGCCGTTGATGTATTCCATGTTCAACGACTTGGACATGTTAGGCCTGAGGGAGAGAGAAATGCCTAAGACGCGTTCAAGCTTTTTAAGGGTCGTCTTGAGTTCCTCAGTCTTTGCCTCATCACCCGTAATGTGGATCACAAGCAGGTCTTGACCGGGCAGCCCCATCGTGCCCACGATGCCGGGTATTGCGCCATAGAGTAGGTCTCGATGCTTATCTACAATGGCGTAAAACTCTTCTTCGTTATGCTTGCGGCCGGTCTCAATAACGACGCGGGTGGTGCCGCTGGCTGTTTTTAGAACCCTGCTGTTCACGGGCTCTGAGCCCTTCAGTTCGACCAGGATGTGTTGATCCGGCCCCTGCTGAATAGATATTGCGGTCAGTCTTTCTGAAAATTCCTGCCGAAGGTCCTCCATCGGCTGCAGTATTTCGGTCTGAACTGCGAGTCGGGTGACCGCGTCGTCGATGGATACTTCGGGATGCTCGGTCACATAATTCTTCACCAATGTTTGCATCTCCTCGCCTAGTTCGGAGTCCGGATCGGGCACCTGTGCCCAAGCGCTCGTCGACAGGCAAAGCAAGAATGAACAACCGAGAAGCTTCCATTTCATAAGGGTCTCCGTGTCCCTGTAGGTTGATCCCAGCGCCATGCAATGCGTAGGGAGAAAGCAGGCTATCAGTCAAACGAAGAACGTTCAGTGACCAGCCTCACACACTACTGCTGCTTCGTTTAACAGGGCGAATGAATAAACAGGCGTTCAACCGCGCGGATAGGGGGCAGTGCGGTCATCGCGGAGGACCAATGCAAGTCAGACTGAACTCCTGGTAGTCCACCCGTCCTGGGTTGTAGAACTGCCGATACCAGCGGTAAGCGGTGGCTTGGCCCACGTTGTTCTCGCTGCATGCAGGCAGGCCGGATTGGTTTCCAAAACTGCCGTTGGGGGTGCATCCGGGTTGCCCCGTGCAGGTCACGTAAGGAACGGACGCAAGCGCCGAGCTGCTGGGCCATTCCCAGCGATAGGGGTTGTTCGTCTTCCCCACCAGGTCGGACGCGCAGGCCTGGCGACAAACCGCCATGGATGTGCCCCCGCCGGTCCAGTTGTAGTCGCAATAGTGCATGCCCATGTTGGACACGCACTCGAAGTCATAAGAGTAGGCGTAGTTGATGTTTCCAACGTCTCCCAATGCGTTGCATTGCTCCGCGTAGCTCGCTGACTCGCTGACGTTCGCCGGCCAGTTCCCGGGCATCGGGGCAGGGGTTTCCGTGCGGACAACAGGAACGTTCTGGATGGCCCACGCCAGGCGGGCCTTCTCTGCTGCCGTCAGGCCGACCACTGAGTCGTGATACCAATACCCCACGCCACTCGATCCAGGGGGCGGTGGCAACTCGTCCACGGCCGCCGAATGCCACGCAGCGACCTGCAAGCTGCCATCGCTGCAGCGCGGGGCCGTCGGCACGCACGTGTTGACCGAATTGCGCTGGCTGCCGGTATCCGACCAGGCCGACCATCCACCAACGTTAGGCAATGGAACCGTTGTGCGACCGGCGGGGCAGGCGTAGGTGATATCCCGCGAACGGACCTGCTCCCATTCCTGCGACACGGTCCCCGTCATCCCGGAAGGGCATGACCCCGTGCGCGTGACCCACTGGGCCTGCGTTTGCCGCTCGCTGGTGGGGCACGCCTGGCAGTTGCTGGCAATCGTCTTTTTTACCTCGACAGCACGAGCCCAGGCTTCCGGATGCTCCCACGCCGCGTCGGTGTTGGGATCAACGCCTCCGTTCGGACAGACGGTGCGGGTGCGAAGCGTTTCCGTCCCCCACGTCCCCGCCGGGCACGTTCCCGTTTGCGTCAACGACTCTGCCTGCTGACAGGGCACCAACGCCGGCGGCAAGGTCGGTGGAAGGCCGATGGGCGAGGGCTGCGGCACCAACGGGGTCGCTGCGGCAGGGGGCAGGGCTGGAACTGGAGGAGGGGCAGGAGGCAGCCCCTCAGGCGAGGGCGTGACGGGATTCCCTGGGAGTGCATCGTCCACCGAAGGCGCGGATGCCACGGGTCCCGCTGGGGTCGTTGGTGCATCAAGGAAGGGAGACGGCACGGGTGCAGCCGGTTCAATGACAGTGGCCACCGAGCCTCCGCTTGCCAGCCCCGAGTAATACACCACCTCCAACACGTTCCCGCTCTCCTGGCAGGCGGCGGCCAACGTGGGCACATCCAACTGGCCTCCCGTGTTCCATTTCGCCGAGGTCGCGTCCACACGAACGTCCTGGACGTAAGCGTCTCCTGCCACTGCACTGAGGAACGGCACGCAAGCCCGGCGGGGCACGCCGGAGAACGCCACGGTGAAACTGTCTCCAAAGCGGCGAACCGTGGAGGGAGTGATGGCAATGGGACCGCCCCAGGCGTTGCTCAGCGCCGACCCAGAGGATGCCTTTCGGAAGTCGGCGGGCGCCAGGTTGTCCTCGACCACGCTAGACGCACTCACGTTTCGATACGTGCCCACAACGCCGTAGGAACGATCAATGGCGTTCGCCATCGCGCGGAGGTTCTCAACATCCGTTGCCACATACACCCGGGTCTGGACGCGGGGATAGAAGAACAACGCCGCTGCGCCTATGGCTGCGGCAGCACCCAAGGCCAGCAGCAACTCGGCCAGGGCAAAGCCTGGAGTGGGCGAACGTGGGCGTGGGCGGGCATGCGGTGTCATTCACTTCAGCATGCGACAGAACCGCGTTTTGACAAGCCCTGAGAGCATCTCCTGTTTTTAGTCAAAAATGGTTGAAATCAATGGGTTGACATCAGTTGGAGATGTGGTTGGATCGTGGTGTAGGAGCGGTTTAATGGGTAAATCGACCTACCCACAAAGAGGGAGTGAAGGCATGAAGATCCATCCCGTAGAGCCCGCTAGCAACGACCTGACGCACTTCCAGCTCCACACCGCCATGCAGTTCCTGGACCGCACCAATGGCCTGAATCAGTTGGCCGAAAAGCACCGCCGAATCCAGCGCCTGGCCACCCGCGCCCGCCATGAGCGGCGATGGAACAAGGAAGCGGAGCGCTTCGCATGAGCTTGAACATGGCCTTGCTTTTGGTCGGCATCCTGAGCACTGCGGTGTTCTACCGGGACCTGGTTGCCAACCCCCTTGACGCCGGGCGTGGATTGCTCCGGTTCTACCAACTACCGGCCCAACGTCGGCAAAGCAGCGTTCTTCCGGACGTATCGGCGGAGTGGTGGCGCGTGATGTTGTTGCCCGTATACGTTTTGTCGGCCTTGGTGCTCATCGGGATCCTGGGAGGTGGGCAATGAGCGCTGGGACCGAAAACCTCATCCGGGCCATTCAAACCAACGATTCGATGGCCTTCTACGGATGGCTGCACGCGCTCAGGGGAACGCCAGCCTTGGATGCCGGCGTGGCCGGTGATCCGGGCATCACCCCTTTGGCGGTGGCCGCGGTCATGTATGCCAATGTGCTCAAGTCAGACCGTCACCAAGCAGGGGGGTATGCGGCCATGGTTGCAGCGCTTCTGGACGCGGGAGCCAATCCCTTGGCGCGGATCGGGGAGCGTTTCGTTGTGAGGCGAAACCATGCCGGGAAGCTCGAACGGCGTCGGGTGGCCGATGGTAAGACGCTGGCTGAAGTTTGCGAGAGCGTTCTCGCCCCCGCTATGGAGGCCTGGTTTGAACGGTATACCGTCGACCGGATGAACACCGAACTCCACCGACACCACCCGGCGTTCGTTCAATCCCCACGGCACATCGCGGAAGTCGCCTGAAGCCAGAGCCGGCGGCTGCTCGCCGCCGAAAAGCGGTGGGGAGAAAAGGAGGGGAGGGCCACGGCTTCCGCCGGGCCCAGGCCTTGCTTAACCCAAGACGTCTGCACGGCTACAACCCCCTAGCTGCACGGCCCTTGCGGGAATAGGTTTGCATCGTAGTGTGTTGCACGACCTATCCATAAAAGGGAATATCCGCATGCGACTTGTTGTTTGTTGCTTCAAAGGGGGCGTGGGGCGCACAACGCTTTCTCTCAACCTCGCGGCCGCTTTCGCCGGCCAGTCCCGCGTGCTGGTCAACGACCGTGACCCGCAATGCGGTTCAGTGGCATGGGCTGCGCTGTCTGACGAAACCCCGTTCACCGTGGGCCGCTCGTCCTCCCCGGGGTTCGATCTGGAGATCCAGGACCTGCCGCCCAGCGCACCGGTGAAAGACCAGCTCCCGGACGGGGATCTCTACATCGTGCCCACGCTGCTGGACGGTGGCAGTTATGTGGTCTACCTGCGCACCATTGAGACCCTGCGACGTCAGGGCAAGCCGTTCCTGCCGGTGGCCAACCGGGTCAACCTCAAGCGTGCAGAACACCGCCGCCGGCTGGGAGACCCGAGCCTAGCAGGGGCCGTTGTCATCCCCGAGCGTGCGGCCCTGGCGAGCTATTACGAGCTGGGCGAGACCGTCTTCTCTATGCGTGGCGCAGGCGTAAAGGATGCACGGGAAGACATTTTGAGGGTGGGTGGAGCTATCCAAAAAAGGTTGACCGATGCTAAGGGGGCTGCATGATGGAGGCCCCGTTGCTGCCCCTGCCTGAGCTCATGGCTACCAAGAAGAACCCTGTCAAGAACGCCATGCGTAAGAAAGCCCCGGTCCGCAAGAACCTGGCCGCCGCCGCCAAGGTGGTTCACTCCAAGCCGGAGCGGGAATATGCACCGCTCATCGACTTGGGGCAGTTCTCTGAGGAGGAGTTGGCTGAGCTGATGGTGGCTGCAGGGGACGCCCCTGCGCGAAAGACGTATTTCGACTACAGCGAAGAAGCGCCCTACACCCGATCCGGGCAGAGGATCTACCTGGAGGTGGGGCGCGATTCAACGATGTTCGACTACCGCGACGAGAACGGGACGCGTGTAGAGCGAACGATGGTCACCGTTCCCCCAAAACTGCGAGAGCAGCTCCAAGAGATCACAGGGGAGGAGCAGCCCATCGTCACGACGTCGATCATCGCCCTCGCGTCCTGGGCCTGCCAAGAGCTCAAGAAGACCAAGCGGCGCTTGGTGGTGACGACGGCGACTGATGACCTGGACCCGGTGCGCAAGCAGGTGCGGAAGGCCATCGTCGCAAAAAGTCGAAAAACTCGCTGATCCCCCCACGCAATGGCGGTAGTAGGCGATCGAGCCCCTCAGATGGGGTGTTTTTAAGTTTAGCAGAGGCATGGAAGATGCTCATCAGCAATGAACCTGCGGTTGTTGCACTGGGAATGTCACCCGAAGAGGCGGCTGGGCTCGATAGGGCATTGGCTGAGGTGAGGCGGTTGCTAGGCCCGTTGGATGCCTATATGGCCACGTATGCAGGCATGCGGAACCCTACGCTGATTTTTGGTAGGAAAGCCGTTGATGCTCGGAAAGGGAATCCGCTGCTGATAGTCAGAAAAGTTCGTAACACCTATGTGCTGGGCTTCGCCAAGTCTCAGAAAAGCGGACGTCAAGTGCTCCAGTATTTTTTTGATGCCGGGACCTGGGGCGATTTGATCAAGGGTGAGGTCTACCCCCTGGAAAAGCTTGCAGAAAATAGCTCAGTGTTCGCATCAAAAATGAAAAGGCTTGGCACCTGGTTGAAGAAAGAACACGAGGATCTTTACGAAGTCTGGATCGAAGGTGAGTCGTTGATGCCATCTGACTATCTTTTGAACGATGGCCACAATGAGCAAGGCTCCCTTCTACTGGGGGAACTTCAGCAGCTTTCTTCAGAACCATCCATTACCACGCGAGTGCAACTGATCGATGCGCGGTTAGGTCAAGGAAATTTTCGGCAGAAGGTGCTTGATCGCTGGGGCCGGCGCTGTGCCGTCACTGGGTGCACAGTAGAGGCATTGCTTCGCGCCTCCCATGTTCAGCCTTGGGCTTACGTGGTGAAAGCCAATCAGTCGCTACCGGGCGCGCCGGATCCACGTCTGGATCCTAACAATGGGCTGCCGCTTGTGGCGACCCTTGATGCGCTGTTCGATTCGGGCTTGATGACCTTCAACGACGATGGTTGTGCGCTTTTTGCTGACGCTTTCATAGAAGAAGAACTCATTGCAAAAAAGCTCATTCCCGCGCAGGCGCGTCTGAGAAGCTTGCCCGGGGGTGAGTTGAAGCGCTACCTCCAAATCCATCGGGACGAGGTATTTCAACGGCCGAGGGGGAGCGCGAGGCAGGGCCGGGCCGCCGATTAAAGCCAGCTCTAGGCCGACGCGGAATAATGGCCATGGCAAGGGCCACACCGCCGTATAGTTGGATTTCCGTGTGCTTGATGAGGTGGGTGAGCGGTTCGTTTCCGATGTCTGGGCAGCGGAGATCTCGCTCGCCGGGGCCCTACGGCAGTCGATGGACCGGTGCCTGGACCAGAATAGGTGAACGGTCGAAGCACGCTCATGTGCGATTGGAATGCTTAGCTATTGCTTCAATGTGCTTGGCAAAGCACGTTTAGAATATTCGGAAGGAGCATCAATCTTGGAAGATCCTCGACGACAGTTGGTAGAAATCACCTTGAGCTGGGAAAGAGCATTCGGCAACGCCCGATCCATCACATCGGCTCTGTCCGAGCATTATGCTGCCGTGCTCCTTGGCTGTCCCCTGGCCGATTACTCCACAAGCAAGAGGGCTGCAAGGGCAGTCCAACGGGGCTACGACTTCGTCTACCGAGGCCTGCGCTGCCAAGTGTAGGGAAACCGGCCTAGTGGGAAGCGTGGGAGCGCGGTGACCTGGGTGCCGAAGCCGAGAAACTACGACTGGGACCGGTTGATCTGGATCCTCTACAACCCTGCCTACGAGGTCCAGGAGGCCTGGCTCTGGGAGGTGGAGGCCTACAAGCTCCGGTTCGATGAGGTCCAGCGTCTAGGGCCGGCGCACATGCGCTTGGGGAAACCACTTGCCGATCTGATAATCTCAGGTGACGGATCATCATGGAGCGGTAGATGAGTAATCAGGTTACATACGAAGAGTTGATTAAGCTGCTTAACGAGATCGACCCTTTTTATAAATCAGGGAACTCGATTCCTGCGGAAAGAGCATTCATTCCTATAGCTGTATGGGAGCGCTTCAGAGCTCTTATAGGGCGCATTCAACTTGAAGAGCATACGCAACACGTTAGTTCTGAGGAGCGTCCAATTGATGCGATCAAGTTCCCAGGAAAGCCTGACATTTCTAGCGCGAACCAGCGGGCTGAAGGTGGCTATTCGGATGGCTGGAATGATGCGCTTACGGAAATCCGAAACATCAACACGCGTAGGCTCTAGTCCCGTCAGCGAACGCTGTATTCCGTGTTTTTAGGTGGCGTTGCTAACACTACACGGCTGGCTACCTCATCGTGAGGGGGGGGCTCTGGCGAGCCACGAAATCTGGCCTCAGCGGGCCGGAGAGGGAACGCTTGGTCCACGAGCTGATGGACGCGCGGCGGGCCGTGAAGTCGGCGAAGTCCAACGGGGACAAGGAGGCTCTGGTCGCCGCCCGGCGTGCCGCGGACAGCGCGAAGAGAGGCCAGGGCGAACGGGGCCCGGTGTGGTGGACCGATGGGCCGCCGGATTGGAACCGGCACCTGGTGGAGAACTCGCCCTATGCGGTGTGGTTCTCTGAAAGACGAGCAGTAGCAGGTTCAGCGTAAGCCATCATGCCTTTGGCTGGGCACTCATTTCTGACAGGCCGAAATCCATTTCAAGGTGGAGAACAACGGCGTCGACGACGTTGGGCGTCTGGGTGGCTCCTCTGGCGAGAAGGCTTCGCTTATAGCGATCAACACAGTCCGAAACAACAACGTGTTGACCATCTTCCTCCGCAACAAGCACGACCTGTTCTAGGGCGCGATACATCAAAGCTTGGTAGCGCAAATGGTCAGGGAGAATGACGTTGGGTATCTCAATCACGGTTGGATAGACATCAAGCACCATTGCTGATGGATAGTTCGAATCATCCCTGCCTTCGTGTTTAAAGTGAAGTTTGAATAGACTGGAAGCTCCGTTCCCGCCATACGGTTGAGCCCATAGCTTCCAAGGTGAGGTGAAGTGAGGAGCAAGCACGCTCATAGCGGCAGCAACCGGCCTGTAGCTTCGATCCCTCAAGGAGATTTGTTCAACCATTGCAAGGTCCATTTATCGCTCTCGCTCCATGTTCAGGGACCGTCAGCCAATCTTTGCCCGATAGGTTGAGATCTTCAGCCACACCCATCGCTTTCCTCCTGGGGTGCTTGGACAGCACCCGCCTTCCGGCCGCCTCGGCGGCTGTTATTGGCATTGGCCATGATCCTGGCCACCTCTTCTTTGTCACCGCGCACCAAAGCGATCAGCGCCAAGCCGCGCGCGTCCCACAGCCGCACGACGCCTTTCCGTGCGCGCGTCAGGTCCACCCCGGAGCGCCGGGCCAGCTCGTGGCCCACCGCCCGGTGGTCGGGCGCTTCTTCCTTCAGCAGGTCAGCCACTTGCCACCTCCACGCGCTTGAACTCAATCACCCACACCCACGGGTTTTCCGCCCAGATGCCGCCGGTCGAATCCCACAGGGTCATGCTGCGGACAGTCAGCGATTCGTGCGCGCCGCCGTTGAAGGTGAACCGACCGTTGAGTTGCTCAATTCCTTCAGCCAGCGCATCGGCTTCACTGATTGCCTGCAGCCGCTCCACGCGCACGTCGGTGATCTCCAGCACCAGGCGGCACGCCCAGCGCGGCAGGGGATGCTGGGGCGCCACCGGCCCGGATCGCATCGGGCGAAGCCTTCGCGGTAGTAAGCGATCTGCTTGCCGTCATCCGACACGGTGGATGGCAGGCCGCCCCATGGGCCCCAGCGCTCACCATCGGCGCGGTGCTGGCCGTACGTAGGGAAGATGGCGTGCGTCTCCCTCACCCACAACCGGTCGCCGGGCTGGCCGAAGGGGCAGTACACGATTGGGCCGCCATACTCCCAGTAGCAGCCACGGAGCGGGGGACTTCCTTCGATCATGCATGCCGTGCGCACGATGTTGGCGCTAGGTTGCGGCTTCACCAGCCGCCGGGTCTGCGTCTTCGCGCCCGACAGGATGGCGCGCACCATGGCACCGTTGAACAGTGTAGGGTGGGTGACCCGTTCGGGCGGGTACATGCAGGTGCACGGCAAGCCGTTCGGCACCACCGGTGATCTGATGCACTACATCGGGATCGGCTCAGATCCGAACGCCGCCAGCAAGGCGAACGGCATCTTCTGGATCGACAACAAGGGCAACGCCTATTTTGGTGGCAGCTTGTCGGCGGGTACGTTGCGCAACGCAGTACAGACCACATCCACTGCAGGCAACGCCGAAATCATCAACGGTCCATTCTCGACATTGGGTCGGCAGAAGAGCGTGGTGGTCAGCTACAGCCTGCGGAAGACGGACACGGCCACCACCGGCACATGGAACCCGCCGAGCGGTGCAGTGAACGCTACGATCTACATCTACCGGAAGGTGGGAAATGGCCCAGAGCAAATGATCAACAGCTTTGTGGTCAATGGCGCGTTCGAGGTGTTGAACGAGACTGGCGGGCCGTCCAAGCTTGTTTCGACCATGAGCGGTGCGCATACGTTCAACGACAACACGCCGGGCACCGATCAGTTTACATATCGTGCAATTCTGATCAGCCGCAACGTCGCTGCCTCAACACCCAGCAGTGGCACTGTGAATGTTGAGATACAGCAGAGCCTTGGAATCATTTCAGTGGAGCAATGAGCATGAGCCTCATCCTTTCCGAGGGCGGCAACAATGCGGTGGAAATGTTCGCTACCCGCATCGATGTGCAGTGGGACTTCCGCACCAACACGGGCCCGGTGCTGTTCCACTTCGAACGGGTGGACTGGGACCGCTCCACCCGCATGGTCAACGCGCGGGGTTATGACCGGACCGTGCCGCAGGACATTGGGCTGATCAACGGCCAGTACACGATCACCGATCCGTTCACCGGCGAAGAGTCGGTGGAGCCGGGCTGGAAGCTGATGGCGCTGATCAAGGCGGCGACCGAGCGGGTTTGGGATGCCGAGACTGCCGTGCCTCCTGTGGCAGATACTGACGAGGGCGCGCCGGCGTGATCCGTGAATCAGATGTCCGGGGGTACTGGTGGGACTGGATATCCGCGAACCTGCCCTAGCCGCCCAGCTGCAACAGCTCCGGGACGTTGTTGCGCGGCGAGTTCACCGCTCGGCTAACCCGGTATGCCTCCATCGCAGGGGGCTCGCTGGCCAGCAGCATCGCCATAGCGTCGTCGGGCTCGGCGGCCATCCAGTCGTCGACCTGGTCCGCCTGCAGCCACACCGGCATGCGATCGTGGATATCGGCCGATACCCCGCTGCTGTCCCCGGTAATGACGGTGAAGGTGCCGAGGTTGCCCTCGGCCAGGAGGGGGCTGGTGTCCTCCCACAGGCCGGCGGCGAGCAGCGGCCCAGCCGCATGGATGAACCACGGATCCTTCTTGCCGTCTTCGGTGTTGACCGACCACTCGTAGTAGCCGGCCATCGGCACCACGCAGCGGCGCTTCTTGAAGGCAGTCCGGAATGCCGGCTTCGTCGCTACTGTCTCGATCCTGGCGTTGATGGTCGAGCCTTGCAGGCTCTTCGCCTTGGCCCAGAAGGGCAGGAGACCCCACACCATTCGGGTGACCTGCCGGCCCGTTCCGCGGTCGATGATGACCGATGCGCGCTGGCTCGGGGCCAGGTTGTAACTGGGCGGCAGCTCGAGCAGGTCCTGGGCCAGGTCGGGCAGGCCGAGCTGATCAGGTTTGAAGATGGGGGTTTGGACGAATCGGCCGCACATGAGCTACATCTACGGCACCCAGCGTGATTACTCCGCCTAGAGCATCACAATATTTTATTCACAGTTCGGTTATGTTCGACCTCCCCATCAGGAGCCGGCAATGCCGATTCACGCAGTCGTCTACGCCAGCCACGTGGCCGCTGAGCTACCAGCAGAGCGTCTGGACGCCCTTGTTCAGGACGCTGCGAGGTTCAACGTGATCGCAGGCGTGACCGGCCTGCTTCTATTCGACGGGGAACGCTTTCTGCAGTACCTAGAAGGCCCTGATGATGGATTGCGTGCGGCCTATGGCCGCGTGCTCATCGCGAGCAGCCACTTCGACATTGTGCAGCTGGCTCGAGGGCTGGTCGGTAGCCGGCTGGCTCCGTACTGGTCTATGACCATGGTAGGTACGCCGCGACGAGACCTCGGCACAATCGCGGTCGCGGACTGGAACAGCTTCGTCCGCCGCGGAAGCTCGCTGCGGCCAACGGCGATGGACCACTTGGTCAGAATCATGGATCGGCACCGGCAGGACGAGTGCCGCGCAGGCTGAACCCTTCACCGCTGTATCGGGCTATGAGACTGCGCCGGCCTATCCTCCTGCCCATGGACGCCGACACCCAGACCCTGACCCCCATGCCTGACGGCTTCTACTGGAAGCCCCGCTGCCACCTCGACACGCTCCCGACAGGCCTGTTCCTGCATGGGGAGCAGGTAGCGTCCATGCAGCAGAGGGTCGATGGCAGGTGGCTGGCCAGGCTGACCCCCGAGGATGGGGTGCATGCACCGCTGCTGCTCCGGCACTGCAGCTCGTTTGATGCAGGCCGGCGCGGTTGCGAGATGTGGGCCTTGCGCCACGAGCAGGCGCTGCGCCGGAAGGTGGCCAAAAAGCTACAGTGGATCCAGGACAACGTGGTGCTGCGGGGCAGGGGGAAGCAACTGGACCCCCGCGACGTGCTCGGTCCGGCCTAGACCTGCTCGGCGCTGCCAGCTTGCCGGTCTGCTGCACCTTGGATGTGATCGGATAGCCCAGCCAGCGCCTGCTGGAAAGCGGCATCGAAGAGTGGGGAACTGCTGCCATCGCCGCCATGCACGTCTGCCACTTCGGGTAGTACATGGGACCACAGCTCCGCCAGAGCTGCAGGCGTAGGGTGGGAGGCTATGACCGCCTGTAGGCCGTACTCCAGGGCCTTGATGTAGCCGCGTGAAGCTTGGAGTTCGAGCTCGCATCTCGCCAGGCGTTCGAGGATCTGCTCTATCGGCTGATTCATGGGTATCTCTGCTAGGTCTGCGCCTTAGTCTACGGCCCAGTCAGCTGCCGTTGCCTCCGTATCGGCCCTTGCGACAGGCCGGCGGGACAATGGACCCATGACAAGAGAGCACGCAGGAAAGGCGCGCTGGGTGCGCGCGAGGGCGGCTCCGCGATGACGGCAGGCCGAGTTCCTCTACCGGCCTAGGGGACAAAATTGAACGTTGGAGCTGAGTGCAGGGTCAAGAGCTCATAGATTGTGAGCGTCTGTACGCCCATTGCGGAAGCGGCATTAGGAATGGGGATGCCATTCTTTTTCTCGGCATTCCATTTTTCATGCGTAGCGATCTTCCAGCCCTTGTGCATCGCCGTAGCGATCAAAAAGGCATCCGCTTTGTCTGCATTCGCGAATACCGCCTTGGCCCGCGGCTGGTAATGCGAGCTAGACGCTGCCCATTGCTGTACAGCCGCGTAATTGGTCATTACACCGGGGTCGGTATCGTCTGGTAGGAAGAACGCAGCTGGCATCGCATTGGCCCAGGTTACGCACGGATCACCTGCGGGCCCGTCTAGCAGTTCCTTTCTCACCTTATTGATGCTGAAGACCTTCTGGCTCGCGTGAGCGTTGACTACCCAGTCCCAAAAACCAGTGCAGAACCCGAACTGATAGTGAAAATTCTTGCCCTGCAGGAACACGTTAGTGTCTATTAGATACATTTTTAGGCTTCCCTGCCGAATACACGATTGCCAAGTTTGATCACCGTGTCAGGCTTGCTGTTTAGAAGACTTGCAGCTTCGCGAAGCAAGGTCTCGCCGCTGAGCGCACTTCCAACTACTGCTCGCGTCAGTCGTTTGCTATTCCGGACAGGTATGGTCCTGAATGGATCCCCGCCTGGCTCGCGCGGCTTCCTCGGAAGCGGCCGGAGATAGAGCTCGAATTCCGGCCAGCTAATGAGTCCGTTGTCGAAAGCACGGCGCGCAATCACGGCTCGGCTTACGCGGAATAATCTCGCGAGCGCTTCCACGTTCGGCGTATTAGTCCACTGCGCCAAAAATTCATGATTAGGAACTAGGACCTCGGCAGATACAGCATTGCAGAAGATTTCAATGCCGCGGTCTGTGGTCGGACTGAGATCCGAAACTCCGCTTTCCCCAAGCCAGATGTGGGCAATCTCATGCATCAGCGTAAACACGGAGGCGACAACGGCGTCCTGTCCATTGATGAAAACTATAGGCGCCATGGGGTGCGCGACTGCAAAGCCACGAAACTCGCCTTCCGAGAGGCGACGTCTAGTAAACGCGCGCACGATTCCCGACTTCATGACCAAGATGCCCTGGTCCTCAGCTCGGTCGGATAGCTTCCGGAAATATGCGTCGGCGTCTTGGCTAGATGTTCTATCAGCCACGGTTACGCCGAGAGTCCGGCGAATGTCCTCCGCGACGACGGCCACTTTTGGGCGACTTGCAAAGCGGAAGCGGCCTACGAACGGGAGCGAGTCCGCGCCTCCCTCGCGAAGATGGTCAATGAACCATTCCTGTTTTGAAGTCGCGTCTGCCAAGACTTCAAAAAAATCATCGCTCAGCGGTGCGGCATCCGTCACCCGCCTTAGGTCAGGGATAGAAGGGCGACTAGGTTCTGGGGGCACCTGTAGGAAAAGGAATCCAAATGGAATCCTCGCCAACTTAGCTACCTTCTCCGCCTGACGTATCGTCAACTCACCCTGGAGGATGCGCCTCCGGTCGTCGTCTCGCTTGGCGATTTCCTCGGCGAGAGATTGGCGGTCTCTGCCGGCTTCCTTGGCAGCCCAGTCGAGGACCGTGAGAGAGAGGTTCAACGCGGCCATTTAAGAGCGCTCAACTGCAGTTCCGAACAAGTGCGCATAGGATACTCCTTGATCCTTCTAGGGAGGATAGGGCTTAAATGCTCGGCCGCGTCAAGTGCCGTAGTCTCATGAGGTGGTGAGATGGCCTGCTAAGTCTGTGGTCGCGGGAACATATCTTTTGGGCGGAAGTCTGCGGTGGTGCATGCCGTGGCAGCTTGCTGCATACGGCTAAGCATTAGTAGCTGCAAATCGCAGCAAATCGGCACACCTTTGGCACAGCTGTTAGTAACAGCGCTGCTACAAGTAGCTGGATCGCCCCCCTCCTAAGGGGAAGGTCGCCCGTTCGAATCGGGCCGGGGTCACCAGAAATCAAATACTTACGCCGATTGGCACTGTGCCATAAGTCCATAAAATTCCAGAATTCTCAGGAATTGGTCACAGTGGTCACAGTGACGAATCAATAAGTTAGCGTCGCCACTGCACTGTCGTCTCCTTCAGGCGTCAGGTGTGCGTAGTACTTCTCCGTGGTGGCGTAATCCGAGTGGCCCGCCAGTATCTGCACGCGGCGAAGCGGCACGCCAGCCATGACCATATGAGCGCAGAACGTATGCCTCAAGCGGTGCAGGCTCCCGCCCACGCCTGCTTTCTTTGCATCGCTGGCGAACCAGTCGCTCACCGTGTCCTTGTGCACGCTCACCAGCGGATCCGGAAGCGCGGCAAGCGCGGCGGCGGCTTGGCTGTTCAATGGCACCTCCCTCCACCTCCCTGACTTCGTCCGCCCGTTGCCATCCTCATCGGGGTCACTTTCGATCAGTAGCCGACCAGCGACCGCGTTCTCATGCTTCAAGTGCATGAGCTCGCCGCGGCGTATGCCCGTGTGCGCCATGAACCGCCATAGGTTCGCCCTGGCCTCGTTGGCGGCATAGAGCTGCTGCTTGGCGCTGGCGCTGTAGAACTTCACCGCCACGCTGCGTACGCCGCGCGGGGCTTTGATGCCCTCAAACGGATTGGCGTCCAGCTCCTTCCACTGGACACCGCAGCTCAACGCAGCCTGGAGGCGGCGAACCTCCTTGCCCACCGTCTCAGGTGCCATCTTGTCCGTGACCAGCCGCTGGGTCTTGTAGGCCTCCAGCTCGATCGGCCGCAGAGTGTCGATGGGGCGATGACCAAGCTTCGCGATGATGATGCGAAGTTCGCTCTTGGCCTTCTTGTGGGTGGTCGGATGCTCCGCCTTGTACCAGGTGAGCCAAGTGTCCAGGAACTCCCGCAGCGCTGGCATGCGGGGAATGATCCGGACACCGTGCCTTAGTTCTGCTTCTTTCGCAGATCGTATCTCCTCAGCCTCTCGTGGGCTGAGGCGACCGATGGCGACGCGGCTTCGGGAACCGCCATCACGCCAGTTGAGGTACGCGACGTCGTCCCGCCAGTAAATTGTGACTTTGACTATTTCTGCGCGCTATAGATTGCTTCGTAGAGTTCCGCCTTTTCATAGAGCTTATTGCCCATGAACTCGCGCGGCACCAGGTTGTATTGCTCGACTCGGGCATAGAACTGGCTGACCGAGACGCCGCAGTAGAAAGCGGATTCCTCGAGCTGATACTGCGCTTCATCGCGTAGAAGCGTCAATGGCTCGTTGCTCGCTCACCAAGCGCGCCCAGGCAGTCTGTAAAGATCTCACTTCATCCGCCCATGCCCTGTATTCGTCCCGCGGCATTGGGGCTTCCAGTCCGCGCTTCACTCGCTCCACATATTTGCTCTTCCTGGCTATCGCTTCTCGATACAACAGCTCGGCCTCCTCCAGCCTGTCGGCCCGTTTCGCGGCCTGCAGTTGGGCCAGCCGGCGAACTGAATCCGGATTAGTAGAGAGCACACGGGGGGCATGAGGCAGCGCCTGCCCGCCGGTCATCGGCACCCGCTTGTGGTTGCTTACCGGGTCCATCACTCGGTGGCGCCAGCACTCGCGCCAGTCACCAGGGTCCACCGGGCCATCGCCTGGAACGTCCAGCGGCAGCACGATCCCATGGCCCTCAATGAGCGCCCACAGGGCCTTCAGGAACCCATCAGTCGGAAGCCGTAAAAGGCTCAGCCGGCCCTCGGCCAGCACCTCGGCCCCATCCCTAATTTGTAACGCCAGTAGGGCCTCACCAGTCGCCGTGGGATCCCCGGCGCGGGTGCTCCAGCCTACCAAGCAACAGCGCTCTCCATCCACCTCACCAGCCCACGCGTAGACCCGGAAGCGGGGCTTGTCGAAACGAGAACCCAAGTGAGCCAGCAGCCGCTCACGCTTCGAGTGACGGCTCAACGGGGTGAAGTGGTTCTCTGCATACAGCAACGCAGCGTGCCGCCGGGCCAGCAGCAAGGCAACCCGGTCAGGGGCCGCCGACGCTTTCCACTTTGACCAGCTCACGACATCGCGCAGGCCCTTTGCAGCAGCGCATGAACGGCAGGCAGGCACCCAGTTCTCCACCACGCCAGCGGGGCCGCCCAGTTGCGCGGGGGCCAGCGACGTAGCAGTCCAGGACTTGGGAGAGGGCAGGTCCAGAGGATCGGAGCAGAAGGCGCAGGCGTTGCCGAACTCCGCCAAGCCCGCTTTGCGTTGCCACCCATTGGCCTTGCCTTCCAGCGGGGCGTCGGCTCGGGCGATGGCATCAAGGAAGGGGGCGAGCTCAAGCATGGGAAGCCCCAAAGCCGTTCAAACCAGAACTAGCGCCAGGATCGCAGGACGGGGGCAGGGGAGCGTAGCAGGTGCTTGAAAAAGATTTGACTAAAACGATTTGCCGAGCTTGTCGAACCTCGCCAGCAACCCCCGATCTCAAACCCAGAACTCGCTTCGCCGATGCGTTCTCAGGGCAGCTTTGAACCTCCAGCCGCTGATCGAATGCCGAGGCGCGGTGAACGAGAGTTTGGGCAACCCGCTTGACTAAAACTGAATGACTCAAGGCTTTTCGCGCAACCAAGCCGAGCGCCGAACTCCAAGCACTCGACCGCCAGAGCCCCCGAGCAGCGTTGACTAAAACGGATTGAGGCAGGGCTTTCCGAACACCCGAGCAGCACTGCAGAACCCCAGCACTCGACCACCCGAACCCAAGGAATCGATCAGCGGAAACAGGGGGTGACAGTGGTGCGGGGACGTGGGGGTTGGAAGGGGGGCCGTTACGGAAGTGGGCGTGGGGCTGATCGTTGGGAAGCAGGCTGACGGGGTGCTTCGCTGGATGGGTTGCAGGGGGGAAGCGGAACGGATTGGGCGGAAGCGGTGGGGCGAAGGCGGTGGGCATTGGGTCTCCGGGTTCGTTGAGGATTGGGGCTTTCCTAAACTTCTACCGGGGAAAAGCGGAAGGGCAAGAGCGGTGGAGCGAAAACTGGGGGGCGATTGCGAGGAACCGATTTGTCTCCCTAGTCACCGTTAAAGGTTTTCCGAAAGGTGAAGGGAGTGGGCCATACACAAGTCGCACCAAGGTGTTTTTCCGGCTTGGCTAGAAACGCTGCGCGTTTCCACCCGGTCAAGCCTTGCTGCGCCTTGTTCTACGTCTTGGCTAACAACTTGGCCAACAGCTCGGCTGAAAAGATGAGAAAAGCACTGGGAATCAAAAGATCTCCGGCTTAGCCCGCTTGCGCTTCTGAAAACTCCTGCTAATCCATTAGGTATGGATTTTCATCGCAGGGGGTTAAGTGGTTCGCCAGTCGCTACTAATGAAGTCTTTCAATATCGCCAGCGATGAGCTGGAGAGTGCGCGCTATCTCGCGAAAGAGGGGGGGGTCTCCCTCAACAAGTATTTGCGCCTGGCGGTTCTCGAAAAGAATCGCGGCGTGGTGCAGGGGCTGGAAGCTAACGATGCCCTGAAATACATCCAAACCACGGTACGCGAAGCCGAGTCCCGAAATGCCTTGGCGCTGGAAAGCGCGCTGGCTGACATGCGCGCCGAGCAGGCGGCAGCACTCCAGGCAAACGAGGACTTGGTGATGAAAACCCTTCAGGCCTTCAGCCAGTTCCTCTCGCCATCCCAGCCATCCCAAGGAAGCCCGCGCACGCCCCGTCCAGAAACGGCGAAGACGCCTTCCAAACCCGATGCGACCGACTGGCAGCGCTACGCCAGCGGCTCTTAACACTTCCCCCACTGCCTCAAAGGAGCTCACCCATGAAACGTTTCGCACTCACTCTCACCATCGCCGCACTGCTTGCTCCGGGTCTGTCGTCTGCCCAGGACTCGCGACAACCGGAACCGCAGAAGAAGACGGACAAGCTGCGCATGTTCAAGGCCGGTGGCATCGGTTGCTTGGCCGGCGGTGGCCTGGCCTATCTGACCGGAAAGAAAGACAAGGCGGCAGTGGCATGTGCTGCCGCCGCCGTCGTGGGTGGCATTGCCAGCTACCGCGCCCAGGTCAAGGAAGCCCAGGAAGTGGCAGATGCAGCCAAGGCCGCGGGCTTGGATGCGCGAGTCCAGACCAAGACAGTGGAGACCAAGGACGGCCAAGCTGAGGCACTGGACAAGCTGGTCATCAAATACCCCGTCGCAGACATGAAGTCCCTGAATCCGGCCACGGCAAACACGCTCGACAAGTTGGGCGCGCTGCTCAAGTCGAGCAAGGAAAAGTTGACCGTCTCGTTCAGCGGTGCCGACGCAAGCGTGTGCGAGGTGCCCTTGGTTGAGCTGGCCAAACGGGGGGCGTTGGCAAACGCCACCGTCCAGGACGCCTGCGGGACCGGCGACCACGCCATCACCGTCAGCCCCATCCCTGACGTTCGTTGATGCCAGCGGTGGACCGGGGGCGTGAGCCCCTGGTCCAGATCTTTCTCAATCTCCTGGAGGAACCATGAGCAACACCCCATCCCCTGAAGAGCTGCGCCGCCTCCAAGAGTTGGCTGAAATGTTTGACGACGGCACATCCATGCCTGGGACGCCGAGCCCTGAGCGGTCCGCTCCTTCGCCAGGCGCAAGCGAGGTCATGAATGCCGCCAAGCATTGGGGCCGCGTGTTTGGGAGCAAGGCCAAAGAGCTCTCAGAGAAGGCGGTCGAAAAATCCAAGGAAGCCCAGGACGCCATCGCACGCCGGGCAGCAGAGGCGAAGGCGAAGAAAGAAGCAGAGCGAGCGCAAGACGCCGCCGCCGCGATTCCAGCCGCTGCGCCAACCGAGCTGCTGCAGGTCGAACCCGAGGCGATTTCTCCGCCTGTTGTGACGGAAACCATGGTCGAGTCGGAGGACGAGGCAGCGCGGCTCGAGCGACTGGCTCCGATGAAAGCCAATGCGAAAAAGGTAACCAAAGAGCTAACCAAAGCGGTTCGTGAGAACCCCGCAGTCGCTGCATTGATCTACGACGGGATGGGCACGCTCCCGCAGTTGCGCGACCTGCCCGATGAAGTGGTGGACCCTGTCACCCCTGATCAGCACTCCCCATCCGCCCCCGAAAGTATTCCCCAGGGGGAGCCCGTCGTATCGGTAACGCCGGACCATGCCCCCAACAATGGGCCGAGCCGAAAGAAGGGCTATCAAATGTTGGCCGCGGCTGCTTTTGTTGTCCTGGTGCTTGCTGGCGCCACGGCATGGTGGGTCACTCGCCATGATTCCGAAACGCCGGGCGTGGCCGCAGGCACGGCCGCCCCGGCAGCAATGCCCCCGGTCGTGGCTACCCCGCGTCCAGCGCCCGTCGTTGATCCGCTGCCGGTGGCCGTGCCGATTGAGCGCGTGCCTGCGTCACCCGTTGACGCAAAAGCTACTCCCCTACCGGATGCAATCCTGCCGGTTGAAGCGCCGGCCACAAAGCTTGTCCCAGCGATCACACCCAATGCCAAACCCACATCCAAGGTTTCGATGCCCACGGTCCGGCTAGCGGTAAAGCCGAAAGCCTCCGTCGTCCCCGCGCCCCAGCCAAAACCTGATGAAACAAACGGATGGCAGGAAAAAGCCGGCGACGACATGGATGCATGGGCAAAGAAGGCAGGGATCAACTGATCCCCTTGCCGAAACCAAATGATCCATTACAAGTAATGGGTATTTAAACCAAAGGGAGGCGTCATGTTGGGTTGGTTGTTTCTTCCATACAAAAGCACAGGGGTTTCGTTTACCTCCCGCTTCATGCGGTGGCATGGTGAGCGATTCCTCGGTCGTCCTGAGGGCTTGGGTCTTCGCGGCATACTTCAGGATGTCCTTGATAGTTATTACTACTTGGCCGTGGACCGTCCGGTTCAAGAGCACAAACACGATTTCAAAACATGGCAGATCGACCAGCAGCACGCGGAAGAGGCCCGGCTCGTGAGCAAGGCGGAGATCCCCAAAGCAACGTTTTTGGCCGTCGTCGCGATTAGCTTGGTTTGTTCGCTAGTGGCTGCTCCGTTTGCCGACTGGAAAGGCTCCCCCATTGGCCAAGGCACTTCACTGCTGACCAAGTTGGACGTGAATAAGGGGGTTAAGGCGCTGATGGCTTCTAAAGCATCTCCTCAAGCCGCGCAGGCGACCGACGACTCCACGGTAAGGGCAGATTGCGAAAACAAATTCAGGACCGGTCGCTATACGAATAGTGACATTCCGGTGTGCTCGAGCGTGTGGAACGAGCTGGCAACCAAGGGGGGACAATGATCATGAACATCTATTCGCTGTTGGACATCGCTATCCAGTTCAAGCACCGCGTGCTGTTGCGAGCACCGGCTCGACCGGTGGCCGATAGGATGTGGTTCAACGTCGCCGCACGCTTTGCCAACGTTCGCGGAAAAGTGAACGCCCATAACCGGGTGTCGAGCCGCACGTTGGTGGTGCCCGCGAGTTATGGGCCCAGAGCTGAGGCACTGGGGGCCGTCTACGACGCGGCAACCAATACCTATGTTGTCCCTGACGCGCTGGATGAGAAAGATGCTAAGTTCGCGCCGTTCTGGCCCTCTGCTCCGCGGGACCTCCAGAACCAGGAGGGACGTGCCGAGCTGTCAAGGGACGGCCAGGTAATTGAAAGCCTGGTCCATCCGCACGATCGCTTGCAAGGCGGGGACAGCACCGCGCTGTTTCTGATGTATGCGGCCCTGCCGATCATCGGTGCCGTGATCGCTGCCCTGACCTCCATTCCAGTCGTGGGTTGGCTGGCTTGGCTGCTGTTGCCGGCGGTGGTGCCCTACGTCCGCGCGATCGCGCGCAGCGAGAAAGCGCCCGAGGCGTTCAGGGCAACCGTGCTGACCTTCGTGCTTCCGCTGGCAGCAGCCAAAGGGTTCCTTCTGGCGGCTGGATCCAGCGGTATTGCGTTTGGTGTGTTTGCGACGATCCTCAACGTCTATCTCTTTCTCGGACTGCTCTATTGCCTGATCGCACCTGTTGAACAGGAAGATCAAGCGTGGGGAGGCCGTTGGACGCGGATCAAAGGCTTCGCGTTGTGGAACACCGCGGGGTTGGTGGCGATCGGTATGACGATGCTCTTCCCGTCGGTCATCGGCGGCTTCCTCTGGTTCGTGATGGCCGGTGCCTATGGCTTCGTCTACTACGCCCGGGATTACAAAGAGCGCACCTTGGTTCTTCAGTCCCAGAGCGCGCGCTTCAATCTGGGTAAGCAAGGTTTGATGGAGGACTTCAACAGCCAGGCACTGGAGGCACAGGTCCGCAAAGCGCTGGCCGACCCCAGCCCCTTCATCCAATGGGGTGTGGCGCTGGGTCACCTGCGGAAGAAAGGCGTCAAGAAGTCCTACGACACTGACTCGCCGGCCGGCATTTCTATTGAGGACCTCTTCATGCACGCCATGATCTGGGCCGAAACCGGTATGGGCAAGTCGGCTTACATTCGCTGGCTGATGGCCGAAATCCTGAAATCCGGCTATCCGTGTGCGTTCGCCGTCTTCTGCGGCAAGGGCGCCTTGGCGGGCGAAGTGCGCGGCATGCTGGACATGGTCATTGAGACCGGCGTTCACCTGGGGCTGATTGAAGGCTTGGATGCGCAAGGACTGAAGGCCGCGCTGACCAACACGAAGATGGAAGACGACAACGCGGACATCTGGACGGGCATCTCAAGCTTGGTCATCGACCACGCCGCCGTGATCCTCGAGGCGCTACACCACCACGAGCTGATGCTGCGTGCGCTGGATGCGGCGAAGAAGCTCGAGCTGGAAACCGAAATCGAGGGGTTGCTCCAGGTCAAAGACCAGGACGAGGCCAACGGCAAGGACGTCGCCGACATTGATGAGGCGTTGGCACGTTTAGGCAAAGAGTTGGGCGAGCGCATTAACGCCCTTTCCGAAGAGCGCGAATGGAAATGGACCCTGGAGCGCTTCGATAAGCTGATTCAAGCCATCGGTGACGTGCGTGCCGACAGCAATATTCCTGGCGAGGGCTTGTTGGCTGCTGCCAACTACATCGGTGTGCAACCCATTCACCTAGGCAACGACGAAGATTTCATTGCGCGCAAAGCCGACTGGGCGGAGCGACTGGCAAAGGCGCCGCAGACCATCCATCCGGATCTACTGCAGCCCGGCTCGCTGCTTCAGCAGTCGTTCGGCTGGGTGTTGAAGACGTGGCCGGCCTTTGCCGCAGAGACCCGTGGCAGCTTCATGGCCAACGTTCAGAACCGGCTGGTGCCCCTCATGCGCGGCAAATACCTGGTGGACGACCAAGGGGTGCCGTGGCACAGCATTGAGCACGGGTCGGTCAACGTTGGCGACATGCTGAAGGGAACGTCCATGGGCGTCAACGTCCCAGATACCCGGCACGGGACGGCCGGCATTTTGGTTCAGAACCTCATCAGCCAGCGGCTCTACACCGGCATCAAGCTTCGCAACGAAGTCAGCGAGGCAGAGTGGCGCGGGCGCGGTGAGCTGCCCGTCATCCAAATCATGGACGAATGCCAGAACCTCATTGGCCGTGAAGAGCAGCGCATCCTGCCGATCTCTCGCTCGACAAAAATGGCCTGTATCTACGCTACGCAAGGTTACGAAGGAATCTTGGCCAAGCTGCCGGAAGCCGCTGCCCAGCAGTTCTGCAACAGCTTCCAGAACTGGGCCCTGTATCGCACCTCGCCTCAGAGCTACGAATACATGGAGCTGCGCTTCGGGGTAGAAGAAATGACTGTATTTCGGAGCAAAACGGCCGGTCTGGATTACGACGGCGGGCTTGACATGGTCTTGGACAACGCTTTGTTCGATCCCAACCACCCCAATGCAGCGGGCATGAAGCAGTTGCGCAAGGCCGGGGCGGGACGCGTGGTGGCGAGTCACATTGATCCGGTCAGCAAGAACCGCTGGGTAGGGCAGAAGTTCACGGGCATCCAAGCGACAAAAGACCTCGAGATCCCTGCAAATGGTCGTCGCGAGTCCCAGCCGCTGTTCTCCAAGTCCGAGTTCAATGGTCTGCTAAACCAGCAGGGGCGCGCCATCCTCTGGTTTAACCGCGCCGGTGTTCGGCGGGCCGACATCTGCAAGACGCCGTTCTTGCCTTTGGACAAGGTCGACGACGTGGTCAAGGCCATCAAAGCATCGAGGGCGGCGTAAGCCTCCCTCTCTACCACCCCCACTATAGGAGCCAATCAGCATGAACCACACCGAGAAAGACCAACAGTTCCGCGAACGCATGGCCGCTTCCACGAGCGAGGACGCCAAGCAATGGACCTCCCTCGACCGGAAAGCCGAGAGCGAGCAGCGCGACGTGGATAAGATGCAACGCTCGCTGAACAAGCGCCTTGATCCAGAGCGCATCACCCAGTTGGAGGAGCAGGTTCAGAGCCTGGGCCTTCAACGCCACGAGATGGAGGTGGCCGGCCGCCCCGGCCTCTTCCTTCGGAAGCAGCGAGCCGAATACGACGAGAAGCTGCAGGGCATCGAGACCGGCCTGAAGGAAGCACGCAAAGACATCCGGGAATGGTCCCGGCAATCCGAGCCGGAGGTGGTAGCCAAGCACCAGGCGCGCATGCAAGGCAAGCAGGACGAGCTCAACGAGACCGTGAAGCAGCGTCAAGGCCTGGGCATGCTGCCCTCGGAAGAGAAAAAGCAGGAGCAGCGCGTCGATGGGGCGGTCGAGACCCCGATGATGCGGGTGGACGAATGGCGGAAGAACCGTCAAGCCGCGCAGGGGAGAGACGGTGGCACGGAGGCGAGCGTGCCCCAATACGGACATGGCAAGTTCGGGTTTGCCACCTTTGCTGCCACCGCAAAGGCCGAGCAGGAAAAGATGCGCAAATACGAGAGCGAGTTCGACTGGCAGAAGCAGGATCGCGAGCGCCAGCCCAACGTCTTCCGTCAGTGAAGACAGAGGCTTCCCACAAAGGGCTCCTCGGGGCCCTTTGTGTATGCAGCGTCGAATCATGAGTGGTCCGATCTACCCATAAATGCAACGTCAAAAGCAGCTTAAGGCAACAGCAAGGATCGGGGTTTGACAAAGGGAAAAGCGGACGCATGCTGAAGCAATGAACAACAATCCCAAGCGATTTGCCAGGCCAAAACGAACCGCCGTCATCAATGCGCGGGTTGAGCCCGAGTGCCGTGAAGCCTTGGAGGCGTATGCGCGCAAGCATGGTTACTCCCTGGCCGATGCCCTCTCGCGACTGATCAAAGAACATCTCATCAAGCAATAGTTACGGCGTTGACTAAAATGGAAAACTGTCGAGCGCTTCTCATTTTCGCGCTTGCCAATGTGTGCATTTGTGTTTGACTGGGTTTACACAAAACACAATCGAGGGAGGTCCTCATGCATATTTTCGCTGACGCTTATGAGTTTTCGGTAGACAACGTGGGAAACCTGTTGCTCACGCTGGGTGGGATTTCCGTGGTGAGCTACGTGGTCGCAAACGTCGCCGGCTGGATGGCATGATTGCCTGGATCCGCGCGGATATGGAGCAAATGGATATGCACAACGTCGTGTTTGTGCTTCAGGTCGGTTTTATTGTCGGCGTTGCACTCTTCCTGAAAGTTTGCGGGTGATTGCCAAACCGGGAAAAACCGGTATGCAATGGGGATGGAACCCCACATTGAAAATCGAGCAAACCTGAGCGGGGGCGATTTTTTGAATCGCCCCCATGAGTCGTTGTTCCACTCAATCATGCGTCCCCTGACCCTTGCCCGGTTCTACGGGAAGCACCACGAGCAGCTGGCCACGTCCGACCCCAGACAAGCGCTGGCGTTGGCCGAGCAGTTCTGCCGTCAGGCCCAGGTCGCTGGCTTGGACACCTGCACACAGGTGGGGTTTGACTGGGTGATGACGCCCAGCCGGTTCTCCAATCGGATCAACCTGGAGCTGGGTCAGGGCGGCCATGCCACGCTGGTCCAGGTTGAACCCAACCTTTCCCCCCACCAGTTGGATGCGACAATCCATACCGGCCTCATAGGCCATAAGACGCTCGCCCAGGTCTACGCATTGCTGCCCAGTGATCAACGGGACGGCCTCTTGTCAGAACTGCGCGAATCCATAGACCAGGTTCAGGGCAACCGCATCGCCGCCGATCGGCTCCAAGCCCTTCGGGCCCAGCCCGAGCTGCCTTCGCCACCCCAGCCGCGTTTGGACATTGCCCGCGTGCTGCAGCGCTTCGAGGTTCCCGAGCAGCAGGCCAAGGCGACAGAAAAGCACCTCATCGCGACCTACGGCGACGCGTTGACACGGATGCATGGGAGCCAGGTGATTGCTGCTGCCCATGCGCGTTCTCCGCACTTAGGGCTCTACGGAGCGCCTTGGCAGACTTGGCTTTGCGAGCACGCAACGACGGGGTGCCTCGATGGGGTGGAGGCGTGTTTGGGTATGCAGGCCGAGCCCAATGTCCCCAACACCAATGGTGAGATGCCGCTACACCTTGCTGCGCGCCACGGCCACCCCGGCATCGTTCATCGGTTGATTCGGGCCGGCGCGGATCCAGCCTTGGGCAACCCCCTTGGCGAAACACCTCTCCACGTTGCCGCCCAACACAATCATGCGCGTTGCTGCTTGGAGTTGCTGGCTGCAGGCGCGGACCCCGGGCATTTGGACCGGGAAGGGCGGAAGCCTGGTGACGTGCACCGGGGAAGGGGGAAGGGGCGTGAGCAAGCCTTCGGTCTTTGACTGCTGGAGCTGGACGGTCCCATCGAGCATCGAGCCAAGCCGGGACGTCCGGTATTGGCCCCAGGCCTTGCTGTCCGGGGTCTGCGTCGCCACGGTGACGTATCCAGCCGCGCTATGGCTGGGCTGGCAGATTGGGAGCAGACACACCCTCATGAACTACAGCCAAGGCCTCACCGGAAGCCTGGCGGCGCTGGGCAACCTTGCCACCGGCACCATCTCCCTGCGTGAGCCGGCCAGCGCGTTCTGGGAGGTCGCCCGCGAGCAGGCCACCTTCGGCACACTGGCGAGGATTGGAGTTGCGGCAGGGTTAGCTGGGTGGGCGGCTGCGTGGGTCACCCGCCGGGGCCTCATCCCTCGCTCGAACACCTGGCACGTATCCGGTGCTCAACTGCTCCAGGGCAAAGAAGCGCTGACTGAAGCTCGCCGGCGTTCGCTCACCAAGAAAGAGCGGGAAGACGAGGTGCATGCCTTGTCGCTGCACCCTGATTGGGTGGTCTCCAAGAAGCTTCTGGCTCGTCACATGTTCCTTTACGGAAGCGTGGGCTCGGGCAAGAGCGTCATCCTCAAGCACCTGCTGGAGCAGGTGGTGCGGCTGAACAAGAAGGCCTTCGTTTATGACATCAAGGGCGACTTCACCTCCATCTTCAAACGGCCGGCGATTGTTTGCCCGTTCGACAAACGCAGCTGGGTCTGGGACGTGGGTAGGGACGTAGCTACCGTGACCCAAGCCGCCGCGTTTTCCCAGTCAATCATTCCCAGCGAAGAAGGATCTGGGGCGTTCTGGGCTTCCGCAGCGCAAGCGTTGTTGGAAGGCTGCGTGCGCGAGCTACAAGCGACGAAAGGCAAGGACTGGGGGTGGTCAGAACTGGCCGAGTTGGTTGCCCGACCCGCTGAACAAATGGGGGAGGCCATGACGCTCTACTACCCGCGTGCAGGAGCGCTGATTTCCAATCCAGACAGCAACACCACCTCCAGCTGCATGGCCGTCCTCGCCAACGGCACCGCGGTCATCGAGCGCTTGGCCTTGGCCTGGCCGGGGCGAAAGCCGGATCGCATGTTCTCCATGTTGGATTGGATCAAAGACGACTACACGGGGCGCAAGCAGGTCATCGTTCAATCAGGGCCGGACGAGGTGCTTGCGCGCAGTTACATCTCGGCCATGATCAACGTCGCGGTGCCAGAAATCATTGGGCCGAGCCTGCCGGATGATGAAGCCGGGCGATTCCTGGGGTTCTTCTTCGATGAGCTCACATCAGCTGGCAAGCTCAACATCGAGCCATTGCTGGCACTGGGCCGCTCAAAAGGCGTAGTGGCCTGCATGGCCGTGCAGGACTGGAGCCAGGTTGAGAAGGTCTACGGCGACAAGACAGCCCAGGCATTCAGTGGGTTGGTCGGCACACACATTGTTTGCCAGTTGCAGGTCGGCGAGACGCGAGAAAAAATCAGCCGGAACCTGGGCAAGCGGACCGTTGCTTGGCGCACGCATGACGACAAGGCGGCCATCCACGAGGAGAGCAAGGCGATTGTGCCACCAGGCCGGCTCACGGACGATCTAGGCTTCCGCAAAGGGAAGGCCTACCGCAAGGAACACTGGGGCATCCGGGCCATCGTGCAGAGCTCCGGCGATTTGTTGTTGTTGTCCTGGCCGGGCGTCAGCTACCCGAAGGTCCGAGATGGCCAGAAACGTGCGAAGTGGACCAAGCAGGGCGCGCAACCGGTGCAGAAAAAGTCCCTGCCCGAAGCCAACGCGCAGAGCGCCGCGGAGGTCCAGCGCGTCCTGAAACTGACCGCCGATCAAGCCAGCGCAGAGCTTCAGAAGCGGGGGGCAACGCCGCCGAAGCTCCGTGCCGTCAGTCACGATGAGCTGGAACACATCTTCCGGAAGTAGATCAATCTCGCTCTTCCTCATCCTAGCCGTAGCTTGGTGACAAGAACTCGAAGCTCTCAAGCCGGTCGCAGCTGATGCAGTGATACATGTGAGAAGCGTCTTGGAAATGCATGCCGCAGAAAGACCCGCAAAACGGGCAGCACTCTTCGAACTCCAAGTCACCCCAGTTCCAGACACCCATGTATTCGGGTATGCCATCTCGGTCATGACCTACGATGGCGAATGAGTCCTCCGTCGTCCCCACAAAGCCGTCAATGCCAAAGTGCGAGAGGATTGGGAGGACATCCGCTGGGTCAATGTGAAACCACTCGCCGGGGCCTCGCTGAACGTTGAAGTGTTCGTGGATCTCTCTCTCCACGCGGACGTCGTCGTCGGTGCGGATCCAGCCGAGCAGCAACAGCTTGCGATGGTTCCCGGTTTGTAGATTGCGACGGCGCCGTTCGATGTCTTTGGCTCGACCAATCTTGACCAGATCGTCGGTGTCTTCAATGAAGAAATAGATCATCCAGGCCTCCGAATCCCATTGCTGATTTGAGCATTTTTGCTATGAATTGGGGGACACCTGTAGAGGAGAGCCCCATGTTCAACGTCACCGCATTGACCGCTCAAGGCACGGACAACAAGTCCGGTGCCGCCGTGGTCGAATACCTGATGGCTACCGAGTATTACCTCGACAAAGACGGAAACGCGCAGGGCACCATGGCGTGGGGCGGCGAGATGGCCGCGCACCTCAACCTGCTTTCTGCCGCGGTGACACGCGAGACAATGAGCAAGTTGGCCGAGGGGTTCGACCCACTGACGGGGAGGGCGCTATGCCAGAACGCAGGGCACAAGGGGAGGGTGCGGCCAAAGGTGGACAAGAACGGGGATCCCGTCATGGATGCCCAAGGCAAGCCCGAGGTTGTTGTCGTCGGTGGTCACCGGGTCGGCTACGACGTCACGGTGTCATCGCCCAAGGACGTGGGGATCCTGTTTGCGATGGAGTCGCCCGAAAAGCGCGATGCCGTGCTCAAGGCGCATCAGGCCGCTTCTGCAACGGCGATGAACCGGCTGGAATCGATGGTCGAGACCCGCCGCGGGAAAGGCGGCAAAGACGTGATCGGCGTCAGCGGCTTGGTGTGGTCCAGCCACCAGCACTTTGCCGGGCGAGACCTGGACATGGATCTCCACACCCACCACCTGGTCTACGGGGTGGCGTTGGGCGAGGACGGCAAGGAATCGACCTTCGATGCCGTCGAAATCTACCGGCATGCCCGGGCCATGGACGAAATCTACAAGCTGGAGCTCTACAAGAACCTTCAGGACTTGGGCTACCAGGTCGAGCACGTCCGGGAGCTGGACGACGACGGCAAAGAAACCGACCGATCCTACGCACGCCTGGCCGGCATCGACCAGGACGTCATCGACCACTTCAGCAAGCGCCGGAAGGCCCTGCTCGAATACGCAGAACAGCATGGGGTCACCAACCAGCAGGCGAACAAGGCCACCCGCAAGCACAAGCACGAGCCCACGTATGCCGAGCTGGTGGAGCATTGGCAGGAGGCCTTGAAGGGCTTCGACCTGACCCCCGACAAGCTCAAAGCAGCTCAAGGCAGCCTGGACCAAGTGGAGCACAAGAGCGACGCCGAGTTGCTGGAGCTACTGCATCAGAACGAGGCGGTGTTCAACGGCATTGATCTGGTGCGGGTGCTGGGGATGGAATACGCGGGCAAGTTGGACGCGGCCGGGCTCGATGCCCGCATTGAACAGTTCAAGCAAGACAATGGCCTGGTGCTGGTCAACGCCGAGCGCCTGGCAGACGAAGACCGGGGGCTGACGCTGGCCCGCAAGCACACCGAGGATCGGTTCTGCGCCCCATGGATGCTGGAAGCGGAGCAGGCGGTGGTGGACATTGCCAACCGCCGGGCCAATGAGACCCAGCACCACGCCTCGCAGGCCACGGTGAATCGCGTCATCGAGGACTACCAGCAAGTCAAGGGTTTCCAGCTTACGCAGGAGCAGTTGGTGGCCGTGAACCACATCTGCCGAGGCAGTGGTGGAGTAGCGAACTTGAGCGGCCTGGCAGGCACGGGCAAGACCACGATTTCGGAGCTCTACAAGGAGGCCCTGGAATCCGAAGGCATGGTGCTCTTGGGGGTGTGCGTGTCGAACAAGGCCGCCCAGAAGCTTGAAGCGGAATCGGTGGTGCCCTCCACGTCTATGGCCCAGATGCTGTTCGATTTGGATGAGGGGAAGCGCTTGCTTCAGCCCAACGACGTAATCGTGATCGATGAAGCAGGCATGGTGGACACCCGCGACACCCGAGCCTTGTTGGCCTATGCCGAGAAAGCGAAGGCCAAGGTCATCCTCCAGGGCGACGCAGAGCAGTTGCAGCCCATCGGCGCGGGATCCGGCTTTCAGCTCACCAAGCAGGCGGTGGGCGACGTGAAGTTGACCGAGATTCGCCGGCAGGCGCGGCAGGAGGACCGCGAGACGGCAATGGGATTCTATGCTCGGGACGAGAACGGCAAGGTGATCGATCTGAAGAAGGGCACCCGCAGCCGGCAACAAACGCTGGACATGGGCGAGGAGCAAAAAAAGCGGCTGATGGACTCCATCGTGGAAGCCCACTCGCAGGAGAAATCCATCGAGCGCCTCGTGACCGACTACTTCAAGAACAAGGCCCCGTTGGACGACAAGCTGGTGCTGGCGCATAGCCGGGCCGAGGTGGGCGCGCTCAACGCCGGGATTCGCCAAGGGCTGAAGGAGCGCGGCGAGATCGGCACCGATGAAGTGGTGGTGGAGGGGCGCGTCAATGGCCGCAAGTTCGATCTAGCCTTGGTGGAAGGGGATCGGGTGATGTTCACCGCAAAGAACGTGGAGCTGGGGGTGGTCAACGGCACCCAGGCTACCATCCAATCCATCAAGCCCTCGCGCTCAGGCGGCTACGACATCACCGGCACGCTGCGGTCAGATAACCCCAAGGAGAACGGGCGTAAGGTCGTTTGGAACACGCACGAGCACAAGGCGGTGGTCCACGATTACGCCGTGACCGTCCACAAGTCACAGGGGCAGGGCAGGCGCGAAGTGTTCCACCTCATGAACCTGGGGATGATGGACAACGCGTCGTCGCTGGTGGCCTTTACCCGGCTCACCAAGGGGAGCTACAAGCTCTACGGGACCTACGACGACGTGGAGCAGCTCAATAGCCGGTTGGGGCTGGAGCGATTGAAGGCAACCGTGCTCGATGCCGGGGTCAAGGAGCGGCAGGGGGCCATGCCCCCAGCCCAGAGTCCCAGGACACAGGCCGGGGCTCTTCAAAGCAAGCTCGATGCGCTGTTCCACGAGCACAAAGAAGGGCAAGAAACACGACGGGCAATGAGTGACGGCGAGCGCAAAGCGCGCCGCCTCTTGGAGGTTTTCGATCATGGCCGTCAACGAGCGACCATACCACCAGGATCTCTGGAAGGGGCCCGGATTCCGGCCTCACGGCTACAGCAGGGACTGGGGCGCTGACGACATGCGGGTGCGTTATAGTTCGCGGAGAGCCGTGTGGTGCTCAAGGAGAACCAGCTTGAAAGCGAATGGATTTGGCGGATCGGTCTTTGCCGGAGCGATGGGGGCTTTGCTGGTGGCTTGCCAGCCCGGTGGCACACCGGCACCGGTCGGAACTGCCCCCGTTGCGGTCGACAATAGCCCGCAGGTTAGTAGCCCGGCGGATGTTCCTTCAGAAGCTCCCTCTGCTTCGAGCGTCGAGGAAAGCTCCGCTATCGCTAGTTTCCGGAAGTATTGCTATGACACCCAGAGCGATACAGCGAAGGTGACGCGGTTAATTGAAGTTGATGCATTACAACCTGCTGACGAGGCGGCCAGCGGCTACTCCAGGGCGCCTCAGCGAGGGCGGCGACAGATGTATACGCTCCCGTCGAAAGGAAATGGGACGTCATCGTTCAACCTCGTGATCAACAACTTGGGAGTGTGTGGTGTTCAGGTCAGTGGTGAGGCAGCGGCCGTGCTGGAGGCGGATATCATCAAATCGTTCAACGCCTTCCGTGTGCCTGCCCCGCAGAATCCCGCAGTCCGCGCCGGCGTTTTCATTCCCTACGGTTCATCGGTTAGTGAACAAGACGTCCGTAGGCACGGATTGATCAATACCATGACATCTGACGCCAAGAGCGTTGCCATGGTGATCTATATCCCGCCATTGCAGGCCGAAGAGGTCTTGGCGAACGCCCGTGGACAGTAGAGTGTTCGCTGACGGCTGTCGTTTTCTGACAATAGCCATCTCTCGTTTTCGCTCTCAACCAGTTCGAACGGGATGATTCAGTGATAAGAGGAGCAGATTCAATGTCTGGGCAGTGTCTTGATCCCATCAACGGCCGGGGTCCATACATCGAAAAGATGCTTGGTCGCCATGCTGAGTCCTTGGAAATCACTGGCTCTCTTGCAACTGCTGGTGAACTCTTCGTCGCCAAGCTTGAGATATCGGCCGACGATCCGCATCAGCTCATCCCTACCTGCCTTCTCATCAGGCAGGTGTCAGCGCTTCGTGCGCTGGCCCTCTTGGCAGTGAACGGGTTCTACACCGAAGCGCTGGGACACCAACGAAGCCTAATGGAGGCGCTGGCCCGTCTGTCGGCTTTAGTAGCTCGCCCTGAGTTGCTTCAGGACTATCTGATCCAAGACGTCTTGAATCGGAAGAAGATGTTGGGCGACATCCTCAACTTCCGCCAGGACTGGCCGCCTGAGATGGTTCCCGAGCCGTCGGATGAGGAGTTGCGGCAGGAAATAGCAGAGGCTACCCACCGTTTGACCCACTTCAAAGATCAGCAAGGACGGACGGCCCGTGACATCAAGACACTTGATTGGGCTCAGATAGGTGGCGTGGATCAGCTGATGTATGGCAGGTTCGTCATGGCCTCTGAGGCGCTTCATTTTTCACCGAAGTCTTTGGAAGGCCTGTTGGTGACCAACGGGGACGTTCTAGAGTCGATACGCATAGGTCCGGAGGAAAGGGACTTTGATCACCTTCTGATGACGTCCTGTCGCTATGTTTTCGTGGGTATACAGCGGCTTGCAAACCATCTGGGCGTTGACCTTCTGGGCGATGTGGAAGATCTGTATCAGCGTTTCAATACGCTTGATGAGCGGATGGCCGACGATGCGCTCCGCGAGGAGTGAAGTCAGCACATCGATCATGGTGATGCCTGATTCGCGAGCTCAGAGACGGTAGTGGCCTGTTCCGGCGGCATACCTAGCGCAGGACGATGCGTGACGACGACAGCGCCAATGCGAGCAAAACGGGGTAGAGAAACAGCCACTTGAAGGCACCCCAAAGCAGGCCGTTGCTCGTCGCTGCATGCCGTCCAAGTGCTGGTGCGCGTGCTGGCCACATGAACCCATGCGCCAGACTTTTCATGTGCCACGTCGTCCGCCGACGGGGATCCCGGATGAGGACGCCCGGCGGCTTGGAGTAGATCCGCCAGCCTTTCTGAAAGGCCTTGTAGCGCCACGCAAATTCGTGCTGCTCAGCGTCGGCCTGGGTTCCGGTCATGCTGGAGAGCGGAACAAAGGAGAACGTTTGTCCCTGCCAGCCTCCGCGACTACTCCGGTGCTGCTGCTCCCGTTGCCTCAAGTCCACGGTTTGACCGACGTAGCAACAGCCATTGGAAAAGAACAGGGCGTAAAGGTGCCGGGTGCGGGGCAAGTATTTTTGGTTGCGTTTCCAGGCCAAGGGTCCTCCATCAATGGGTATACCTACATACCCATAGAGGAGAATCCGGGTTCGTCAAGCGGCCCAACGAACAAGGGCCCCGAAGGACCCTTGCCGAGATCAATCACCTCCTTTGTCCACCTCGCAATCGTTCAACGCCCCAGGTTGATGCTGATCCCGAACCCGGCCACCGGCTTGTTGCCGGAACCGAAGCTAACGCCAGCCGAGACGCTGACCTTTTCAGACACGCGAGCCCCCCACCCGACGCTCAACGCCGCCTCGCCGCCGCTGAACCCGACGCCCGCGTTGAGGTTGACCTGGCCGATGGCGGCCCCGCCGCCCTGAGCAGCCGCGGTTGCGGCCTGGGTCATGGCGCCCATCTGCGCGCCCAGGGCATTGATGCGGCGATCCTGGTGGCGGAACCGACGGTCGGTCTCCGTCCAGCGGTCATCCCAGACCTGCTGCACGTCGTAGAGCTGTCCGCCATTGACGGCATCCGTCGATCCGCGCTCGATACGGCCGTTGGCTACAGATGTCACGCGCTGGTTGCCTGCGTCCACGCCCGCCGCGGTGACCGAGGGACCGCCTTGAACCTTCATGCCTTGGGCGTTGACCGTGGTGGCACCGACTTGGACCGAGCCTGCGTCAGACAGCTGCACCTTGTCGCTGACCGAAACCGTTTGGCTTCCGTCCTCGTTGGTGGTGACTTCGACGTTCCTGCCCGCCTTTGCAGTTGAACCCGAGCCGGTCCCGGCGGTTCCGTCCACGCCATCGTTGCCGGCAGGCCCTTGGATCCCTGGCTCCCCTTTCAGGCTTGCCAGCCAATCGTGCTCATTGCCCTGGAAACCGTTGGCCAGCGCCACCTCATAGGCGCTCAACCCATCCCCGCCACGCGGTCCGGGCGTGCCCGAGCCGCCCCCAGGGGTTTGCTCAATGGTGGTGACGCGACCATCCAGATCGGTCAGGGCGTCGCCCACATTGTTGTAGGTGTTGCCGCTCTTGAAGGTGTAAGTAGGAGCTGCGAAGACACCGCCTGCATAGGAGGCTCCCCCGCCCAGTGCCGAAGCAACCGGCTGCAGCTGGCCCACCGTGGCCGCGTCGTTGTTGGCCACGCCCGCCGTCACGTTGGTAACGCGGCGAGTGCCTTGAGGTCCACCAGCGCCCACGGATACCGTGTCTGCCTCCCGGCATTCCGATCCCTCGCCCAGCGCAACGCAGTTGTCTGCGTAGGCGCCAGCGTTTGCTCCGAGCACGGTGACTTTGAACAGCCCATCCCCGGTTCGGCTGGATGCACCAACCACTGTGTTGTCCTTCCCATTTGTTCCGGCGAGGGAGCCAACCACGGTGTTGCGCACGCCATGGGTGGTTGAGCCGCCGCCGACGACGGTAGAGTTGTAACCATTGGTTTTAGTGTCAGTGCCGATGGCGATCGCCGCTGCATACTGGGTCTGCATCGGATCGCCGTAGCCTTGTTGGCTGTGATTGCGAGTGGTGGCATTGGTGCCGACGGCAACCCCATCGACGTAAGGGATGACGCCCGATTGACCGTAGTTGCTGTAGAGGTTGTTGCTGTTGGCGCCGTTGCCGATGGCGACACCTCCGCTTGCGGACGCCTGGTGTCCAAAGGCGGTGCCTCCCAGTGAAGCGAATCCAGACGTGCCGACCACGGTGGATCCATTGTCTCTAGCGACACTGTTAGCACCCACAGCCGTTCCGTTCAGGCCGACATCAGCGTTGGCACCGACCGCAGTGCAGTTGTCCCCCTGGGTTCCTTGCGCCCCAGCGCCTATGGCAGTGCAGTTGATACCACCAGCGTTGGCATTGGCGCCGTCGGCAGTGGAGTTGTCCCCCGTGGCCCGAGCGTTCTCACCCGTGGCGGTAGAGTTGACGCCGCTGGCGACTGCACCTGCGCCCGTGGCGGTTTGGGCGTGAGCCGGCGCAACAAACAAGGCTGCGCCGATCAATGCAGTTAAAACAGCTAGTCGATGCGGAAACATTCAAACCCTCCCGAGTTATGGATTGATACTTAAATCCATAGCAGGGGATTTCATTTGCGCAAGCCGATCAGGCGATCTTTTTCCAAGTGTTAGGAAAGGTTGCCGAGCAAACCCGACCCGGGAACATCCATCGCCAGGACATTTGATTTTCACTGCCCCAAGCCAGGCACGCTGCTTCCATTCCGGGCGGGCACCAGCTCGGCGCAAGTGCTCGGGCAAGCACGTAAGAAGAAGGTTCTCCTGCTGCTGCGAAGACGGGGAGCTTTCGGCCGTGGCGATACGCCCACTTGGATTGGCCGCATTCCGCTTTCAACTCGACATGCGGGTAATCACGGGGGGCAGTCCAGCGCCCGCCCCAGTTCAGGCCAACCATTTCTGACAGCTCACCGAACCGCATGTAACCCGCCAGCACGTGGGGATCGTCCAAGTCCCAGCTTGGCGCTCCGTTGATGAACACCCCGGCGTCCAGGGCCAGCCCGTAGTTATGACAGGATCCCCAGGATCCCACGCTCGTCACCCCACTTGCCGAGGCCAGCAGAGCGGCTTGTCGCTCCGGACTCCGATAGCCTTCCACCACGCGAATATCAAACCCCTCTGCCGCCAATTGCGCCAAGACGGCTTCCACTTTTTCACGCAAGGCAGGCGAGACCCCTTTCCAGATTCGCTCTTGCTTGGGATGAAAGAAACGGTAACCGGGGCCGTGTTGCTTTGGGGTTGTCCAACCCAGAGAGGGTGGCGTTGGATTAGAGGGGGTGGGTTTGATGGTTGAACAACCGGCCATCGCCATTAAAGCGATGGCCGCTGACGCGGGAAAAGATTTGCTGCGGGGTTTCATGCTTTCCTCCCAGAAAGATATGGATGCTCTCAGGGGTATTCGAATTTAAGGAAAGCGCAAGGGGTTTGGATAAAAAAGCCCCCGGCAACCCGGGGGAGGAGACCTGTCGCCGAGGGCTTAGTGAGGCAAGGGACGAACTAAAAGGCTCGCCTCGTTTGAATCGATAACATAAATGCCCCGAACGTCAAGGGGGGCATCAACGGACACTGCTGCGGTTTCCCTGCGACCGAGAAGGCTCATCGGTCTCTGCGGATCCGCGTTGTGGAACCACTGTTATGGGTTAGCATCTGGGCTCACACCCCAAGGATGAGACCATGACTGAACAGAACCAGGACAAGTCAAAGGAAGATCTCTTCAAAGAGTTCATTTACAGCCTAGCTGCGGCAGACGCAGTGGCTGATAGGGCGGCCAACACCCTGGACACGTATGGACCTTACGTGGCTCAGGTTGTAAGGGAGACATGGACGGCGTTGCAAGGTATGCCGTTGATGTTCTTTGCTGGTCACAGTGGGATGGCGGCCCATGTCGAGCTCGAACCGGTGCAACGTGCAATTCAGCGCGCTCGGTGTATCAACTGTCGCATCGCCTCGATCCGCTGGAAGCTAGTAGCTCACATTTCCTCGCTCGATGATGTGCAACCACCGGCACCTAATTTGTTGGCGGCCGAACTCGCGCTTGGCATAGCTGAGCAGGGGAGCGATGATGCCTTTAATGGATTCGTTGACTCGGTGCTTCAGAAGGATCTGCTAGAGAAGGTAGTGAAACCGGCGTCGCCTGGTGCGCCAGCTGATCCCACGACCGGTCGTTTCTGAACGATGCGCTGCCTCGGCTGCCCTTCCAGCAGAAGGGCGGTCAGGGCGGTGAGCTCGGGAAGTCCAGCTCTAATTTTGCTGTTTAGTTCTGCCACTAGACTTCTGTCGATTCTTTGTCCTAATGGCTGCTTCCAGATCTGCTGCCAAGTCTTCAACTTTCGGATTGTAGTAGCGCATGAGCATCTGAGCGGTCTTGTGACCGGAGATGCGCATAACCTTCTGTAAAGGGAGTAGGTTGGCGAGTTCAGTCAACCGCGTGTGTCTTAGATCATGTAGGGTTGCACCTGTTACGCCCGCGGCGTGGCACGCACGCTCCCAAGCTTGCGTGAGGCTGTCCGCGGCGATTGGCGAATTACCTTCGTCAACCGAGAAGACGGGACCATGTCCTGGGTTGGCCGGCACTGGATGGTTCTTCAGGGTCTTGCCATGCCGAGCTAGCCATACGGCGTGGTGCTCCGCCGTAAGCGTATTCAGCGCACTGACCGCGTCCTTGGTCAGCGGAATTGTGCGGCTGCTTACCTGGCCCGCTATTGGATTTTTAGTGTCGCGGAAGATGGCTTGAGGTGTCCCTTCAAGGCTGACGTCCTCCCATCGAAGCTTGACGGCCTCGCCACGTCGACAGGCGGTCCACCGCATGAACAAAATGGCGGCTCGGGTGGCTGGACGCATGGGTGCAAGACAGTCGAGGATGGACCGCCATTCCTCCGGTGAAACCACGCGTTCACGGCTATTGCTTATGGCAGGTTTGGTGGCCTTCAGTAGCGGGTTTTCCTTCAGCGAGTAGTGCCACTCTTCAATGGCGGCCGTGAACACTTGAGATACGACGGCTTGGTTCCGGCGCACGGTAGCCGGTGCGAGGAGGTAAGTCTCGTCAAGGGTGTGGCCCATGCCAAGGGAGGTCATTCCGAAGTCGCGTGGTAAGAGATCCGCCACAGGACGGTTGCAGAGCTTTGGAAAGCGTTCTTGAATCGACCTCAAAAGCCGCTCATCTCCCTTCCCGGCTTTCTTCTTCGGGCAGATCTCGGCGATGTAGCGGTCGATCCATTTTGAGAGAGTCTGCGTGCCCAGCAGGTCAGAAGCGGGGCGCTTCTCAACATGAAGGGCGGCGCGTTCGCTGGCGGCGAATGCGGCCGCATGCTTGAACACTGCGGCTCGGCTGTCCGCAGCAACTGAGGCGGACAGCTTGTTGTAAGGGAAGGTCCTGTTGATTCGGTGAATGTTGCCGGCCGCATCCTGGCGTTTCACGCGGACCTGCCAGGCGCTGCCGCGGTCGTAGACCCCTTGGCCTGTCAGTTCCTTCTTGGGGCGAGCCATGCTTGATAGTCCCTATCATTAGAGGTGACTAGTTTTCCCAGAATTTTCCCTGTTCGTCAATAAGTAATTGATATTTAGTGGTTAAAAGGATGTTAGCTTATATTTCGTAATGCGTAGGTCGTAGGTTCGATTCCTATTTCCGGCACCAGCTACAGCAAAAAGCCCCGGCCTTGGTCGGGGCTTTTTGTTTGTGGGCAATCGGAAGTCATTGACTGGTGCGGCATTTGTTGCGAGCCGATCGTCGCAAGCATCAATGCTGCTCGTTGCGGAAGGTTTGCATCCGTATGGGTGTTGTGGGTCGCATTCGGAAGCCTGGCTTCCAAAGCACTTATGCCTGAGCAGGGTCGGACCCTGACCCAATAGCTCGAAGACATGAAGCTTGGAGCTTCAGTTTGCAAGAGCGAATGCAGCAAAGTGCGGCATCAATCCCCTAGACTCGCCTTTAGTCGCCAGGCGATTGGAGAGAGCAGCAATGGGCTATCAGCTGTGGACATCGCCGGTAACGGGATATCGACGTCACGGCACACGATTGAGCGATTTTAACGAGGTTCTTGGCGGCAGGGTGCTGACGAGTGACATCTGTGAACCGCTGAAATGCTGTGCCGCTGGAGCGCCTGCTGATGAAATTCGTGCTGAGCTCGAGCGACTTGATTTCACCATTGCTGGAGTGAGAGAGCATGAGGGTGGTCCCGTGATTGGCTATGTGGAAGGAGCGGCCCTTCTGCATGGCGAAGTACGCGATCATCTCCACGATCTAACAGAGGTCGCGGCCATTCCAAAGGCCACGGATATTGTTGCCCTACTGCGGATACTCAAAGATAGGCCCTTTGCGTATGTGGAGGGAGAGTCCGGCATCGAGGCAATTGTGACCTGGGCAGATATCAATAAACCCATGGTTAGGATTTACATTTTTGGCTTGATATCAATGCTGGAGATGCATCTCAGCTTTTGGGTGGCTAACGTATACGGCAAGGACGAATGGAAGCGGGTGCTTACGGATGGCAGAGTCAAAGCTGCCGCTGTTGTACAGGATGCCCGTAGAGAGATAGGTCAAGAACTGCCTCTAATTTACTGTCTACAACTATGTGACAAACGGAAGCTTATTCTTCATTCTGACGAACTAGTGGGCTTGCTGTGTTTAGGCTCAAAGAAGGCGGGAAGGAGGTTCTTTAAGGGTGTCGAAGTGCTAAGAGATGCACTTGCCCACAGTCAGTACGATTTGGTGGTGGCAAATGCATGGGGGGATTTGCTGATTCTCATTGCTCAGATACAGGGTGTATTGGCTCTATCTGACGCTCAGGTTGAAAATCATGCGGAGAAAAGCTCCAAAGGATTTTCCGGATCTCTCTGGTGAAATGTTTTTCATGCAGTGGAATGAATATGAGATAGTCATATCTGCATCAGCTGAATTAAGTCTATGGCATTGGCTCGGGTCTTCGCGAGTTATCTTATGACGAGCAATTGCACTGGGGTTGCATGCTGAGCTTGACATCGGCCGAGCTCGAGCAGTGCCTGCAGTCCGGCCGAGTGATCACTTGGCCGGACCGCGTTTCATGGAACGCCCGCGCCAGATTTCAGGCCATACGGCGGCGGCTGCTGCTCTACCAATCCGCTCGTTCTCTTCGTCAGACATCCCCAGCCAGTCTGTCATTTCATTGAGGCCGGGCCAATGACGGTCAAGAAAGGCTGATAAGTACTCAAGATCAAGCTCCAGCGTGATCTTTTCACTATTCTTCGTTCTAACTTTGATTGGACTCTGGCAGGCGGCAAGTATGGTTATTGTTAAGCCTGGCTCTTCAGTTCGCGCAAAATAGAATAGCTCAGGGAGTGCGAAATCTAGAAGGGGTACAAAAAACCTAACTTCAGGAATTTCATAGAGCTCGCGCGGATCATCTTCATATCCGGAAAAATATATGACCACTTTGCCCTGCGCTTCTCGCGCGAGCTTCTTGGTTCTCTTTAAGCTGTCAAATAGATTTCTCGCAAAATCCACTTTCCGCGCTAAGACATCCTTACGAGGAATGTGCAGGGCGATAAATCCGCTGCTGCGGATGAGCTCGGCATGCTCTGCTGCCTCTCTGTGTTTCCCGATATGGTCATTGGTTGGTGTGCAAAGTGCTGTGATTGCGTTCTTGGAAGTGCTCAGTTTGTTGCTAAACGGAACTTCGATGGTCCATGATCCCTGATTATGTTCTGTCTCTGCTGGGTCAAATAGCCGCCAGTAACATTGATCATTCTTGGGGTGGGACAATATAAGTAAGATGGGGGCTGGGTTGTTGCAGTAGTAGTTGAAGTGTTTGATTTCACCTCTGAAGATGTAGCTAGATTTTGTCTTCTGTCTGAAATATGTCGCGCCGTGCTTTATCTGAACGGCAATGACTTGGCCAGTCACTGAGCCGTCTTCCATTACCACGTCGATGTAACCATCTATTCCAAAATCGTCCTCTTGATGTGTTCGGCGAAATAGCCAGCCGAATTCAGTTACTACTCTTCCCACATTTTCCACGCCCTTGTTCCCGATGCGTGATTGAAGGCTAATCTTAGGGTAATTGTTGTTCATAGGGTTGTGCGTTCTAGTCCCAAAGGGAGTGATCGACCTATTGATGTCTGACCGCTGCGCGTGTGACAGCGTTGCTGTGATGATCCATCGTTTGTTTGCTGATTTTTACAGGTGACCATCAGTGGCTGCCATCTCTTCGCGAAGAGTGGTGCAATTAATAATTGGGATTCGTATTTGCTGGTTGAGCTTTACCGGCGCTGTTCAATCCTTTGATTTTTCTTAATTCAACAATCGCATGATTGTATGAAATTTCGTATAATACCTGGATACTATGGAAGTGCCTCAGTTCCAGAGGCTGATGACCTCTGAAATGGCAACAGTAGCCATGATGCCCAAGGCGATGAGGAGAAATAAAAACATATATTTGCTGAGCGGTCTGAATATCCTGTACGCGCCTTCTCCTTTCTTTACTCTTTGCCACTCAGTAAAAAGGAGTATGCGACCTTCCTCTTGGAATTCGGTCAGTAGGTCAGTGCTGCCTGTTTGCAGAGTGCGCTCGCTCCATTCCTTGTTGTCGACCTTGGTGAGGAGGTAGATGACGGACTGATGTTTATTCGGATCTAGGCGCATTCGCAACATCGCGATGTTCCTTTTTATTGAAAGCATGTCTTCTGCAAATTCTATATGTATCTGGGGTTCCGCTGTTCCCTGCGCTCTAAGTCTTTTTGATGATGCTTGAATATGGAGGCATCTGGATGAGATTTCAGCGATCTCTGCTCTGACAGTGTCCATCCAGGCGAGGCGGAAGTCGGAGATCTTCGCGTCTTTGGATAGCGTAGCGGTCAGGAAGGTCACACCTGCGGCGACGGTGGCGGCGATGACCGTTCCGATTGCTGTCCATAGCTCTTTTGAGGGAAATTCCACTTTGCCGTCCTGTTTGATCTCCTGGGAAGTATCGGCTGGGAATGGCGAACGCTTTAGCCCTTGCTTTCTTCCACCTCGTCATAGCGCGGTCGATCCTTGTCCAAACACCGCCTCGCATCCTGTCCTAAGTTGCTCTTATCGTCACTTACGGACAGTCGCTCAATGTCATCCGCCCTTACCAAGCGCATCGTTCTTACGTCAGAGCCCCGAGATCGCCCCTATGAGGTTAGGGACGCCCAGGTTCGCGGCCTTATTCTTCGCGTGCAGCCCTCTGGGCACAAGGCTTGGATCGTGACCTGGGCGCACGGTAAGCGTCGTACCTTAGGTTCAGTCGAACATCTGTCACTTGATCAGGCCCGCGACCAAGCCCGGCAAGCCGTTGCTGAGTACGTTCAGTCGGGATTGCCGACGCTCGCGAAGACCAAGCCCACCAGTTGCACGCTCGAAACGCTGCTCAACGATCATTTCGAGCCTTGGGCGATAGCTGAGCTCAAGGGTGGTCGCCAGTACCCGGACCGCATCCGATCGGTGTTCCCGTGGCTGTTGCGCCGTCAGATCATCGAGATCGACGTACCCACAATGGAGCGATGGTGGCGCGGGCGTGTCGCTGGACCCGACGCCGTAACCAGGGCAACCGCAGCGCGCGACTTTGCTTGTTTGCGGTCTGCCTTGTCTCGCGCCGTGGAGTGGAAGCTGATCGAGACGAGCCCCTTGATGGGCATGCGTCAGCGGTCAGCAGCTAGCCGCAAGGTGGTTCGGTTCCTTTCCCCAGATGAGGAGGCGATGCTCCGGGCCGCGCTGGCAGCGCGCGATCTAGCTGGGGTTGAGGGAAGAGCAAATGCCAACGCTTCTCGTCGCCGGTATCGGCAAGCGGTTCTGCCTGATTTGCCGATGGACGGGTATGTCGATCACCTAACGCCCGTGGTTCTTACAGCCATGAACACCGGTATGAGACGGGGTGAGCTGCTGTCGATGACATGGGCCGACATCAACTGGGAAGCAAAGATGCTCACCATCCAGGCGGAGAACGCCAAGTCCGGCAGGCAACGTCACATCCCTCTGAACGTCGAAGCCATGGAAGTCCTGCAGCGTTGGGCCGGTCAAGCGGGCGAGCGACGCGCGGGCAAGGTATTCGAGGTGAGCGACATCAAAAAAGGGTGGGGCAAGCTGATCACTGATGCCCGCATCAAACAGTTCCGGTTCCATGACCTACACCATCACTTTGCATCGTGCCTGGTGCGGGCGGGAGTGGACTTGAACACTCTGCGAAAGCTCTTGGGTCATGCAGATATCACTCTGACGATGCGGTATGCGTTTTGTGATCCTTTGCAGGGTGGACGGATGCCCAGCTGAAGCGCCACTGGAGGATTTCAGTCGCCAAATGAAGAAGCTGCCCAAATCCACGCGTACCAGTTTGACCTATTACCGAGGCACGGAGCTGACGTGCTACCCAGAGCTGATGGACCTCTTGGATATCGACGTGTGGTTTCCTGATCCACACGCGCCTTGGCAGCGTGGCAGCAACGAGAGAACCAACGGATTGCTTCGGCAGTTCCTGCCCAAGGGCATCGATCTGCCCTGCGCGAATCAGGAATATCTCAACCACGTTGCGATGCCCATCAGCACGCGAACACGTCAGGGGCTGGGCTGGAAGACACCCGCCGAAGTGATAGACAAAGAGATCGCTGAATCCAGATCACGTGTTGCGCTCACTTCTTGAGACCGCCCTGCCTTCTCCGGCTATATCGATGGATTGCTCAGAACACGCCTGCGGGAAAAAATTGCGACCCATGCCCGTCAAATCATGCTCCTAATGCCCTAGCATAGAGATCACTCACACAGGCATGGACGCGTTGACAGCCGCATGGGTTGGTCACGTGAAGATGAAGATCGAGGAGATCGCAGGGATGAAGCATCTTGCATGGAGCACGCGTTTTGGGATTACTTTGGTCGCAGCCACATGCGCCACCCAAGCGGTTGCCATCGAGCCGTATCAGGAGTACCGCAAGCACATCGAGTCTGCGCAGAATCTAACGGCGCTCAAGGACGACCTGATGGGCGACAGCGTCAGTCCTTACAATGGACAGACGGAGTTTGCGGTCACGGACATCAGCCTGCCGGGCAACAGCGCGCTTGCTGTCCAGTTGCGCCGGCGATTCAGCATCGAACTCGATCTTGTGGGTGACACCACCTTCAATGCGAATATCGACGGTGTGGGTGGCTGGGAGATCGATGTCCCCCATATTTCGGGAACGTTCCCAACGTCGGGATGGGCCGACGACCGCTGCAGCGGACACATGGTTCCCTCTTATCCATCTGCATTCCAGCTGACGGAGATATGGCAGGGCAACAAGGTGCACATCCCGGGACAGGGTGACCGCGCCATGCTCGGACTCAATGCGGATTCACCACGTCCAGACGATGGTATCGCTCGGAAATGGACGACCATGCAGCGAGATGCCATCGACTGCATTCCCATGCAGGCAGGACTTTCAGGGGAAGGATATCGCCTGAAGACTACCGAAGGCGTAGCGTATTACTTCGATATAGCCACCAGCCGACTGGCCGGCACCCTGGACAGATCGATGGGGGAGGGTGGTCGCGCCCGGGTGGGCCGCGTTCGCAGGTATCTCCAGGCCAGCAAGGTCGAAGATCGTTTCGGGAACTGGGTCCAGTACGCGTACAACGCTGAGGGGCGGCCGACGAGGATCTGGTCCAGTGATGGACGCGAAATCACGCTTGTCTACGAAGGCGAGCACCTTGCCACGGCGACGGCGAACGGGAGGAGCTGGTCCTATGCCTACGGCGCGGTCGAAGGCAAAACGCGCCTGACGTCGGTGACGCAGCCTGACGGGAGCGCTTGGACCTACGGTTACTCGAGTGCGCTGGTAAGCGAAACGCCCGTGTGGGATGGCAATTCACGGCCCGACTGCGCCGAGCAGCCCGTTGAAGCCTTTGGTGCGCTTACCATGGTGGTGGGCCATCCATCGGGCGCAAGCGGAACATTCAATTTCCGCAACATGCGCCACGGGCGCAGTGGCGTGCACAGGAGCACTTGTCTCCAGCGCGTCAGCAATGCGGATGCCTCCACAGGCGTCTACTACTACATTCTTTCCACGCCGAACTTCTTTGATGTCGTTTCACTTACGGACAAGACAATCTCTGGTCCGGGGCTGCCGACGCCGCTGACCTGGTCATACAGTTACGGGAACGGGTTCGAGCCCCTGTGGGGAAGCGCTGGCTCACCCGCGGTTTATCCGTGCACCACCTGTAAGCAGGAAAAAAGCGTAACCGTCGCTAATCCTGACGGAACGAGTACGGTACACCGCTACGGCAGTCAATACGCCCTCAATGAGGGACGGCTGCTCGGGACCAGCACCCTAGACGCGACTGGCAATGTGGTGAGCACGCGGTCCAGTGTTTACATGTCAGCCGCCGAGGTCGCAGTGCAGCCCTTCGCATCCGCGTATGGCTTGATTTACGGTTCGGATGACCCCAGTACGGCGCAGGTGCGGCCCGTCGTGGCCGAAGCGATTGATCAGGATGGCGTCAGCTATCAGACCAGCATGCTTTCGTTTGATGGGTATGCCCGACCAATCCGAGTCAATCGGTCCAGTGCATTGGGGTCACGAACAGATGCCACGACTTATCAGGATAACTCCGCTCTGTGGGTTCTGGGACAGCCCGCGACGCAGGTAAACGAAGACACCGGCTTGGTTCCGTCTGAGACGCGTTATGACGAACTCATGCGACCCGTCGAGGAGCTCGCTTTCGGTGTGCTGAAACAAAGTCTCTCGTATAACGCGGATGGCACCGTCGCCACGGTTGCCGACGGCCTTGGACATGTCACTGCTCTGCACGACTGGAAGCGTGGGATGCCACAGAGCATCACCTTCGCTGACGGGGTGTCGCAGTCTGCGGTTGTTGATGACAATGGCTGGATCGGGTCGATCACCGACGAGAACGGTTCGGCAACGGTGTATGCCTACGACGCGATGGGGCGCATTGCCAGTATTGACTGGCCGGCCGGTGACAGCGTTGCTTGGGCTCGCACGACACAATCGTTCAGCCAGATCGGAACGGATGAACATGGCATCGGTCCCGGCCATTGGCGCCAGGATGTCGTCATGGGCGGTCTTCGGAAGCACGTCTACTTCGATGCATTCTGGCGTCCCGTGCTTACCGAAGAATACGACAATGCGTGGCGCCCTGAGACGCAGCGTTTTCAGCGATTCGCCTATGACGAAGCGGGCCGTCAGGTCTTCTCTTCCTACCCGGGAAGCAGCACCGCACTCACTGCAGGCACATGGACGACGCATGATGCGTTGGGCAGAGTTCGCGCGGTGTCGGTGGACGCTGAGTCCGGGCTGCTGACTACGCTGACCGAGTACCTCGGTGGCGGACAGATCAAGCAGACAGACCCGCGGGGCAATGTAACAACCACACAGTTCCAAGCCTTTGGTGAGCCGTCTACGGAAAGCCCCGTGGCCATCTCACATCCGGAGGGCACAATCACCGAAATCAACCGGGACATTTTCAGCAAGCCGGTTGCCATTGTGCGGAGGAATCTGGACGGCAGTGTGCGCTTAGGCCGGAGCTACGTTTACGACAGCGGCCAGCGTTTGTGCAAATCGGTGGAGCCGGAGACCGGCGCGACACTTCTGGCTTACGATGCGGCAGACAATCTGATCTGGAGCGCAGCCGGGATGGATCTGGCTGACGTCACAACCTGTAGCTTGGACTCGGCTACAGCGGATGTCCGCAAAGTTTCCCGTGGGTACGATGCGCGGAGCCGTCTTGTTTCTTTGCGCTTCCCGGATGCCAATGGCAACCAAGACTGGGCGTACACACCGGACGGAAAACCAGCCACCGTCACCACGCTCAATGAGGCGGGTGCGACGCAGGCATTGAACACGTACACCTACAACAAGCGAGGCCTGCTGACAGCGGAAACGTCCAGCGACAGTACCTTGGGTATCCAGTCGCTTGGTTACGCTTACGATCCACTTGGCGCAGTGGCTGGGCTGACCTACCCAAGCGGGCGGTACGTAGATTACGCGCCCAACGCGCTCGGGCAGGCAACCAAGGCAGGGGATTTCGCTACCGGCGTGTTGTATCACCCAAATGGTGCGATCAAGCAGTTCACCTACGGAAATGGACTGGTCCACGGCATGGAGCAGAATGCGCGCCAGCTGCCTGCCAGAACAAGCGACAGCGGTGGCGCACTGGACACGAGCTATGAGTACGATCCGAACAGTAATGTTGGTCGTATCGTTGATCACCTGGATGAAAGCCGCACCCGCACGATGACCTACGACGGATTGGATCGTCTGGTAGAGGCGGCTTCGCCGTCATTCGGCGGTGATGGGTTATTCCGGTACTCCTATGATGCCGTGGATAACCTCCGCAGCGCCAATCTTGCTGGAATCAAGGATCATGTGTATTGGTACGATGCAAATAATCGCCTCGCCAATGTCCAGGACAGCGGCGGTGCCACGACGATTGCCCTGACCTACGATGTCCAGGGGAATGTGGCCATGCGCAGTGGCCTGGGTTACTCGTTCGACTTCGGCAATCGACTGCGTGCGGTGGCTCAGGCGGAGCAATATCGCTATGACGCACAGGGTCGACGGATTCTCTCAACCGCTGCGGACGGCGGAACGATCCGCTCGCTTTATGGGAACGACGGTATCTTGCGGCGCCAGGACAATGCCCGGACGGGGAAGAATACCGAGTACATTCATCTCAATGGGAGCCTCGTCGCCCGAGTGAGCCAAGTGGTTGCGCCTGTCATGCCGGTGCTGAGCGCACCCACATTCAGCAATGACGGTGCCTATGCGCTTAGCTGGACCGCAGTGCCGCTGGCGACCCGTTACGAACTGAGGGAACAGTCAGATGAGCTGGCTTGGACCACGGTCTATGACGGCCCCGAGCTTGGCTGGTCAGTCAGTGCGAAGGAAGAGGGAACGTTTTCGTACAGCGTACGTGCGTGTCAGGCAGCGGCCTGCAGCAGCTGGAGCGCGACCGCTTCGGTGTCCGTGCAGAAGCCGCCGGCAGGTGGCGTGGCCGTTTCCCTCGCCCCCGTTTCGCTCAACGGCACGTATGTCGTGTCTTGGAACAGCGTTCCCGGTGCGGCGACGTACCGGCTTGAAGAGGATGCCGGCGGCGGCGCTTGGTCCGTGGTGGCAGACGCTGCTGCCAACAGCTTCACCGCTGCCGGCAAGGCAGCAGGCATCTACTCCTACCGCGTTCAGGCGTGTAATCCAGCTGGCTGCGGACCGGTGTCCTCACCGGCCTCCACGACCGTGGTTTATCCACCGGCGGGAATCGTCGGTGTTTCGGTGCCGGGGGAGAGCCTCGGCGGCGCCTATACGGTCGAGTGGTCGCCGCTTGCGGATGCTACCCGCTATGAGCTCGAGGAGAGCGCCAACGGCGCAGCCTGGACGGCCGTGGCAACGCTGGCGTCCACCAACCAAGCCTTCAGCGGGAAGGCATCGGGGAGTTACGCCTATCGTGTGCGCGCAGGCAATGACGCAGGGTGGGGTGCGTATTCGGAAGCGGCGACTGTTGCGGTCATCCAGCCGCCCGTGGCGCCTGAACTCTCCGCCCCGGCCGGCTCGGCGGACGGAACGGCAGTCGTCAGTTGGACGCCGGTTGCGATGGCAGTGAATTACGTGCTCGAAGAGAGCGTAGAAGGTGCGGCGTGGGCTGCGATCCAGAACGACGGATCCACGCAGGCCTACCGATCTGGCCTTGGTTTCGCAACGTATTCGTATCGGGTGCAGGCGTGCAATGCAGCGGGGTGCAGCGGTTACTCGAACGTTGCTTCGGTGGCCTCGAACCCACCGCCTGCCACACCCACCATCACGTCCTCGGTCCAGTATGTGTGGCTCGCAAATGGCGCTCGAAAGATCCGATGCGAGGCGTCCTGGACCCCAGTGACTGGCGCAACGAGCTACGAGTTCCAAGCCTACGGCGGAAGTACGGAGTACGTGGGGCCGCTGACCTCGATCAAGGCCGAAGGCTCAGCCTACTGCGCGATCAACCACATCATCCGGGCATGCAATGCGAACGGATGCTCGGCTTGGTCCGATCCACCGAAGGATCAGCCCGTGGTGGACCTCGGTGACCTGACGAACCCATGGTGACGGTGATGGAGATAACGATCATGAAGATCATCAGGCAGGCGATTGCAGTCCTGGCGTTGTTGAGCTTGGCAGGGGCAGTGGGTGCGCAGGAAACGGTGGAGTACATCCACACCGACGCACTGGGATCGCCCGTGGCGGTGTCCGATGCTGGCGGAACTGTCATAGAGCGGAGTGTGTACGAGCCGTACGGCGCATCGGTCGGTGGGGAGCTGACCGACGGTCCCGGGTATACCGGGCATGTGAGCGACTCGGCCACCGGGTTGAGCTACATGCAGCAGCGGTACATGGACCCGCAGCTGGGCGCGTTCCTGTCGGTTGACCCCGTTACGGCATATGAGCAGCCTGTTGGGCAGTTCAATCGGTATCGGTATGCGAACGGAAATCCATACAAGTTCACGGATCCGGATGGTCGCATCGTCGAGACCCTATGGGATTTGGCAAACGTCGCGATGGGTGCCAGTAGCGCCTATTCAAACTTCACAAAAGGCAATGTGGGCGCGGGCATTGTCGACTCAGTTGGTGTAGCCATTGATGCAACGGCTGCGGCTGTACCCTTCGTGCCCGGTGGCGCTGGGGCCACGATCAAGGCAGTCCGCACCGCTGACAAGGCGGTGGATGCTGCGCGATCGGGGCGGAACACGAACAAACTGCGTCCGGACTCCAATGCAGAGGGCGCACACTCTGCTTTCAAGCGCGGAAAGGATGGCAATATTAGCAACACAGCCACTTACGAACCGAATTCGAATAATCCATCCGGCTTCCAAGAGGTGAAGCGTGTTGATGTAGCCGGCAGGGCCCACACCAACCCAGATGGATCTACTGTTCCTACGCCTCACGTAAAAGAGGCAGGTCAGAAGGGTGTACGTCCGGCACTGCCGGAAGAACTGCCGAAGCTAAAGTGAGAATACTTATGGATACTGCTATCTCGTTGTTGCAAAAATGGTACGCGCGACACTGCGATGAAGATTGGGAGCACTCCTACGGCATCAAGATAGATACGCTGGACAACCCGGGATGGATTCTTACCGTCGACTTGGCCGATACGGAGTTCAGTGAAAATCTGCTGCCTCGCAATCGCGTTGATCGTTCAGAAGCAGATTGGGTCCAGTCGGAGATTTCAGGGCAGCGCTACATTGCTTGCGGGGGCGTGTTTAACCTAGAGGAGATGGTTCTTCAGTTTCTGACTTTCGTTGGGGAGCGCGGAGTCGAGAACTTCTGTGCGCCGTCCTCGGGGGCTGGGACGTAGTTGAATCGCCCCGGGCTCTCGTGGAGGCTCCAACCTTTGAGGGCATGCAGTTATGAGCAAGTCGAATAAGTTCTCCCTCGAAATCCGCGAGCGAGCCGCACGCATGGTGCAGGAGCATCGAGGAGAGTACTTGCCGCTTTAGCTGGAGCCGACCGACGGTCCCGGTATACCGGGCATGTGAGCCACTCGGCCATTGGGTTGAGCTAAAGGTAAGCTCTACAGTGGAGCGGCAGTCGGCAGTTGGTCGACAGTTGTTCGCCGAGAGGACCTAGGACCAAAAAGATGACGCCCAAAGAAGAGGTTGAAGGATTGCTCAGCGATTTGCTGGAGTTCGCTAGAAAGATGCTTGTCGAGCATGGGGAATTTCACCCATTTGGCGGCTACCTCACGTCCTCTGGAAATGTGGTTCACATGGGTGTCCAGATGGATGGGGGCGGCGCGGTAGATCGAACGAGCCTGCTGCATTCGGCTTTGCAAGAGCGGGCCGATTGCGCCATTGCATGTGGTGTGGCTTCAAACATTTGGCTGCCGCAGAGTGATGGCGTCGGATTCGATGCGGTCAAGGTATTTCTGGAGCATAAGGATGGATATTGTACGGACGTGTTCTGTCCATACGATCTTTCTAGGCACGATCCGCTACTTGCCCCGGAAATGTTTGCTCAGCGTGGCGATTCGGTCTTTTTTGCCCAGTCTTCCTTGGACTGCGGAAGATAATGTCTGGTTGTTCCGTGATCTGTTAGCCAAGCATCCTCACTGGGCGCTCTTAATCGCCCCGCAGGTTAGTTGCGGCCAGACGCGGAACTTCCTGGAAGCCCAAGGCCTCTCTCAAGCTCAAGGCTTCCCCGCCCCGGCTTTCCGCAGTACATCGGCAGCAACCTCGCCGGCATTCAATGCCAACGGGTCTGGTTGGTGATCAGAGCAGCCCTCTGGCAGGAGGAAATAAGAATGGCAGGCGGCATACAAGCGGCAGCCTAAAGCCGGAGTTCGGCGGCACCGGGAAATACGAAGACGATCTCAAGACGCTCGCCGGGGATACAAGGCCTGCGGTTCGAGGGGACCGTGCTCCCCCTGGGGCACAAATCGGGGAGAATGGCGTTTTTGGTCGCCAGACGAACAGCTCCGGTGGAAAAAGTATCGACATCCCTGCCAATGGTGGTAAGCCACATGAAACCCTACACTACGATTGAACAACGTCCCGACGGTGGGCACTATTTTCCGCTGCAATTGCAAGGAGTGGAGCTGGGCAAGTTGGCAGCTTTGCTCCGAGGGCGCCGGCTTCTTGCATGCAAAGTCCCCAAGATGCAGACAGCCAGATCGGCTTGGCAGGTGATCTTGATTTTTGATCCTGATATGTACCTTGAATTGACATCTTCTAGTACCGTTGCTCAGGGATGGGACGATTTTGGAACGATAAATGTCGAAGTGCTGGCCGGAGCCGCTGTCGAATCAATGTTCGAACGGGAAAATTTGCAGTTTCCGGAAGTCCTTGTTGTTGTCCGGGCTGAGATTGTTCGTTGGCAAGGCGGAGGGTTGATCGTTGATTCCGGTATTCGTTTGCACTTCGCCGATGGCCGGACCTTCTCAGCCGTGGCTTCGGACGTGCCTGGAGCGCTTCTCTTGACCATGCCAGAAGAGGCTGCTCCAACTTCTTGGCAGTTTCCAGCAAGTGAATACTCCTTCGTAGCGATTGAATGAGTAAGTTTGATTCTGCTGTTCGGCACATTTTCTTATTCAAACGAGCCTCTTGGCAGTAGCTTGTGACTGGCATTGCGTAGGTCGTAGGTTCGATCCCTATTTTCGGCACCAGATTCAGCAAAAGCCCACGCCTTGGTCAGGACTTTTTGTTTGCGGCGGGTCGGAACCTGTTGGTAGAGAAGGGCTTTGTCTCGAGTCGTTGTGCGCCTTAGCTCAATTGCAGCCAACTGTGGATGATGCGTATCCGTGCCGATCAATTGCAGTAACCGCTAGCATCTTGGCCGATCGCCTTCTTGGTCATCGGCCAGCGGCTGGGGTTTCCGTTGACCATGACCACGGCACCGTATCACTTGATCGTCAAATACGGCGATGAAGAACAGGGCCAGTGGACGGACTTTGAGGCCACAAGCGCCTTGTTCCATCCGGATAGTGGCTACGAACAGGCCATGAGCATTCCGTCCGAGGCGACGCGCAACGACACGTCCCTACACCCTTTCTCGCAACGGGAAACGGTGGCCCTGTTCGCAACCGCTTCCCAGGTATGTTGTCTTTTCAGGTCGGGGATGTGATGGTGTACATCGTAAGCTTGATCCCTATGCCGGCACCAGATAAGGCGAGAAGCCGCGGCCTTGGTCGGCGCTTTGTTTGTGCGGCTGTTGGAAATCTTTGATTGGTGAGAGGTTCGTGGCGGACGGATTGCTGCTGGGCTTCATTGGGGCGAGTTGCGGATGGCTGTTGCCGTGCGCACGGGTTGCGTTGGTCTTGATCACTTGGCTTCGTCTCAACTTACATGAAGGTGTTCCATGGCCTCACTGATCCAAGTTCGCCTGGTATCCCCAGTACGCTTGGTTGGTAGTAGCACGTTGGCCCTTGATGCGTAGGTTCCGGATAGGCACGGACGCCAACACAAGGGGAGATGCGCGGATCTCTGCGAGCGCGCAAACGGTGACCCACATCCACCTTTGTCGTTGTCCAAACTGGAATGGGCAGCATGGTTCAATCATCAGCGGCGGCTGGAACCCACCGTCTAAAGTCCATCTGCCGTGGGTGAGGCGAACTACAATCGGCAACTAGCCAATCAAGCCCTCGCGGTGGCCTCCTGAGTTAAACCAGCCGACCTCCGAAACCTGGAGTGATTCCTTCCGAGAAATAGCCATGGGTTGAGAGACCCGGAGGTGAAGTAAATTGAAGAGATCTATCTCATCTCAGCAATATTCGGGGTTGGTTGCGATTGCGGCGAAGGGCCATTTTTGCTTGCCGGAAGGGGGAGTGAGGTGCCTCATTGACAGTGAGCGCGAGTTGCTGATTGATGCTCTATTGCAAGAGCTTTTAGAGGTAGGCTTAGGATCTGACGACGAGCCCAATCGCCGAGGTTTGGACATCGAAGAGCTCATTGATTTCGTTGGGCCGGCCGCGGAACAGCCGGATGTATCGAAAGGGAAGGTCATCTGAAGTGGGGCCAGATAGCTGGTCATAGGTGCCATTCCGAGCTCTAGGCAAAAATCGAAAGAACCCGTCTCCTCAGTCAAGGCTCTGTTCTATGCCGTCTATCGGATAATGTCGAAGTGCCAGAGGCGGCAGGGCGTCGAATGGCAATATTATTTTCGCGGAGTGCTATATCAAGCATCATCCCGATAGCAGCCCGATAGCGGGGCTTGACCATGAAGAGGTTTGCATGGAGTTCCGCAAGAATTGCATTCGAGGGATTGGCTATGAATGATGGGGCTGTAAGTAAGGGCGGAGAAGTTGAGTTCCCTGTGCCTACTGTCTGGCGGCCTACGTTGGTGGCCATTGTTGATGCTCTGGTTAGAGAGGAAGAGCTACTTCTGCCGGAGGTCACCCTTCAAGCTCAGGAAACATGGAAAGATGCGCAGGAGAGCGTTCGAGCATATGGGGCGAACCTTAAAAGTCTGCCCGAGGAGTCTTGGGACTCTTCTGTTTGCATTTGGTACGGGGGTTTCTGGGACGTTCTAATCGATCTGTACCCAGAGGAAGAAGGGAGAAGCGATTTAGTGCTTCAGTTGCACGTGTATGAAGTTGATGATGGCTACCGCTATGAGATCGTCTTGGTATACGTGCCGTAGTGATCAAGTGCCGATTACCGTCTAAGCCGTAGGCGGCATGTCAAGTTGAGAGTCTGAAGTGCCGGGATGGTGCCGCCCGCATTCTTCGGTTGGCGCAACCGCGTCACCTGGGCCCTACAGGATCCCAATAGAGATTACGAGAAGTTTTATCCGGGAGGGAAAAGACGATGAGTGACCAAGGTCCTCTGGAAATAGAGATGGCTGATGTTCTATTTTATTCTGCGCGGGATGAGCTGTATTTCTTCACATGGTTGAAAGATATTGGATCGGTGTCTGAAGTATTTGGCCAAGGGCGAGCTATATACGCCGTTGTTGACAGGGAAGAGCTTACGTTTGACGATGCGCTCGAATTCATTTCACTTTTTCGTCGCTATCTGATTCCGTTGCCTGAGCTCAAACGTCTAGATGTTCCTGGAATATCGAAGAGATTCAGGGATCCAAGTGCTTTTTGGTACTCGGAGGTATTCGAGGTTGCGAGTGATTAGAATGGGATCATCCGCATCACCGCCCCCTGAACTCCCTACGCGCCGGCCCCTTGATCATCTCCCTCCCTGCGACCAACAACCCTTCCACCAAATGCTCCCCCAGCAGCGACGCCGTATCCCCATCGCGTCGCGCAATGTGTTCGGCATGCAGTATCTCCAGCACCGCATCCACCGCTTCCAGAACCCGCAGGGGCACGGCCACGTGGCCCGATCGCTCAAGCTCATCAATCCGCTCAGTCCGGTTCGCCGGCGGATCCGGCACCAGGGCCAGATGGCTCGCTCGCACGCGGGCAGGCTGCTCCTGCTCCCAATGCGCCAGGCATCGTTCCAGCCTCTCGACGAGGTAGGGCGGCAACGTGTGGATGTGATCTCCCAGCAGGGCGGTCATGCGCGGTGAACCCGGCGGATGGTCGATAGGCATTGCGGCAACCTCGCAGTGAGGCCACCCGCGCAGCAGCGCAGGGTGGCAGGCGATGCGGGTTGGCATACCGGGTAGATAAACCATAAACCGGCGGATCAGGGATCCCCACACACCGCCCGCCGTGTAACCGGGAGACGATGCAGTGCATTCTCCGCCGTGCCCCGGAGGGCAGAACAGAGTCCATGGTTTATCTACGATCAGGATGCCAATCCCGGCCGATGCCCCGTGGCACCAGCAGCATCATCGTGCGCAGCGCCAAGTACCCGCGTCCATGAGGAAAACTGCGAAGTAGGGCGCTTAGGCCAGCACCCCATACGTGCAGAACCCGCCACCCCTGGACGCTGCGGCCTCCGCGCATCCCAGTCCCACCCGTTCGGCTGATAGGCGCAGCGCGTCTATTCGAGCAGGCCTCCTGCGACACCCAGCAAAAAGGCCCCGGTCGCCCGGAGCCTTCGTTCATCACCTTACCTACGCATCAGGCAGGCAGATCCCACTTGTCCGAATCCGCGCGCTTTTCCTTGTAGATCGTGCCGGCAAAATCAACGTGCAGTTCCATCCACACACCATCACCGCGCTCGGCCACGATCTCGAAGTGCTTGGGTTTGCGGTCCGGATCACTGCCCACCGTCCACCCCGCCTTCTCCACTGCAGCCAGCGCAGCATGCGGATCGGCCTTTGCATCCGGGTGGTGGTGCTTCGGGCCGTGATGTGGCTTCTTGTGTTCGACCTCGACAAAGCGTCCGCCCTTCTTGCCAATGCGGGTCACTTTGATTTCCGATGGCCGTTGTTCGCCTTCCAGTCGTATGGCCAAGCCTTCCTCCAGCGTGAAGGCCTCCGCGCCCTTCGGTCCCAGATCGGCCAGGTACGCCTGGTCGTCGGCAATGAAGGTGAAGCGATGGGCAAAAACGTGCTCGATGACGCCGGCGAGGGCGACTTTTTCATGGTGCGGCATGCATTTCTCCTGAGAGCGCCCAACCGCGGGCGCAGCTCAGTGATGGCGACCGGCCGGCGTGGTTTCAAGCCACGGCGCCGGGCCCGGAAGTGAACGGATCAGCTTGGTTCAGCTGGCCATGCTGACCCGGTTCCGCCCCTCTGCCTTGGCGCGATACAACGCCTCGTCGGCGCGTGCGGTAAGTCCCTCCAGCAGGCTCTGATCGCCACCGGGCAGGGCCTCGCCCAGCGCGCCGCCCACACTCACCGTCACATCGATGCGGACGCCGTCGACATTGATCGGCGCCGAGGCAATGGCGCTGCGCAGCCGTTCGGCGGTCGCCGGTACTTCGTCGATCGCAGGCGCGGCCAGCAGGGCGATGAACTCCTCACCGCCGAAACGCGCGAACAGGTCGCGCTCGCGCAGGGCTTCCCGGCAGCGTTTGGCGACCACCTTCAATACCTGGTCGCCCACGGGATGGCCATGGGTGTCGTTGATCTTCTTGAAATGATCCACGTCCACCATCAGCACTGCCACGGTACGTCCGCTCGCTTCACGCGCGGCGATGATCTGGGCGGATCGTTCTTCGAAATGGCGGCGATTGGGCACACCGGTCAACGGATCCGATGAGGCGAGGCGCCGCAGCTCGGCGGCCATCAGCAGATCGGCGGTGACATCAGTGAACAACCAGATGCGCCCGTACTCACCGTTTCCCCGCACCGGGTGGGTGTCCACTTCAAACGTGCGTTCGCCCAGTGTCCAATTGATCTTCGCGGCAAAGTTGACGTTGCCCACCTGTGCGGCATATGCCTGTTCCAGCTCGGCGTGGTTGTCGCAGCGCTCGCGCAGGGCGCGCATGGGGCTGAGCAGATCCGCGGCACGAAGACGGCCCGGGGCGCAGCCCAGCAGGGTGGCGGCGTGCTCGTTGATCACCGAGCCCATGCCATCGCCATCGATCAGCACGATGCCGGCGGGAACACTCTCCACCAAGTCGATGAACTGATTCTGCACGATCACCTCGCGCGCGCTCTCCCGCCGCGCGGAGAGCAGCCGAGCTACGCCTTTGGCCAGCAATGACACCTGTGCGGTCATGGAGCCGGCCGGTTGCGGACTGCGCCACAGCAGCAGCACACCACTCAGCGGTGCATCACGGGTTGGCGTCGGGACGAACAACAATTGCCGTGCCGGGCCGCCCAAGGCGTGCACGATGGCGGTCGGCAGGCGGAACGCGCTCGCCTCCACGGCGTGCCCATTCCAGGGTGCTTCGAAGAGCCCGCTTCGCGCCAGGTTGAAGCCCGCTATCGGTAACGCGGGGGACGAGGCCGTCCAGGCGGCACGTCCATTCGATTCAACTTCCACCGCCATTACCAGATCCGCCCCTGAGGCGAGTTGGGCGAAGTGGCACAGGCTGGCGAGTGCCTCGCTGTCGCTGGTGGTCACGCGACTGTCCTGCCGAGGCGGTGTTCGAGGATTTTCTGCACTTCGTCGGCTGCGGTCATGTGTGGCAGATGACCCGATGCCGCGATCACATCCAGTGTGGCGCCGTTGATGGCCTGCGCCAGCCATTCGCCTACCTGCACGGGCACGGCGACGTCGACCTCCGTCTGGATCAGATGCACCGGCGTGGAGATCTGGGCGGCTACGCCGCGTACGTCCGACGTGAAAATGGTGCGCGAGGTGTTGAGCGCAATGTCGGGGCGCATCCGGAACAGGGCGTTGGAGAAATCCGCGATGACCTCGGAATTGTCCACACCGACCACCATCGGCGCGAAACCGGCGACCCACGCCTGGTAATTGGCGCTCATGCTTTCAAACAGGTTTTCCAGGTCTGCCGGTTTGAAACCACCGGTATAGCCCTCGTCGTCGAGATAACGCGGCGAGGCGCCGATCATCACCATGCGCTGGAACACCTCCGGCCGGGCGACCGATGCGGCAGCACCGATCATGCCGCTCATCGAGTGACTGATGTAGGTGCAGTTCTGGACGCCCAGGTCGTCGATGATGTCGAGCAGGTCATCGGCGTAGCCGAAAATGGAGCCGTGCCGTTCGAAATCGTAGGTGTCCGCACCGTGCGGACCGCAGCCGGCCAAGTCGAAGGAAATGACATCGAAGCGTTCGTCGAACCACGGACGCAGCGCAGTCCACGCGGTCTGGTCGGTACCAAAACCATGTGCCAGGATCGCGACTTCTTTGCCGGAGCCACTGCGGCGGCCGTTGAATCGTTCAAAGCTTTCCACGCACTTTCATCCATCACGCCGCGCAAGGGAAAGATACTAGGCCACCGGGGGAGGCCGGTCCACCGCAGCGGTGGCCCTTGATCGGCAGGGTCCAACCCCCGCTTGCGCATTGACCCAACGCAATGCGGCGCGGCATTCGCGGGTGCTACAGTCCGCCCATGTTCCGGGAAGGGAAGTCCTGCATGAAAATCGCCGTCTTCAGTGCCCGCCCGTACGATCGCCGCTCGCTGGATGCCTGCAACCAGCAAGGCTACGCAGCAGATGGCTTCGAGTTCATTTACTTCGATGCCACGCTGGACGCCCATACCGCGGCCCTGGCACAGGACTGCGATGCGGTCTGTGTGTTCGTCAATGATCGCCTGGATGCGCCTGTGCTGCAGGCTCTGCATGCGTTGGGCGTGCGCGCGGTGGTGCTCCGGTGTGCCGGCTTCAACAATGTGGATCTGGCCGCCGCCGAGCAGCTCGGTTTCTTCGTTGCCCGCGTGCCGGCCTATTCGCCTGAGGCGGTCGCTGAGCACACGCTCGCGCTGATCATGACGCTCAACCGGCAGACCCACCGCGCCTATAACCGGGTGCGCGAGGGAAACTTCATGCTGGATGGGCTGCTGGGTCGGACGCTGCACGGCAAGACGGTCGGCATCGTGGGCACCGGCAAGATCGGGCTGGCGACGGCGCGCATCCTGCATGGCATGGGCTGCACGGTGCTGGGTCACGACCCGTACCCGTCGCCTGAATTCGATGCGCTGGGCAGCACCGTGCCGCTGGATGAACTGCTGGCCCGGTCGGACATCGTTTCGCTGCACTGCCCGCTGACGGCGCAGACCCAGCACATGATCGATGAGGCCTCGCTGGCGCGGATGAAGCCTGGTGCGATGCTGGTCAATACGTCGCGCGGCGGGCTGGTGGATACCGATGCGGTGATCCGGGCGCTGAAATCCCACCATCTGGGCCACCTGGCCATCGATGTCTACGAGCAGGAAAGCGCGTTGTTCTTCCAGGACCGTTCCGGCGAAATCATCGACGACGATGTCTTCCAGCGGCTGATGACCTTCCCCAATGTATTGGTGACCGGGCACCAGGGTTTCTTCACCGCTGAGGCGCTGCAGGAAATCGCGGAGACCACGCTGGGCAATCTGGTGCATTTCGCGGCCGGGTCCGAGTGCCCCAACCGGGTAACCAAGGCGTAGCGTGGGGCTCAGGTGCGATGCACCGTCGCGCGTGATGGGATGTACAACGGGGAGCAGGAACCATGTGGCAGCAGAACTACGATCCGCTTGGTAATGCCAATCTGTCCGCGATCCTGGCGGCGCTGCCGGTGCTGGTGTTCCTGCTGGCCCTGACGGTCTTCAAAATGAAAGGTCTCACTGCGGCCGTTCTGGCGGTAGTGGTTTCTGCGGCGGTATCTCTGCTGGTGTTCGGCATGCCGGCCGGCGCCATCGCCGGCGCGGCGCTGCTGGGCATCGCCAACGGCGTCTTCCCGATCAGTTTCATCGTGCTGATGGCGGTGTGGCTGTACAAACTGGCCATCCGCAGTGGCAAGTTCGAGGTCATCCGCGGCAGCATCGCGACGATATCCGAAGACCAGCGCATCCAGGTGTTGCTGATCGCATTTTGTTTTGGCGGTTTTCTCGAGGGGGCGGCGGGTTTTGGCGTGCCGATCGCCATCTGTGCGGCGCTGCTGGTGGAATTGGGTTTCCGGCCGTTGAAGGCGGCCATGCTGTGCCTGCTGGCCAACGGGGCAGCCGGCGCATACGGGGCCATTGGCATTCCGGTGCTGGTGGGCGCGCAGCAGGGCGGCGTCAGCCTGGACGCGATGTCGTTGATGCTGATCGCGCTGGTGCAGGTGATCGCTCTGCTGACGCCGGTCATTCTGGTGGCGATGCTGGATGGATGGCGCGGCGTGCGCGACACTTGGCCGGTGCTGCTGTTTGTCGGCGCGGTGTTCAGCGGGGTGCAGACCCTCACGCTGTATCTGCTGGGGCCGGAGCTGGTGGATATCCTGGGGCCGCTGGCGGCGATGGCCGGGCTGGCCGCCTTCATGCAGTTCTGGCGCCCCAAGCGCATCTACCGCGAGGAGGGCTCTCCCGCGGGCACGACGCAGCGTTACCAGTTGAAGGACGTGCTGCTGGCGTGGTCACCGTTCTACATCCTGACCGCTGCCATCCTGCTGTGGAGCCTGCCGGCCTTCAAGGCGTTGTTCGCCGCCGGTGGCGCCTTGAGTGGATCGGTCCTGCACCTGCCCATCGGCCTGCTGCACGAGCGCGTGCAGGAACTTCCGCCGCTGGTGAGCCAGGTGCATACGCTGCCGGCGGTATGGAACGTCGGCTGGATCAATGCGTCGGGCACCGCCATCCTGGTTGCCGCCCTGCTGACGGTGCTGCTGTCGCCGCGGTTGAGCGTGCGCATGGCCGGTGAGGAGCTGGCGCAGACCGGGCGTGAGATGTGGAAACCGCTGGCCACGGTGTCGCTGGTGATGGCGGTGGCCTACATCACCAATTACTCCGGTGCCTCGTCCACCATCGGCCTGGCGTTGGCACAGACCGGGGGCATTTTCCCGCTGCTGTCGCCGGTGATCGGCTGGATGGGCGTGTTCATCACCGGCTCGGTGGTGAACAGCAATACCCTGTTTGCCCACCTGCAGGCAGTCACCGCGACCCAGATCGGTGTGCCGGAGGCCCTGCTGGTGGCGGCCAACACGGCGGGCGGAGTGATGGCCAAGCTGGTATCTCCGCAGTCCATCGCCATCGCGGCCGCTGCGGTGAAGCTGGTGGGGCAGGAGTCGGCGATCATGCGCACCACGCTGGCCATCAGCCTGGGACTGCTGGCTTATATATGTGTGTGCACGTGGGTGCTGTCGATGGTGATGGGGTGAGCCGCACGCGGCGCATTGCCTGAGGCGCGCCGCCATGGTCTGCCACGCAGGGCATCGCGCTTGCTGCGCCTTTTTTCACGCGCAGTCAAAATCACGCTGCGTTGTACTGCAGCGCGTCCTGCACGCCGCGTACGTCGACGACCTCCCAACCGATCATCGCGAGCCCGATTGAGCGGGGTACAGGCTTCTGACCGCTACGGTAGTAGGCGAGCATGCGTCGGCTGATCCCGAGCGCGTCGGCAGCGGCGTCCAGCGACATCCTGTGACGCGCCATCCAAGTGATGATCTGTTGGTGGGAAAAGCCCCCCGCCTGCTCAACGGCAAGGGCGCGCAGGGTATCACTCGGCAGGCTGAGCTGGTCGTCCGCGTCGAAGACGACGCCCAGTTTCCACTCGTCCAACGCCGCACGCTGGAAAACGCGACGAGCGCGCAGACGCTGAAGTGTAGGGTGGCGTTCAATGACATCGGCGAGGTCGACCACCGCTTCGAATCCATCGGCATACGCGAGATGCAGCTTGCAGCCATCCCTTGTTGCCACGTGCCTGAGGCTGAAATGCGTCTGTTTCATGGATTGAGTTCTCGCCAACGCGCCGCAAGCAATTGGATGTTGTTCTCGGCCCACATGACTGCTTCAGTCAACTCACGTCGAGAAACGTGACCGGAAAGTAACGCCAGACCCTGGATGACCATCAACGCTTCGCGACCATCGCGCGTTCGTACGTGGAAGTGGGGCGGTGGATGGTCGGCGGCGTACAGGGTGATGGTGCAGCTGCCAAGTATGGCGACGGTAGGCATCGCTAGGTGCCGCCATACGATTGATACATCGAAAGCGGTGCAACTATTGCACTATAGCGGTGGGCTGTCCAGCGCTGCACTGTCCGTGGGCCTTGTCTGCGGTGTAGAGACTCTGCTCGGCTGAGCCAACTCGCCGCCATCGGGAAATGCCGTTCCGGACAGTTCCCAGCGCACTTCGCAACTTTCCTCATGTACGCCTGTGTCGCCGATAGACAGGATGGGTGTGCTGGAAGCAGCTCCTCCAGCCGGCAATGGCCGTTTCGCTTCCGTCAGGGAGCGGTCATTGCCTTTTGCCCTCCTTGTTCGGGCACGGCGGATGGTGCGGCGGCTACCCGGTTCGGGGCTGGGCGTTGCATGGGGTCTTCCCGATCCGCCGCTTTTTTTCCGTTGCAGGGGATGGGGGGTTGCGGGTAGGGTGCCGTGTGGCTCCTCTCGTCCAACCCGGCGGAATGCCCCAAAAATCGACGCTGCGACAACGTGTCGCATGCCGAAAACGTCGAATTCTGCGTCAGATCAATGTCAATGGCTTTCTTAAATGGTCGGTGACGGCCTAAACTTGAAAGGCTGACTCTTCCCCCGTTCTCCGAACCCGTCGATCCTTGGCAGGTCGGGCCGGCTTTTGCCGGACTGGGCAGGGCGGGGTGGCATTCCCTCGCAATTGGATCGACCGATGATTCCGTTGAAAACCCTTGGACGCTGTTTGCGTCCGGGCCTGCTGTTCGCACTGGCGGTGTTTCTCACCGGCTGCAACACGGCCATCCTGAATCCGAAGGGCCAGATCGGCCAGGATGAGAAGACCCTGCTGATCACGGCTGTCGTGTTGATGCTGCTGGTCGTCGTCCCGGTCATCATCATGACCCTGACGTTCGCCTGGAAGTACCGCGCTTCCAACACCAAGGCCCGTTACGAGCCGAACTGGTCGCATTCCACCGCGATCGAAGTGGTGGTCTGGTCGATCCCCTGCATGATCGTGCTGGTGCTGGCCGTGCTGACCTGGCGCTCCTCGCACGCGCTGGACCCGTATCGCCCGATTGAATCGGACGTCAAGCCGGTCGTCATCGAGGCGATCTCGCTCGACTGGAAGTGGCTGTTCGTCTATCCGGAAGAAAAGATCGCCGTGGTCAACGAGATCAAGTTCCCGGTCGATACCCCGCTGAACTTCAAGATCACGTCCGATACGGTGATGAATGCGTTCTTCATTCCGCACCTGGGCAGCATGATCTACTCGATGGCCGCGATGGAGACCAAGCTCCACCTGATCGCCAACGAGACCGGTGAATTCCCGGGTATGTCCTCGCACTACAGTGGCGCGGGCTTTGCCAAGATGCACTTCACGGCCCATTCGGTCACCGAGCCGGAATACCGTGCGTGGGTGGACCAGGTGCGTGCCGAGCAGGGCAACAGCCTGAACAAGGACACGTTCAAGGCGCTGGGCGAAGAGCGCAATTCGGACTGGCATCCGGTCACCTACTACGGTCAGGTGGAAGAAGGCCTGTTCGACTGGGTCATCGCCAAGCACATGGGCGATAACCGGCACTACGGCATGAAGCACGCGCACCCGGGTGCCGCTGCAGCCGATGCGGGCACGCAGGAAGAGCATGAGGGCCACGCCCCCATGGACGACCACGAGTCCAAGGCGTCTGGCGAGAACCTCGACGCCAACACCAACGAACACGAGCACGCGGGCCACGCCGGCCACGAGGGCTCGGGAGAATGAACATGCTGGGTAAGCTCTCTATTGAGTCGATCCCCCACGATCCGATCGTCCTGACGACGTTGATCGGCGCGATGCTTGGCGGTCTGGGCGTTGTCGCCCTGATCACCAAGTTCAAGCTGTGGGGCTATCTGTGGAAGGAGTGGTTCACCTCGGTGGATCACAAGAAGATCGGCGTGATGTACCTCATCGTCGCCTTCGTCATGCTGCTGCGTGGTTTCTCCGACGCGATCATGATGCGTACCCAGCAGGCGCTCGCCGTCGGCGGGTCCGAGGGCTACCTGCCGCCGCATCACTACGACCAGATCTTCACCGCCCACGGCGTGATCATGATCTTCTTCGTGGCGATGCCGCTGATCACCGGCCTGATGAACCTGGCCGTGCCGCTGCAGATCGGTGCGCGCGACGTCGCGTTCCCGTTCGTGAACTCGCTCAGCTTCTGGCTGTTCGTGTCCGGTGCGGTGCTGATCATGCTGTCGCTGTGGATCGGCGAGTTCGCCGCTACCGGCTGGCTGGCGTTCCCGCCTTTGTCCGGCATCGAGTACAGTCCAAGCGTCGGCATGGACTACTACATATGGGGTCTACAGGTCGCAGGCCTGGGCACCACGCTGAGCGGCATCAACTTCTTCATTACCATCCTGAAGATGCGTACGCCCAGCATGAAGCTGATGCAGATGCCGATCTTCACCTGGACGGCGCTGATCACCAACATCCTGATCGTCGCCGCCTTCCCGGTGCTGACCATCACCTTGGTGCTGCTGACCCTGGACCGTTACCTGGGCACGCATTTCTTCACCAATGACGGTGGCGGCAACGCCATGCTGTACATCAACCTGATCTGGATCTGGGGTCACCCGGAAGTCTATATCCTGGTGCTGCCGGCCTTCGGCGTGTTCTCCGAAGTGATCGCCACGTTCTCGCGCAAGGCGTTGTTCGGCTACAAGGGCATGGTGTACGCCACGGCCGCCATCGGCGTGCTGTCCTTCATCGTGTGGCTGCACCACTTCTTCACCATGGGCTCGGGTGCCAACGTCAATGCCTTCTTCGGCATAACGACGATGATCATCTCCATTCCCACCGGTGTGAAGATCTTCAACTGGCTGTTCACCATGTTCCGCGGTCGCGTGCACTTCACCACTCCGGTGTTGTGGACCATCGGCTTCATGATCACCTTCGTCATCGGCGGCATGACCGGCGTGATGCTGGCGATCCCGGCCATCGACTTCGTGCTGCACAACAGCCTGTTCCTGATCGCCCACTTCCATAACGTCATCATCGGCGGCGTGGTGTTCGGCATGTTCGCCGGCATCACCTACTGGTGGCCGAAGATGTTCGGCTACAAGCTCAACGAGTTCTGGGGCAAGTGTGCGTTCTGGTGCTGGTTCATCGGCTTCTATGTGACCTTCATGCCGATGTACGTGCTGGGCTTCATGGGCATGACCCGTCGCCTGCAGAGCACGGTCAACCCGGCCTACGAGCCGCTGCTGCTGATCGCTGCGGGCGGTGCCTTCATCGTCGGTGCCGGCATCCTGTGCCAGGTCATCCAGATCTTCATCTCGGTCCGCGACCGCAAGAAGAACATGGACCTGACCGGCGATCCGTGGGATGCCCGTACGTTGGAGTGGGAAACCTCTTCGCCGCCGGCCTTCTACAACTTCGGTACGCTGCCGCAGGTCACCGAGCTGGACGATTTCTGGGCCCGCAAGCAGCGCGGTGAAGCCTGGCCGAAGCCGGCCAAGTACACCGACATCCACATGCCGCGCAACACCGGCACGGGCGTGGTCATCGGTGCCTTCAGCATGGTGTTCGGCTTTGCGATGATCTGGCACATCTGGTGGCTGGCGATCATCGGACTGGTCGGCATGATCGGCACGTTCATCTACCGCACCTTCGACAAGGACGTGGACTACTGGGTCCCGGCTGCCGAGGTGGAGCGCATTGAAAACGAACACCGCAAGCACCTGGTTGCCCAGGGTCTGGTGAAGTCGGAGCTGAAGGCATGAGCACCCATACCCCTACCGTGAACCACGGGCACGCCGCACACGCGGCGGCCCATGGCCATGACGACCACGAGCACCACGACACCGGCGGCAACACCGTCTTCGGTTTCTGGGTGTACCTGATGAGCGATTGCCTCATCTTCGCTTCGCTGTTCGCCACCTACGTGGTGCTGGTCGGTGGTACCGATGGCGGCCCCGGCCCGGGCGACCTGTTCGAGCTGCCGTTCGTCGCGTGGGAAACCGCGCTGCTGCTGACCTCCTCGCTGACCTTCGGCCTGGGCATGATCGCCATGCACAAGAACAAGGTCGGTCAGCTGTACCTGTGGCTGGGCATCACCTGGCTGCTGGGCTTCGGCTTCATGTGCATGGAAGTGTGGGAGTTCAACCACCTGATCCATCAGGGCTACGGCCCGGACCGCAGTGCCTTCCTGTCGGCGTTCTTCGCCCTGGTCGGTACCCACGGCCTGCACGTGAGCGCGGGCCTGTTGTGGCTGCTGGTCATGTTCATCCAGGTCAAGCAGAACGGCCTGACCCAGACCAACAAGACCCGCCTGGCGTGCCTGAGCCTGTTCTGGCACTTCCTGGATCTGATCTGGATCGGCGTGTTCTCGGTCGTCTACCTCAACGGAGCGCTGTAATGGCACATGACAACGCACACGACCACGCGCATGGCACCGGCGGCGAGAGCCACGGCAGCGTCAAGTCGTACCTGATCGGCTTCGTGCTGGCGGTGATCCTGACCGTCATCCCGTTCTGGGTGGTGATGTCGGGTGACTTCTCGCGCACCGTCAGCGGTGTGGTGATTGCCGTATCGGCGGTCCTGCAGATGCTGGTCCACCTGGTGTTCTTCCTGCACCTGGACCGCTCGTCGGAGAGCCGCTGGAACGTCAACGCGGCGGTGTTCACCGTCGTGGTGATCGGCATCATCGTCGCCGGCACCCTGTGGGTCATGCACAACATGAACGTGCACATGATGCACTGACGTCCAGTCGACGTTGCCGCAGAACGCGAAAGGCCACCCCTCGGGGTGGCCTTTTGCTTTGGGTGATGGGCTTCATCGGTTTGGGACGAGCAGCCGACTGAAGTCGGCTCTACCGTGCATGGTGCCTGGTGTGTTCATCGGTAGCGCCGAGCCATGCTCGGCGAGCGCAGCGGCCCGGTGGCTCATCCCACCTTGCGCAGGAAATCCTCGGCGGCCATCGGCCTGCCCAGGTGATAGCCCTGCAACTGGTCGCAGCCCAGGTTGCTCAGGTAATCGCGTTGGCCCGCCGTCTCCACGCCCTCGGCCACCACTTTCAGCTGCAGCGAACGGCCCAGCGCCACGATCGATGACACGATGGCCGCGTCTTCCGCGTTCTGCTCCAGGTCGCGCACGAAGGCGCGGTCGATCTTCAGTTCGGTCGCGGGCATGCGCTTGAGGTACAGCAGGCTGGAATACCCCGTGCCGAAATCATCGATGGAGATCCGCACGCCCAGCCTGGTCAGCGCATTGAGGATCTGCAGGCTGGTTTCCACGTTTTTCATCGCCGTGGTTTCGGTGATCTCCAGCGTCAGCCGGTCCGCCTCCAGGCCGTGCTTCTGCAGCGTCTCTTTCACCGTTTCCACCAGGCCGGGGGCGGCGAACTGCAGCGGGGAGAGGTTCACTGCCATCGTCCAGTGCGGATGGCCGGCGTCGTGCCACGCACGCAGCTGCGCACAGGCCTGATCCAGCACCCAGTCACCGATCGGCAGGATCAGCCCGCTGCGCTCTGCGATAGGAATGAAGACATCCGGTCCCAGCATCCCCAGCTCCGGGTGCTGCCAGCGCAGCAGGGCCTCGGCGCCCACGGCCGGTGCGCCGGAGGCCATGAACTTCGGCTGGTAGTGCAGCAGCAGTTCGCCGCGGTCGGTCGCGCGGCGCAGGTCCTGCAGCAGCCGCAACTGGCGGTTCGCACTGACCTGCATCGATGGCGTAAAGAACGTATAGCCGTTCCGTCCGCCTTGTTTGGTGTGGTACATCGCCGCATCAGCATTGGCCATCAGCTGGCGCTCGTCGTTGGCATCGTCGGGATACAACGCAATGCCCAGGCTGGCAGTGACCTGCAGTTCGGCCGACTCGATGCTGAAGGGTTTGCCCACTGCGGCAATGATCCGCTCTGCCACCACCACCGCATCGTCCGGTTCGTCCACGGGCAGCACGATCACGAACTCGTCCCCGCCCAGGCGCGCCAAGGTGTCCTGCGGTCGCAACAACGAACCGATGCGCTGGCTTACCTTCACCAGCAGGCGGTCACCCAGCTGGTGGCCGTAGGCATCGTTGACGGTCTTGAAGCCGTCCAGGTCGCAGAACATCACCGCGACGCCATGGTGGCGGCGGCGCGCCTTTTCGATGGACTGTTCGATGCGATCCTGCAGCAACGAGCGGTTCGGCAGCTGGGTCAGCGGGTCGTGCAGGGCGGCCTGCAGCAGCTTGTCATTGGCCCGTTCCAGCGACTCGGCCAGCAGGCCGGTGCGTTCGCGCATCTGCCGGTCGAACAGCGAGGCCACCAGCGCAATGCCGATGGTGCCCAGGGTGGTGACGATCACCAGCACCGCCAGCCACTGCGCATCGATGCCGCCATCGATCACCGCGCCGCACAGGCTGTCGGCGGGGAAGCGCGCGGCGGCCATGCCGGTGTAATGCATGCCGACGATGGCCACGCCCATCACCAGCGAGGCCAGACCACGCAGGCTGCGGGTGTTGCGCCGCTCGGCGCGCAGGCGGAAGGCGATCCACAGAGCCGCACCGGCGGCTCCGATGGCTATCAGGATGGAGGCGGTGAACCACAGCGGGTCGTAGTCGATGCCCGGCTGCATGCGCATCGCCGCCATGCCCAGGTAATGCATGGTCGCGATGCCCAGCCCCAGCAGCACCGCGCCGGCGACAAGGCGATGGGTCGGCAGCAGGGGGCGTGAGACCAGCCACAGCGCGTATGCGGAAGCGCCCACTGACACGGCCAGCGAATAGAACGTGATGGCCAGGTCGTAGCCGATCGGGATCGGCAGCTTGAAGGCGAGCATGCCGATGAAGTGCATCGACCAGATGCCCAGGCCCATTGCCGTCGCGCCGCCGGCCAGCCACCAGCGCGCCACGCGCCCTTGGGTTGTCGCGAGTCGTCCGGCCATGTCCAACGCGGTATAGGACGCAAGGATCGCGACCAGCAGCGAGAACAGGACGAGGCTCTGGCTGTAGCTGCCAGTCATGGGAAATCCTTGGGAAACGTGGGGGTGCGGGCAAGGCGGCGCGTATCTTATCGACCGGTCCGGCTTCAACCTGAGCGTGGCCTCACACGACGGGTCAGGTGACGGTCAGGTCGCCCGGTCGCAGCACCTGCGACGGCGCTCGGCTATGCTCGCCGTCCAACGCGCAACCGGAATCATCATGGCCAAGAGCCGTACCGCCTACGTCTGCAGCGAATGTGGCGCCGACTACAGCAAATGGCAGGGTCAGTGCACCGAGTGCAAGGCCTGGGACACGCTGTCGGAGATCGTCGTGGAAAGCGCCGCCGCTGCCGGCGCACCGGCGTCACGGCGCAGTGGCTGGGCCGGCAAGATCGACCCGCCGAAGGTCACCGCGCTGAAGGACGTGGCGCAGACCGACCACATCCGGGTCAGCACCCGTATCGGCGAGTTCGACCGCGTGCTCGGCGGCGGCCTGGTGGAAGGTGCGGTGGTGCTGGTCGGTGGCGATCCTGGCATCGGCAAGTCCACTCTGTTGCTGCAGGCGGTGGCCCTGATGGCGGCCGAGTTGCCGGTGCTGTACGTCACCGGCGAAGAATCGCTGGCACAGGTGGCCGGCCGTGCGCACCGTCTGGAGCTGCCGCTGGAAGGCGTCAACGCGCTGGCCGAAACCTGCGTGGAAACCATCCTGCAGCATGCCGGCAAGGCCAAGCCGCGGCTGATCGTAGCCGACTCGATCCAGACGCTGTGGACTGAATCGCTGACCGCCGCACCGGGGTCGGTCAGCCAGGTGCGCGAGAGCGCCGCGCGGCTGGTGCGCTTTGCCAAAGAGACCGGCACGGCCGTGTTCCTGGTCGGGCATGTCACCAAGGAGGGCGGCATTGCCGGGCCCCGCGTGCTGGAGCACATGGTGGATGCGGTGCTGTATTTCGAGGGCGAGAGCGGCAGCCGCTTCCGCCTGCTGCGGGCGTTCAAGAACCGCTTTGGCGCGGTCAACGAGCTGGGCGTGTTCGCGATGGGCGACAAGGGCCTGAAAGAGGTCTCCAATCCGTCGGCGATTTTCCTGTCCGGCGGCAGCACGCGCCAGCCCGGTTCCTGCGTGATGGTGACCCGCGAGGGCACCCGCCCGCTGTTGGTGGAGGTGCAGGCACTGGTGGACTCCTCGCCGCTGTCCAATCCGCGCCGCGTGGCGGTGGGGCTGGAACAGAACCGGCTGGCGATGCTGCTGGCGGTGCTGCACCGCCACGGTGGCGTGGTGGTGGGCGACCAGGACGTGTTCGTCAACGTGGTCGGCGGCATCCGCGTGCAGGAAACCGCGGCGGATCTGCCGGTGCTGCTGGCGGTGCTGTCGTCCCTGCAGGATCGCGCGCTGGCGGAAAAGACCATCGCCTTCGGTGAGGTCGGGTTGTCCGGCGAGATCCGTCCAGTGCCCAATGGCGAAGACCGCCTGCGTGAAGCGGCGACCCACGGCTTCAAGCGCGCCATCGTGCCCAAGGCGAACGCGCCGAAGGGCGGCGCAGTGAAGGGCATGGAAGTGATCGCCGTGGAGCGGCTGTCCGAAGCGCTGGAAGCCGCTGCGCAGTAGCGATAGCGCCGCGCCATGCGCGGCGAGCGCAGCGGCGCACTTCGCGGTTTGCGTGCGGCGAGGGTGTCCGCCGAGCATGGCTCGGCGCTACCGGGTCATCGCGTGTCGCGGCCGCTCGGTAAGGAATGCGTGGGCATACGGCCCGATGCTTTACCGGGTCGTATGCCCGAATACCAGTTCGATCACGAACTGGCTGCCGAAGAACGCCAGCAACAGCAGCAGCATCGCGCTGAGGGTCCAGTGCACGGCCTTCAGCCCACGCCAGCCGTAACGGCGACGGCCAATCAGCAGCACACCGAAGACCAGCCACGAGAGCACGCTGAGCACCGTCTTGTGCACCAGCTTCTGTGCCAGCAGGTCATCGACGAACAGCACGCCGGTGACCAGCGTCAGGGTCAGCAGGGCGAAGCCCACGGTGATCACCCGGAACAGCAGTGATTCCAGATCGGCCAGCGGCGGCAGGGCGCGCAGCCACGGGCGGAACTCGCGGCGGCGCAGGGCGCGTTCCTGCAGCCACAGCATGATGGCCAGCAGGGCGGCGATGCTCAGCGTGGCGTAGGACAGCAGGGCCAGCCAGGCATGGCTGGCCAAGCGCCAGCCCAGCTCCCGGCTTGGTTCGTGTCCATAGCCGTGATACGCGGCCAGCAGCAGCGCGGCCAAGGGGAACACGACCACGCCGAGCGCCGCCATGCGCCCGCGCGCACCGACCAGCGAGGTCAGGCCGGCCATGCCCAGGCCCACCAGTGAGAGTGCGGCGAAGAAGTGCATGTCCGGGCCGCCGGCATTCTGCAGCGCCACCTGCACGTGGTAGCCCGCATGCAGCAAGGTGGCCGGCACCGCCGCCCACACCCAGCCGCGATTGGGGCGGGGCGCATCGCTGCCGACCGCGCGCACCAGCATCACGGAAGCGGTCAGGTAGAGCAGGGCAGCGATGAGAACGATTGTCATCGTAGAAGTTTCGCACACCCCCAGCACAGTAGCGACGACCCGTCGGTCGCACCCGGGCCGGCGGCACCGAGGCCCGGAACCCCGGTAGCGCCGACCCAGGGTCGGCGAGCGCGAAGCGCGGCCCGCGTCGGGCATCACAATCCCGCACAGCGTCCCCCAAGCACGGCCCGGCGCTACCGGTCCCGTTTCCCGGACCGGCTATACTGTATGCCTCATTGTTCCCCGTTCCAGACAGGTTGCATCGCATGTTCGAGTCCCTGACCCAGCGCCTTTCCGGCACCATCGAGCGCCTGCGTGGCCGTGGCCGCCTGACCGAGGAAAACATCCGCGACGCTACCCGCGAAGTACGCATCGCGCTGTTGGAAGCGGACGTTGCCCTGCCGGTCGTGCAGGCCCTGATCGAGCGCATCAAGGAGCGCGCGGTCGGCCAGGAAGTGTTGAAGTCGCTGACCCCGGGCCAGGCGCTGATCAAGGTCGTCCGCGACGAGCTGACCGCGGTGATGGGCGCTGAAGCGAGCGAGCTGAACCTCAATGTGCCGGCGCCGGCGATCATCCTGATGGCCGGCCTGCAGGGTGCGGGCAAGACCACCACGGTGGGCAAGCTGGCCAAGCACCTGAAGGAAAAGCGCAAGAAAAAGGTGATGGTGGTGTCGGCCGACGTCTACCGTCCGGCCGCTATCGAGCAGTTGAAGACGCTGGCCGACCAGGTGGGTGTGCTGTTCTTCCCGTCCAGCGCCGACCAGAAGCCGGAAGCGATCGTCCGCGCGGCCATCGACGATGCGCGCAAGTCGTTCGTCGATGTGCTGATTGTCGATACCGCCGGCCGTCTGGCGATCGACGAAGCGATGATGGCCGAGATCAAGGCCCTGCACGCAGCGGTCAATCCGGCGGAAACCCTGTTCGTGGTCGATGCCATGACCGGCCAGGATGCGGCCAACACCGCGAAGGCTTTCGGTGATGCGCTGCCGCTGACCGGCGTGGTGCTGACCAAGACCGACGGTGATGCGCGTGGCGGTGCCGCGCTGAGCGTGCGGCACATCACCGGCAAGCCGATCAAGTTCGTTGGTGTCAGCGAAAAGCCCGACGGCCTGGATGTCTTCCATCCCGACCGTATCGCCAGCCGCATCCTGGACATGGGCGACGTGCTGTCGCTGGTGGAGCAGGTTGAACAGCAGGTCGACAAGGACAAGGCCCAGAAGCTGGCCGAGAAGGTCGCCAAGGGCAAGAAATTCGACCTCAACGACATGCGTGACCAGTTGGAGCAGATGCAGAACATGGGCGGCATCGGCGGCCTGATGGACAAGCTGCCGGGCCTGGGCCAGATCCCGGAGCACCTGAAGCAGCAGGTCAGCCAGGGCAAGGAAGTGCCGCGGATGATCGCGATCATCGGCTCGATGACAAAGAAAGAACGCCGCAATCCGGGCCTGCTCAACGGTTCGCGCCGCGCCCGCATCGCGCGCGGCTCGGGCACCCAGCCGTCTGACGTGAACAAGCTGATGAAGCAGTACATGCAGATGGAAAAGATGATGAGCAAGATGGCCGGCGGCGGCATGAAGGGCATGATGCGCAGCATGAAGGGCATGATGGGCGCCATGGGCGGCCGCGGCCTGCCGTTCCGCTGATCATCGCCCGGTGATGAGCGCGGTCTGGTGCAACGGTGAGCCGGCAGACGCCGCCGCGTTGTCCGCCGCACTGGTCAATTACGGTCACTTCACATCGCTGCAGGTGCGCGATCGCGCGGTGCAGGGATTGGACCTGCACCTGCACCGTCTGGTGCAGGCCACCGGCACGCTGTTCGGCACGACGCTGGAGGCGCAGCAGGTGCGGCGCTGGATGGCATATGCGGTTGAGCACGCGGAGATGGCGGACGCTTCAATGCGGGTCACCGTATTTTCCCGCGCCTTCGATTTCCGCGATCCCTTGGCTGCCGTGCCGGTGGACGTCCTGGTGGCCGTGGGGGCGCCGGTGCAGTTGGCCGCCGTGCGCGCGGTGCGCAGCATCGGCTATCAGCGTGAGCTGCCGGCCCTGAAGCACGTGGGGACGTTCGGCCTGTTCCAGCAGCGGCGCGATGCCATGGCGGGCGGCTTCGACGATGCGCTGTTCCTGACCGCGGATGGTCTGGTCAGTGAAGGCACCACCTGGAATGTGGCATTTCTCGATGGCGAACAGCTGGTATGGCCGCAGGCGCCGGCCTTGCGCGGTACGGCCGAGGCACTGCTGCAGGCGCATTGGCAGGGGCCTCAGGTGCAGCGCGCCTATCACGCGGCGGAACTGGCCACGGCCACGGCGGCGTTTGCCTGCAACGCGAGCGGCATCTGGCCGTTGGGTGGCATTGACGGGCGTCTGTTGCCAGATTCCATCGCCTTGGCCGAACGGGCCCGGAGCGTCATGGCCGCCGTTGCCTGGCAATCACTGGACGAGCAAGCGGTGCCGTCCCGCCCTCCGGACTGACAGCCCATTCAGCCCGGAAAGGTCCGCTGGGGTTGGCGCGGACGAAAGCTGCCGCTATAATCGCCGGCTTACCGCGCCATCCTGGCGACTGGGTTACATAGGAAAATACACCATGGTCAAGATTCGACTGACCCGCGGCGGCGCCAAGAAGCGTCCCTTCTACCACATCATCGTGACCGACGTCCGTAGCGCCCGTGATGGCCGCAACATCGAGCGCGTTGGTTTCTACAACCCGGTTGCCCAGGGCGCCGAGAAGCGTATCGAGCTGGACCTGGCCCGCGTTGACCATTGGGTCAAGAACGGCGCCCAGCCGACCGACAAGGTGCGCAACCTGATCAAGGAAGCGTCCAAGTCCCAGGCCGCTGCGGCCTGATCATGAAGGGCCGCGCCCCGCGCGGCCCGTCTGGCCTACGCAGATGAAAGATATCGAGCGCCGGATCCTGCTGGGCAGGGTTGCCGGCGCTTTTGGTGTGCGCGGCGAAATAAAGCTCGAGTCGTTTACCGAGCCACGTTCCGCCATCTTCAATTACCAACCGTGGATCGTGCGCAGCCCCTCGGGGCAGGAATCGACGCTGACCGGCGTGCGCGGACGCGACACCGGCAAGCATCTGATCGCACGGTTCCCCGACGTCGACGACCGCGATGTGGTCGAAGCGATGCGTGGCACCGAGGTGTACGTGGCCCGCAGTGCGCTGCCGCCGCCGAAGCCCGATGAGTATTACTGGGTCGATCTGGAAGGCCTTGACGTGAAAACCGTCGAGGGCGTGTCGCTGGGCCAGGTGTCGCACCTGTTTTCCACCGGCTCCAACGATGTGCTGGTCACCCGCGGCGACCGTGAACGGATGATTCCGTTCGTGCTGCCGGAGTTCGTCAAATCGGTGGACTTCGACGCCAATCTGGTCGTGGTCGACTGGGATCCCGACTTCTGATGCGGTTCGACGTCATCACGTTGTTCCCTGAATTCCTCGCCCAGTCCGCTGGGCTGGGCGTGGTCGGACGGGCGCAGGAAAAGCAGCTTTTCAGCCTGCATGGCTGGAATCCGCGTGATTACGCCGAAGGCAATTACCGCCGGGTGGACGACCGTCCGTTCGGTGGTGGCCCCGGCATGGTGATGTTGATCGAACCGTTGCAGGCGTGTCTGGCGGCGGTGCGGGCGGCAGATCCGACGCCGGCGCGGCTGATTTACCTCAGCCCGCAGGGACGGCCGCTGACCCAGGCCAAGGTGCGGGAACTGGCGGCGTTGCCGCGCATGATCCTGCTCTGCGGCCGCTATGAAGGCATCGATGAGCGTTTCCTGCAGGGCGAGGTCGACGAGGAAATATCCCTCGGCGACTACGTGCTGTCGGGCGGCGAGCTCGGTGCCGCCGTGATCATCGACGCGGTTGCCCGGCTGCAGGAGGGGGCGTTGAACGACGCCGAATCCGCCGCCCAGGACAGCTTCGAAGGGGAACTGGGCCTGCTCGATTGCCCGCATTTCAGCCAGCCGGCCCAGCATCCACTGGGAAATGTGCCGGACGTGCTGCGGTCAGGCAATCACGCGGCCATCGCTGCCTGGCGGCGCCAGCAATCGTTGGTACGCACTGCACAGCGGCGCCCGGAGCTGCTGGACGAGGCCACCTTGTCCAAGGCAGATCGCAAGCTGCTGGAGCAGGGCAGGCAGGAGCTGGCTCGCCAGGTCCCGCCAACGGATCAAAAACCCTAGCGCGCTGGCCCCGGAGTGGGCTAGAATCGCGGATTACCTCGGCCGTTCACCGCCGACGTGCACGACACATAACAAACGTGCAGCACAGTCCAGTGACTGCATGAGCCCTACGTTGTCAATCGACACACCCACCCGAACATACGAATCGGTGTAACCCAATGAGCAAGCTGAACAAGTCCATCCTCGCAGATTTCGAATCTGCCCAGATCACCCGTGAACTGCCGAAGTTCAGCCAGGGCGACACCGTTGTCGTCAACGTGAAGGTGAAGGAAGGCAACCGCGAGCGCGTGCAGGCCTATGAAGGCGTTGTCATCGCGACCAAGAACGGCGGCCTGAACTCCGCATTCACCGTCCGCAAGATCTCGCACGGCTACGGCGTCGAGCGCGTTTTCCAGACCCACAGCGCCATCATCGACTCGGTCGAAGTGAAGCGTCGTGGTAAGGTCCGCGCCGGTAAGCTGTACTACCTGCGTGGCCTGGAAGGCAAGGCTGCCCGCATCAAGGAAGATCTGGCTGCTGCTGCGCAGGCCAAGGCCGCGCGCCTGGCTGCCAAGGCTCAGTAATACCTGTCGACGACTTCGGTTGTCGCCGCAACGGCCGCCTTCGGGCGGCCGTTTGCGTTTGGGTGGCGGGAGCCGCTATGTTCCGGGGATGAATGCACAACCTCCCCTGATTCCCGAACATTACCCACCGCAGGTGCAGCGCGCCCTGCAGAAACTGGATGCCGCCGGTGCGAAACGCGCGATGTCCGCCCCGCCCCTCTATCGCCTGTTCTGGCGACTGGGCTGGGACGTGGCACCGCCGGTGCTGGCCAGCTTCGCCACCAACGTGCTCACCACCGGCCTGTGGTTCGGTGCCGGCTGGGGACTGGCGATGTGGCTGCTGTTCTGGCGCACCACCGGCATGACCGGCGCCACGATGGTGGCGGCGGGATTGCTGGCGGGGCTGTTGTTCGGCGTCTGCATGGCCTTGCTGCTGCGCTACCAGCGCCAGCGCCTTGGGCTCCCGTTGTGGAGCGAAATCAACCACTGAGATCGCGCCGCGCCTTGTGATGCGGCGGGGTATATCGGCGCGGCGGGATATATCGGCGCGGCGGGATGACTCGACGCGGCGGGATAAATCGACGCGGCGGGATAAATCGGCGTGGCGGGGATGAATCGACGCGACGGGATGAATCGACGCGGCGGGATGAATCGGCGCGGCGGGATAAATCGACGCGGCGGGATGACTCGACGCGACGGGATGATTCGTGCCTCGGTAGAGCCGACTTCAGTCGGCTGCTTTTCGATGGAGCAGCCGACTGAAGTCGGCTCTACCAGAGCTGGGCATGGGGCAGCCGACTGAAGTCGGCTCTACCCGATCCGGGCATGGAGCAGCCGACTGAAGTCGGCTCTACCTGGACCCGGACGCGGACCAGGATCCGGATCCGGGGGGGCGCGGGCGGTGGTGGCGTGCCACCGGCGGCTCAGCGCGGTGGGGCGGCCGGGGACACGGCCGTCGGTGCCGCCATCTCCAGCGCGGCATCCGGGTCGGCGACCGGGGACGGCGGGCTGGCCGGGACCTCGGCGGGCGTGCCGTGTGCCGGGGTACCCATCATCCGTGCCTTGCGCCAGCCACCCCAGCGGTAATACGCCAGCGACAGCAGCATCGACACCAGCGAACTGGCCGGGAAACTCCACCAGATCGCATCCACGCCCAGGTAGGGCTGCAGCAGTTCGGCAAAGGGCACGCGTACGCCCCACAACGACCCGGCCAGGATCAGCAACGGCGCCAGCACCGCGCCGGTGGACCGCACCACGCCGGAGATCACGAAGCTGACACCGAAGAACAGGAACGACCACACCGCGATGTGGTTGAGGTGGCGCGCGGCCTCCAGCGCTTGGCTGCCGTCGGGCAGGAACAACGCCAACGTGTAGCGGTCGAGCAGGATCAGCGGGGCGATCAGCACGCCGGTCATCAGGAAATTGAACAGCACGCCCTGCCGCGCGGTGGCGCGCACCCGTCCCCACTGCAGCGCGCCCACGTTCTGCGCGGCCATCGACGAACACGCCGCGCCGATCGCCATCGCCGGCATCTGCACATACGTCCACAACTGCAGTGAAGCGCCGTAGGCCGCTGCGGTATCGGTGCCGTACTGGTTGACCATGGTCATCAACATGATCATCGACAACGAGATCAGCACCATCTGCAGGCCCATCGGCACGCCCTTGACCACCAGCGCTTTCAGGATCGGCAGGTCCACTTTGAACAGCGCCATGTCCTTGCGACCCAGCCACAGCACGTGGCGCTTGTGGCGCATGTACAGCAGCAACGCAATCAGCGACAGGGTCTGCGCGATCAGGGTCGCCCACGCGGCGCCCGCGATGCCGAGCTCGGGCAACGGGCCCAGCCCGAAGATCAGCAAGGGGTTGAACACGATATCCAGCGCGACCGAAACCAGCAGGAAGCGGAACGGCGTGCGCGAATCGCCCGCACCGCGCATGGCCGCACTGAGGAAGGCGAACGCGTACAGCGTGGGCATCGCGAGGAAGATGACTTTCAGGTAGGCCTCGGCCAGGGGCAGCGACTCGGCCGGTGTGCCCATCGCGGACAGCAGCGGATGCGCAAGGAACCAACCGGCCACCGCGATCACCACCGACAGGCCGATGAAGAAGGTGGCGCTGGTGCCCATCACCCGACGCGCCTGGCTGATGTCCTTGGCGCCCATGGCCTGCCCGATCAGGATCGTCGACGCCATGCCGATGCCGAAGACCGAACCGATCAGGAAGAACATGATGTTGTTGGCGTTGGCTGTCGCCGTCAGCGCGGCCTCGCCGAGGAAGCGCCCGACCCAGACCGCATTCACCGAGCCATTCAACGACTGGGCGATGTTGCCCGCCAGGATCGGCAGCGAGAACAGCAGCAGGTTGCGGCCGATCGGGCCGGAGGTCAGGTCAAGGGGCGCTTTTGCCATGGACTGGGGATCGAACGGACGTGCGCGAACACTAGCACTTGGCGGGTCTGCAGGATGTGGCGGTGAATCATTCACCGATGGGTACTGCAGGCAGCCGGGGGAACCTTGATTGCTGGAGGGAAGCCCGCATGTCCTGAGCACAATCACCTTGAATCCGCGAACGGAGCAACCCCTGTCGATGACCGAGCTTTCCCTGCCGCAGCCCAGCGTCCGTCTGGACATCTGGTTGTGGGCGGCACGATTCTTCAAGACCCGCAGCTTGGCCAAGCAGGCGGTGGACACCGGCAAGGTGGCCGTGGCCGGACAGCGACCGAAGTCATCACGTGCGGTGCGTGTGGGCGAGCAGCTGACCATCGAACGGGGCGAAGAGCACTTCGAGATCGCGGTGGCCGCGCTCAGTGATCAACGCGGGCCGGCGACCATGGCGCAGCAGCTGTACGTCGAAACCGAGGCGTCCAAGGCGCGGCGTGCCGAGAAGCGCGCACTGCGCATCGCTGCGCGTGATGGCTACCAGGCGCCGGAACACAAGCCGGACAAGCGGGCGCGCAAGTTGATCCGTGCCCTGGGTGATCTGGACGCTATCTAGCCGTCATGGCGTCAATCGCATAGGTCAGGAACCGACGCTTCTACCTATGACGTGACCGTAATGGAACTGCATCATGGGCGCGCGCCGCTTCAGCGAACACGCTCGCCCGTCCTTGCCGACAGGTACCGGCATCACACCGGTACCTGTCGCCCGCACTGCGCAGGCTTACGCGTGCAGGTCGTAGCGGTCCAGTTCCATCACGCGCGTCCAGGCGGCGATGAAATCCTGCACGAACTTCTTCTGCCCGTCGTTGCTGGCATACACCTCGGCAAGCGCACGCAGCACCGAGTGCGAGCCGAACACCAGATCCGCACGGCTTGCGGTCCAGCGCGTGGTACCGCCGCTGCGGCTGATGCCTTCATAGCCATCGCCTGCAGCCTTCCATTGCGTGCCCAGGTCCAGCAGGTTGACGAAGAAGTCGTTGCTCAACGTGCCCGGCCGGTCGGTCAGTACACCGTCCTTGCTGCCGTCCACCGTCGTGCCCAGCACGCGCAGGCCACCGACCAGAGCGGTGAGTTCGGGCGCGGTCAGGGTCAGCTGCTGCGCCTTGTCGATCAGCAGTGATTCGGCGGGGACGCTGTAACGGCCCTTCAGGTAGTTACGGAAGCCATCGGCCGCCGGCTCCATCACCGCGAACGAGTCGACATCGGTCTGTTCCTGGCGGGCATCGGTACGGCCCGGGGTGAACGGTACGCTGACGTCATGGCCCCCCGCCTTGGCGGCCTGTTCGATGCCGACACCGCCCGCGAGCACGATCAGGTCGGCCAGTGAAACCTGATGGCCACCCTGGCCATTGAACTCGGACTGCACCGTTTCCAGTGCGGCCAGCACCTTGGCGAGCTGCTGCGGCTGGTTGACCGCCCAGTCTTTCTGCGGGGCGAGGCGAACACGCGCACCATTCGCGCCACCGCGCTTGTCGCCGCCGCGGAAGGTCGATGCCGAGGCCCACGCCGTGGACACCAGCTCGGCGATGCTCAGGCCGGTTGCGCTGATCTTCTGCTTCAGCGTGGCGATGTCCTTGGCATCGATATGCGGCTGCGTTGCGGCCGGCACCGGATCCTGCCACACGAATTCTTCGGCCGGGATCTCCGGCCCCAGGTAGCGCGCACGCGGCCCCATGTCACGGTGGGTCAGCTTGAACCACGCACGTGCAAAGGCATCGGCGAAGGCCTGCGGATCGGCGAGGAACTTCCGCGAAATCTTCTCGTACGCGGGGTCGAAGCGCAGCGCCAGGTCGGTGGTGAGCATGCTCGGACGGTGCTTCTTCGACGAATCGAAGGCATCGGGAATGACCGCCTCGGCGTCCTTGGCCACCCACTGGTGCGCACCGGCCGGGCTCTTGGTCAGCTCCCACTCGTACTTGAACAGGTGCTCGAAGAAGTCGTTGCTCCACTGCGCCGGCGTGCGCGTCCACGTCACTTCGAGGCCGCTGGTGATGGTGTCGCCGGCCTTGCCACTGCCGTAGCGGTTGCGCCAGCCCAGGCCCTGGTGTTCCAGGTCATCCGCTTCCGGTTCAACGCCGACATTGTCGGCCGGGCCGGCACCGTGCGTCTTGCCGACCGTATGGCCACCGGCGATCAAGGCAACGGTCTCTTCGTCGTCCATCGCCATGCGGCCGAACGTATCGCGGATGTCATGCGCGGCGAGCACCGGATCCGGGTTGCCGTCCGGACCTTCCGGATTGACGTAGATCAGGCCCATCTGCACCGCGGCCAGCGGGTTTTCCAGCTTGCGCGAATGCACATCGCCATCGGCATCGTCATCGGACACCAGTACGCCGCCGGCTTTCTCCACGCCTTCCGAGCCGTGCTTGTAGCGCTCGTCACCGCCCAGCCACGTGGTTTCGCGACCCCAGTAGACGTCCTGGTCCGGCTCCCAACTGTCCGCACGACCGCCGGCAAAGCCGATCACCTTGAAGCCCATGGACTCCAGCGCGACGTTGCCGGTGAGGATGAGCAGGTCGGCCCAGGAGATGGCCTGACCATACTTCTGCTTGATCGGCCACAGCAGGCGACGTGCCTTGTCCAGGCTGACGTTGTCCGGCCAGCTGTTGAGGGGAGCGAAGCGTTGCTGACCCCGGCCACCACCACCGCGGCCATCGCCGACGCGATACGTGCCCGCGCTGTGCCACGCCATACGCACGAACAGGCCGCCGTAATGGCCGAAGTCGGCCGGCCACCAGTCCTGCGAATCGGTCATCAGCTGCGTGAGGTCGGCCTTGAGGGCGGCGTAGTCGAGCTGATTGAACGCTTTGGCGTAATCGAACTGCGGATCGAGCGGATTGGAGCGCGCGGAATGCTGGTTGAGCAGGTCAACGCGCAGCTGCTTGGGCCACCAATCCTGATTGGTGGTGCCTTCACCAGTGACGGCATGGTTGAAGGGACATTTTGCTTCGCTTTTCATGGGTAGCTACCTGTGTACTGGCGAGGAGGATCGACCTGACCAACCTAAGCACGTATGCGCAATCGGTACAGTCGATTTATTCAACCATGCTGATAGGTCTGGGCTATAGGACAGGGCCTGCACGTCATGCGTTTTCGCAATCGACTCAGGGGCGCTTGCCGAACAAGCCGCTGCCGATCTTCATGACGTCACCGATCCCGAACTTGCCGTCACCATCCTGATCCAGCAGGCCAGCGAGGCCACCGCCGGCCATGCCGGAGGCCTGCGCCTCCTGACCCAATTCCTGGCTGAGCTGGCCGGCATTGCCCTGCTGTGCAAAACGCTGTGCCAGGTACGACATGACAATGGGCGCGAGCAGGGCGAGCAACTGGTTGGACCTGCCGCTGTCCAGGCCGGTTTTCTGGCCGAGCAACTGGGCAGCCTGCGGCGTTTGGCCACCGAACACATGGCCGAGGATGCCTGCACCGTTGGTGGCCTGGCCGCCGCCGCCGCCCAGCACCGCACCGAGCAGGCCCCCCAGATCGAGGCCCCCGGACGCAGCCCCTGGAGCGGCCGCGCTGACGGTCGAATGGTCTCGCTGCAAGGCATTCAGCAGCGACTGCGCGCCTTGGGGGTTGCTGGCGTTGTTGCCCAGCGCCCCCATCAGCAGCGGCAGGGCGGACTGGATGGCCTGGCTTGCCTGGTTGCTGTCCACGCCCAGCGTCTTGGATACCTGCTGCAGGGCAGGGCCCTGCTGCAGTTGCTGGAGGAGAGTGGAAGTGAGCGAGGAAGCATTCATGGCGGAGCTCCTGGGCGGTGGATGGGAAACCGCCCGAGCATAGCGCTGCGTGCACTAGCCCGGTGCGAAGGCCTCACGCCGCGCTCGAACACGCCAACCACAAGCCCGGCCCCTGTCACTCCTCGGTGCCTTGGCCAATCCGCAGCAGCAGTCGGTCGAAATCAGGCAGGAGTACCCGGTTGCCGTGCCCGCTGAGGTGATCCTGATCGAAGAACAACGGCTGCTCGCCATCCATCGCCGTGCAGCGCTCAGCCGTGCATAGCAGTGGCATGGGGTCCCATATGTGCACGGCGGGGTACCGCGCGGCCAAGCGTTGCAGCAGCGCCATCTGTGGGGCCCGCAGTGCTTCCATCTGTGCGCGGGACACGCTCAGCCCACCGGCGCAGGCCGGGTTCATCCGGTTGAAAGCGTCAGAGCACCGGTAAGCGGCCGAACGAAACACCGGCAGGGGGGCATCAATGATGACCTGCACCTTCAGCGGTTCCAGTCGCGCCAGCACAGCATCCGCCTCACGCTCGGCTGCAGCTTCATCAGCCGCACTGCGCTCATTACGCAGCGTGGCAAAGGCTGCCTCCTCTCCACCGCTGAAGTCCACATCGCGCAGTTCCGGCATGCGCAGGGACGCGAGCAGTACGATGTCGCCGGGCCGCGCATCGCGTTCGATCCCGGACAGCACGCGTTCCAGGTAGGGCGCACACTGGTCGCTGCTGGCACGCAACAGATTGACGATGCTGCAACCGCCTCGCTCATCCATGTGCAGGTTGAGGTCGAACTGCCGCGCCGCGATGCTCACCATGTTGCGATACGCCGCCGCGTGCGAGTCGCCGGCCACGAACAGATTGCGGCCCGCCAGTGCAGGTGCATCGATCGTTTCAACCGGCATCCACTTCGGTTGCCGCTGCGCCCGCCAGGTGTAGCCGTCGCCGGTGGTGCTCAGTGACAGACTGTCTGTGTACTGGACGGTGGTCCAGGCGGCTGCCGTGGACACACCCAGCCCGGCCATTGCGACGAGCAGGATCTTGCCGGGATGCCAGCGTTTGCCCCAACCTGCCGCGCGCACCGGGCATTCCACCCAGTGGTAGGACGCGCTGGCCAGCATCAGCAACAGCACCGGATAGGCCCACAACGCGATGCCCTGCATGCCGTAGGTCCAGCGCAGCAGCACCAGCAGCGGCCAGTGCCACAGATACAGTCCGTAGGAAAGGCGGCCTAGGTAGGCCAGCGGACGCCACTGCAGCGCGCGCAGCAACGGCTGCGCGCGCTGGGCACCGGCGGCCGCCGTCGCCGCCGCAAGCAACATCAGCGTGCCGACGACGGTGCCTATCACCCCCGGGACCGGGGACAGCAACTCCGGTACGAACAGGAAGCCGACCACCAGCAGCAGCAGACCCGGCAGTGCCCAGCCTTGCCAGTGGGGGGCCAGCCGACGCGTGGCGACGAACTGGTACAGCAGTGCGCCCGAGGCCAGTTCCCAGAATCGTGCGGGCAGCAGGTAGAACGCCGACACCGGCGCAGAACGCGTCTGCCAAGCGCCGAAGCACAGCGATGCCAGTGCGAGTACCGGCAGCAGCCACCGCGACCACGCCTGTGTGTGTCTGCCGCGCAGCCAGACCAGGAACAGCAGCGGGAACAGCAGGTAGAACTGCTCTTCCACACCCAGCGTCCAGGTGTGCAGGAAGGGGTTGAGATCGGCACCGGGCGAGAAGTAATCGCCACCCTGCCAAGCCAGAACGAAGTTGCTGACGCCCAGCAGTGCGCCCAGGCCGGTCTGGTCGAACTGCTCGTTCCGCCACGCACGCGGGATGAGCAGTGCGGACAACAGGAAGGTAACCAGCAGCACCAACAGCAGCGCCGGTAGCAGGCGCAGCACCCGCCGCCGATAGAAATCCAGCAGGAAGCGGCCCGCGTGGTCGTTCGGCCGTGAGGCCAGTGATTGGCTGATGACGAAGCCGGAGACGACGAAGAACAGGTCGACGCCGGTGAAACCGCCGGGCAGCAGCGTGGCGTCGACATGGAATAAAATCACCGCGATGACGGCGAGCGCGCGTAGGCCGTCGATAGCGTTGTCACGGCGTGGTGTCGTATAGGACATGGATGATTCCGTGGCAGACGATGCCGCAGGATCAGAGCGATGGTCTGCCCGGACAAGTGGCAGACACGACAGTGCTGAGAGCGGTTGGGCTGGCGTTGCGTCGCGGCAGCCGACTGAAGTCGGCTCTACCTGGGTGCGGCGGCGGCAACGTTACCGCTGCCGCTTGCCTGGCTGATTCCGGCGCGTCACTACCGCGCCGGCAGGGCTCAGATCAGCGCTTTCAGCCGGTACAGCGCTTCCAGCGCCTGGCGCGGGGTCAGCTCGTCCGGATCGACCGCCGCCAGGGCGTCCAGCGCGGCCGTATTGTGTGCAGCAAACAAGCCGAACTGCTGCGGTGCATCCAGCGCCTGCGGTGCAACCGCAGCGGACTGGGTCTCGCCACCACGCTGTTCCAGCTCGGCCAGACGGCGACGCGCCTGCGCCACCGTTGCCCGCGGCAGGCCGGCCAGCGCCGCGACCTGCAGGCCGAAGCTGCGGTTCGCCGGCCCGTCCTTTACGGCATGCATGAACACCAGTCGCTCGTTGCCGCCTTGGTCGGTGTGCTCCACCGCATCCAGATGCACATTCGCGATGCCGCTGCGGCCCCCTTCGTGCTGTTCGTCGGCCAGGGCGGTCAGCTCGAAATAGTGCGTGGCAAACAGCGTGTAGCAGCGGTTGTGCCATGCCAGATGACGGGCCACCGCATCGGCCAGCGCCAGTCCGTCGTACGTCGATGTGCCACGGCCGATCTCATCCATCAACACCAACGAATGCGCCGTGGCGTGGTGCAGGATGTAACTGGTTTCGGCCATCTCCACCATGAAGGTGGACTGCCCGCGCGCGAGGTCGTCGCCTGCACCGATGCGCGTCAGGATGCGGTCGATCGGACCGATCACCGCGCGGCTGGCCGGCACGAAACTGCCGATATGGGCCAGCAGCACGATCAACGCGTTCTGCCGCATATAGGTGGATTTACCGCCCATGTTCGGGCCGGTGATGACCAGCATGCGGCGGTCCGGATGCAGGTCCAGGTCATTGGGTTCGAAGGGCTGGTCACGCACCGCTTCCACCACAGGATGGCGACCGCGCTCGATCTTCAGGCAGGGCGCCGTTTCCAGCTCCGGGCGCGACCAGTCCAGCGCCTGCGCGCGTTCGGCGAAGCCGGCCAGTACGTCCAGTTCGCTCAGGGCGCCGGCGCACTGCTTCAGTGGTTCCAGGCACTCGCCCAGCGTGTCGAGCAGTTGCTCGTACAACTGTTTCTCACGCGACAGCGAGCGGTCTCGCGCTGACAGCACCTTGTCTTCGAAGGTCTTCAGTTCTTCAGTGATGTAGCGCTCGGCATTGGTCAGTGTCTGGCGGCGGGTGTAATGCACCGGCGCGCGATCAGACTGTCCCTTGCTGATTTCGATGTAGTAACCGTGCACGCGGTTGTAGCCGACTTTCAGCGTGGCGATGCCGCTGCTCTCGCGCTCGCGCTGCTCCAGGTCCACCAGGAACTGGTCCGCATGGGTGGACAACCGGCGCAGTTCGTCCAGCTCGTCATCGAAGCCATCGGCCAGCACGCCGCCATCGCTGAGCTTGAGCGGTGGCATTTCGGCGATCGCGCTGGCCAGCAGGCGCGCGCAGTCGTCATGCTCGCCAAGCAGCTGATGCAGCGCCTGCAGGCGCGGCGAATCGAGCGGCGCCAGCACCTCGCGCACGGCCGGCAGCAGGCCAAGTCCATCGCGCAACGTGGAGAAATCGCGCGGTCGCGCCGAGCGCAGGGCCACGCGGGTGAGGATGCGTTCCAGGTCGCCCAGGCGGCGGAACTGCTCGCGGATGTCCGCCTCCGCGCCGCGGTCGATCAGCGTTTCCACCGCGTGGTGGCGCTGCACCAGCACATCGCGCAGGCGCAGCGGGCGATGCAGCCAACGGCGCAGCAGACGGCCGCCCATCGGGGTGACGGTGCTGTCCAGGACGCCGAGCAGGGTGTTGCGCGTATCACCGTCCACGCGCGTATCCAGCTCCAGGTGACGGCGCGTGGCGGCGTTCATGGCGATCGCTTCGCCCGCGTCTTCCATCGCGATGGACGTCAGGTGGGGCAGGCGCTGCTTCTGCGTTTCTTCCACATAGCCCAGCAGCGCACCGGCCGCGCCGGTGGCACGCGGTTTGTCATCGATACCGAAGCCGCTGAGGTCATGCAGCTTGAAAAAAGTCAGCAGCTGGCGGCGGCCGCTATCGGCGTCGAACAGCCACGGCGCGCGTAGGCGCACGCCCTTGCGCTGGCGCAGGAACTCGGGCCAGTTGTCTTCGTCGGGCACCAGCAGTTCGGCCGGTTCCAGACGGGCCAGCTCTGCCTCCAGCGCGTCGTCGGTGTCCACTTCGTTGACCAGGAAGCGACCACCGGCCAGATCGGCCCATGCCAGCCCGTAACCGGACTTGCTGCGCGACAACGCCATCAGCAGGGTGTCGCGACGCTCATCCAGCAGCGCTTCGTCGGTGACCGTACCGGGAGTGACGATGCGCACGACCTTGCGTTCAACCAGCCCCTTGGCCAGGGCCGGATCGCCGATCTGTTCGCAGATGGCGACCGACTCGCCCAGCGCGACCAGCCGGGCCAGGTAGCCCTCGTAGGCGTGGACGGGGACGCCGGCCATCGGAATCGGCGCGCCGCCTGAACTGCCGCGCTGGGTCAGGGTGATGTCCAGCAGGCGGGCGGCTTTGCGGGCGTCGTCGTAGAAGAGCTCATAGAAGTCGCCCATGCGGAAGAACAGCAGCAGGTCCGGGAACTCGGACTTTGCGGCGAAGAACTGCTTCATGAGCGGGGTGTGTTCGGGCTGCTTCTGGGTCACGCGGGGGCCATCGGGATACGGGTGCGGGCACGGGGTGGCCGCGGGTTGACCATTGTAGGGGAGGGGGGCGATGGGGGCGATGGCTTGGTCTGCACTGGTCAACCCCCTTGCAAAGCTCGGCTCATCTGGGCGTCACTGCAACCCGTTGGGCTGACGCTCTTGATCTTGGCCTGCTGGCACGGCTGCGCATGACGATTTTTGCCCGATCCACCGCAATCATTTCGTCGATGGACTGGATACCCATTTCGAACAACCTGTCGAGGCCGCTTTCCAAGCGTAGCGCTTGGGCAACCTTGATGATTGTCCTGAAGGCGCAGTCGCCTGTGCGCTCCATCTTGCGGATGGTTCCAAGCGAGACCCCGGTCCGCTGCGCCAGATCGACCTGCGTCATGTTGCGCGCGATGCGTGCAAGCTTGATCCGTCTTGCCATCTCGGTCGATATCTCGTCGGGCGTTGCGAGACTGAACTTCACCACGTCATCCGTCTTGAAAAGAACGCCATTGTCTGAGTGACCGCTAATTTAATGATCTTTGGTGGGTCTATCTGCACGCAAGCGCCAAGATAGTGGTGTTTAAGCTAGCACGCTCTCGGCGTAACACATTTCAGAAATAGAACCCCACATTGAGATTGAGCCGCGAGCGCCAGCGCGGCGGTCTTCCGTCATTGATGCCGATGCCTTCACCCCCAGCGAACCACATGTCCTTGCCGGCTATCCAGTCCACGTAGGTCAGCATGATGCCCTTCTGCAGGCTGCAGCCGCTGACGTTCTGCACGGAGGTGCGCGTGCCCGCCGTGCGCTGCACCGGGCGCGCCGCACTCAGGTTGTTGTAGCAGGTGATGTCATCCAGCCAGCGCTGCTCGCCGAACGAATAAGCCAGGTTCACCGACGGCACATCCGCGTGCGCGGCGATCTCGAACGGCGCCTGGAAGGCGGACAGCGCGATGCGCTCGCCGGGGACGTCGTAACGGTAGCGCGCCCATTGCACCTGCGCCGTCCAGCCCTCGCGCTGCCACTGCGCATGCACGGCAGCACCGTGGTGCCCGTGATGGCGGCGCGTCTGTGTGTTCTGCACGGTGCCACTGAAGCCCGACGCGCCCACCAACACCTCACCGCCCGCCCAGTCGGTGCTCCGCTCGTAGCGCAGGTGCACACGGTCGCGTTCGCGGTAGGGCAGCCCCGGCACCTGCGCCACGTCGAAGGAATACCGATCCGTGCGGGAGCCGGTGCCGTATTCGTCGCCGGCAAACCAGCCGATGTGCCACGCGTGCGCACCCCGCTGGTGACTCACCACCACGCCGGGATCGTAGTCGTCTTCGATGCCGAGGTAATAGCCCGCACCGAACCAGAAACTCTGCGACACCGTGGGCAGCAGGCCGAAGGGCACCTGCTGGATGCCGGCGGTAACGAGCGTGGATTCCGTGGCCTGCCATCCGACCTGCGCGTGATGCACCGCGTCGAAGCCGTCGTACCAGCGATACTGTGCGGAGAACGTAAGCGGCCCGCTGCCTGCTTTGATGTCCGCGCGCAGCAGCTCCAATTGCAGCCTGCTGGTGGGGCCATAGTCCAGCCATCCGTAGTTGAAGCGTACCGCGCCGCCGATGTCAGCGTAGGGCGCGGTAGTGGATGACGGCGCATCCTCTGCGCGTAGTTCAGTGCTGGACCACGCGGTGGCCAACAGCAACGGGAGTGCTTTCTTCATAGCGCCGTCGGGCTCCAGGAAGCGGAAGAAGGCCAGACACCTTAACGCGTCGCTGTGAGGATATTGACCACGATGCGGGTTGCGCGCGCTGCTTCGCGCACACGGGTGCCATCACTCCGATGCCGTGGCAGGCAGGCGCAGTTGTTTCCAGAGCGCGGCATCGACGCTGCCCAGTGCCTCCAGTTGCGGCTTCCCGAACAGGTAGCCTTGGTACAACGCGATGCCCAGCGAACGCAGGAACTGGTACTCCGCCACGGTCTCCACGCCCTCGGCCAGGACCGTCGAGCCGACCGACGTGCCGATGTCCACGACCCCCCTGACAATGGCTTGGCGCACCGGGTCGGTGTCGATGCCACGGATCAGTGCCATGTCCAGTTTCAACAGATCCGGCTGGAAATCGGCGAGCAGGGTCAGCCCGGCATAACCGGCGCCGAAGTCATCGATCGCGGTCAGGAACCCGCGGGCGCGGTAGTCGCGGAAGATGCGGGTGATGTGCAGGCGGTCGCGCATCTGCTCGGCTTCGGTGGTCTCGAAAATCAGTTTTTCGGTCGGGAATCCGCAGGCCTGCGCAGCGCTCAAGGTGAGGCGGATGCAGGTGGCCGGCTCATACACGGCGTTGGGAAAAAAGTTGATCGACAGCCGCTCACGCAGCCCGAGGCGCGAGGCGGTTTCGATGGCCTTGACCCGGCAGGTCTGGTCGAAACGGTACAACTGCTCCGGGTGCACCTGGGCGATGACATCCGCCGCACTGCCGCCGTCCATCGAGCGCACCAGCGCCTCGTAGCCGAAGATGGATTCGTCGCGGGCATCCACGATGGGCTGGAAGGCCATGCGGACGTCGAAATCCAGTCGGTTGTCACCCTGGCAGCCCGCGCAGGGATGCGGGCTGCCGCCCGTGCCGAAGAAACGTTCCAGGTACATCAGCAGTCTCTCGAGTGGATAGCGTCATGGTGCCGCGAACGGCGGGGCGTGCCAAGCCGGCGTCCGTCATTCCGCCGGTGCGGGACCGGCCAGCATCGCGGCACGTCGTGCCCGATAGGTTTCCGGCGTCTGCGGCTTGATGAACAGGGCCGTCAGCTCCGGATACTCGCTTCTCACCGTAGTCTCGATGCGCGCGATGCAGGCCTCGATTTCCGGCGTGGTGCAATCATCTTCGAACTCCGCGCTCAGCATCGCCACGACTTGATTGGGCCCCATCTGCATGGTGCTCAGGCCGTTGGCGTGGCGCAGGTCAGGATCGGCGTTGGCTACGGCCATGATGCGTTCGGCCACGTGCGGGTGCGCCGGTTCGCCGACGAGCAGACCCTTGGTTTCACGGGCGAGCAGGAAGGCCGTGAGCGCCAGCACGCCGGCGATGCACAGCGACGCCACGCCATCCAGGACGGGCATGTCCAGCACCTGCGCGGCCAGCAGGCCGGCCATCGCAAAGAAGAGCCCGAGCAGGGCGGCGCTGTCTTCCAGCAGGACGGTGAACGTGGTGGGGTCCTTGCTGCGCCGGAACGCTTCGAAGTAGCCCATGCTGCCCTTCGTAGCGCGGAACTCGCGCAGCGCGATCCACCACGAAGCGCCTTCGAACACCATGGAGACGCCCAGCACCACATAGCTCACGGTGTGGTTCGTGGCCGGCTCCGGATGGCGGATGTGCTGGATGCCTTCGTAGGCCGATACGCCTGCACCGGCCGCGAACACCAGCAGGGCCACGATGAAACTCCAGAAATACAGCTCGCGACCGTGGCCGAAGGGGTGGGCCGCATCCGGCTTGCGCTCTGCGCGGCGCAGTCCGTACAGCAGGAGCACCTCGTTGATGGTGTCGACCAGCGAGTGCACACCCTCGCTGACCATGGCCGAGCTGCCCGATATACCGGCGGCGACGAACTTGGCGATGGCGATGGCGAGGTTGCCGGCGAGGGCGGCATAGATGACGAGACGGGAGCCGGAGGGCTTGGCCATGGTGGGGGAACCGGTGGGGAGGCCCATCATCGGCAACGGGCTGTGCCGACTGCGTGCACGGCGGGGCGGCGGTAATCTGGCGGCAATGTTCCGTCTACAGGGTGCATGCTAGGTTCGACCCATCCCCGTGCAAGGACAGCATCGTGATCAGGACCCTACGCCTTGTTTCCCTTGCCATGGCCGGGCTGGTCCCGGGCGTGGTTCTTGCCCAGCAGGGCCCCGCCGACCGGGTGCCGCCGGCCTCCCACTGCCTGGATGCGCGCGATATCCGTCAGGTAGAACAGGCCAGCGCGGAGTCCATCGCGGTGCGCGGCGGCAATGGGCAGGCGTATCGGCTTGATTTCAGCGGGGCGGGATGCCCGGGCATCAACGAAGCCAGCCAAGTGCGGCTGGATGCACCGGCGGGCTGGGCCTGCGGCCGCCCCAGCGAGCAGGTTGTCGTGGATGGGCGGAACTGCGGCATCAGTGCGGTGACGGTGATGGACAACCGGGATTTCGCTGAGGCTGCGCGTGAAAGCAGCCGTCAGTTCGCCGCTACCCTGCCGGGCATCACGGTGACCGGCGATGGGGATGCCCAGGGCGCACGCCGCAGTGCGCGGCATACGTTCCAAGGCACGCCCGATTTCTGCTTTGCCACCCGCCACGTACGCAGCTGGAATGAAGATCCGCAGGGTGTGGTGGTTGAAACCAATCCACGCCGCAACGGCGGCGTGCGTTACTACCGTGTGGAGCTGGGCGGGTCCTGCAGCATTCTTGCCGGCGCACAGTCGGTGGACTTTCAGTCCGGCTTCCAGAACGGTCTGATCTGCGGCAACCCGGGCGACCGCATCGTGATGACGCCGTCGGGCATCATCGGTGACCTGCGCGCCAGCACGCCCCGCTTTGCGCGGCCGGGCTGTGAGGTGCTGGCGGTGTACCCGAAGGACTAGCCGGGGCACGAATCAGGGCGCGCACCAGTCGGTAGCCGACGACGCGCGCACGAGCTGCCTGGCCGCTACGATCAGGCCCTCCTGCAGGTGCTCGCTGAGCGTGCCATCGACGTCTCCGTCGCGCTGGGCGATGTGTGCGGCATGCAGGATTTCCAGAAGGGCGGCCAACCCCTGCAGCCGGCTTTGCGCGGCTGCCGACAGCGGATCGGGGCAGAGGGAATAGGGTGGCATCGGCGGACCTCGCAGGCGGGGACGCCCCCTGCGTCAAGGCGCAGGGTGGCGGGCGATGCGGGTTGGCGTACCGGGGAACACTTCAAAGACCGGCGGATCGGGTAAGGATCCCCACGCAGCGCCCACCGTGTGACCGGCAGAACGATGCATTCTCCGCCGTGCCCCGAGGGGCAGAACAGAGTCAGATGAAGTGTTCAACACGGGACGCCAATCCCGACTGACGTGTTGCCGCGTCAGCAGGGCCATCGTGGACAGCGGAACGCGCTTTCGTCCATGAGTAAAGCTGTGATGTGGCGCCACCACCCCTGTCGGGACGTAACCTGCGGGGTAGGGCCGCGCATCCGATCTGATACAGGGGAGTGCACGGGCCTGCGCCACCGTCGGCTGCACCCCGCCGTTTGCGACATGGCATCATCACCGTCTTGCCCCCAGCCCCCGTGAGTGTTCATGCCAAGCCTGCTGCTTTTCCTCGTCATGCTGGTTGCGCCCGTGCTGTCGGCCCAGGCCGCGCCGGTGCAGCCGCAGAACGGCGATCTGCTGTTCGTCACCGCCGCCCGTACCGGGCTCAGCGGGGCCATCCACGATGCCACCGGCAAACAGGGGGCGGCGAGTTACGACCACGTTGCACTGGTCGCGCACGAGGAGGAGGGCGAGGTGGTGCTGCACGCGGACGAGAAAGGTTCCCGCGCGCAGCACCTGGACAGCTTCCTCGCCGATGCGCGGGCCAAACATCGACAGGTCATCGTCTACCGTTTGAAAGGCGAAGCGCGCACGGCGATCCCGGCGGCCATCGCACGTGCGCGTACGTTGCTGGGCAAGCCGTACAACTTCACCTATGTGCAGGACGAAGGCAGTTACTACTGTTCTGATTTCATCGAGCGCGCGTTTCGTGCACAGCACGTGTTCGCTACCCAGCCGATGAACTTCAAGAACCTGCAGACGGGCGAGATATCGTCGTACTGGGTGGATTTCTACAAGAGCAAAGGTATGGAGGTTCCACAGGGTGCACCGGGAACCAATCCGAATGACATGTCCGCATCGCCGGTGCTGGACCGCATCGGCAGCGCGCTGTAAGGCTGCACGCGCAGGCGTCGGCGCTCTTTCGCCTGCCGAAAGGGAATCGTCCCTGCTTTTGGATTCAGACGCATCGGAGATAGCGGGATGAACATGGTGTTGACTGCCGTGCTGGCGGTTTTTCTTGTGGGATGCGGATCGGCATCGGCATCCGTGCCGGTCGCGCAGCGGGGCCAGGGGCAGCCGTATGAGATCGTTGGCAGCGAGGTGTGGGACGTGCCCGATCCGGTGTCGGGCCGCGGGTACCAGGTGTTCGTCAACCTGCCGGCGTCGTATGCGAAGGACCCTGCACGCCGTTACCCCGTGCTGTATGTCACCGACGCCGACTATGCCTTCCCGGTCCTGCGCCAGGTGGGCAGGCGGCTGGGCAGTTCGGTGCAGGAATTCATTCTGGTGGGCGTGTCCTACGCGGTAGGCGAAGAGGGCACGACCAGCCGGCGTCGCGACTACACGCCCACGGCGCTGGGCGCGGCCGATGCGCCGGATGGTGCGGTGCATGGCGGTGGTGCCGCACACGCCGCCTATCTGCGGGACCAGGTGCTGCCCTTCGTCGCGCAGCGTTTCCGAACGGATGAAACGCGTCGGCTGTTCCTGGGGCACTCCTACGGGGCGCTGCTGGGTACGCAGATCCTGTTCAGTGATCCCGCGCTTTTCTCCGGCTACGTGCTCGGCAGCCCCTCTTACTGGTACGACGACCACGTCATGGACCGCATGGAGCGGGAGTCTGCGCAGACGCTGCGTGACATGCCGGCCACTGTGTATTTCTACATCGGCGCGTACGAGGCCAAGAAGGTCGGTGACCCGCGCTACCTGCAGGACGATGACATGGTGGAGGATGCCCGCCGGATGGAGCGCACGTTGCGCGCGCGCAAGTATCCGTCACTGAAGCTGAGGCTGGATGTGTTGAACGATGAAGACCACCTGACGGTCGCCCCGCGTGGGTTCACGTTGGGCTTGAAGTATCTGCTGCCCGGACCGAGCAAAACCGACCCGTAACGCATGCAGGCCGGTAGAACCGCGTGGTGGAGCCGCATGGTAGAGCCGACTTCAGTCGGCTGCTTTGGACCAAGGCGGAGGTAGAGCCGACTTCAGTCGGCTGCTTTGGACCAAGGCCGAGGTAGAGCCGACTTCAGTCGGCTGGTTGAAGATCAGCCGACTGAAGTCGGCTCTACCACCCCCACACCGTCCGATCGCCCGACCCCGTCACCGCCCCCACACCGTCCCATCGCCCCGACACAGTCCCATCGCCCGACCCAGTCCCATCGTCCCCACACCGTCCCATCGCCCCGCGCAGTCCCATTCCCGCTACGGGGTCGCGTCCGGTTCGGGCGGCATGAAGAACTCCACCTTGCCGCAGCCCGTGCAGAGAAACGATTCGAAGCGCTTTCGGTTGACCAGCAGCTCACCGATGTTACCCAGCAGGAGAGGCCACATGCGCGTGCCTTCATGCAGTTGCAGGGTGCCGGCGAACTGCATGGGCGATGCGCAGCGCAGGCAGCGCTCGGGCGCGTAAGCACCGGGATGCGCAGCCAGCGGTGCGGTGGAATCGAATCCGCAGGTGCCGCAGACGTCGGATTCCTGCGGAACGGCGGCGCCACAGTGGTTGCAGGACCAGCAGATCATCGTGTGTTGTTTCCTCTGACGGTGCAGGACCGAGTGTAACCGGCGGAGGGTAGAGCCGACTTCAGTCGGCTTCGCCGATATGCAGCCGACTGAAGTCGGCTCTACCAGGGGCGTGTTTGAGCAGCCGACTGAAGTCGGCTCTACCAGGGGCGTGTTTGAGCAGCCGACTGAAGTCGGCTCTACCAGGGATGTGGTTGGGTGTGGATGGGCAGCCGACTGAAGTCGGCTCTACCGGCTGGGTTGCAGGTGGATATTCGGGTGGGCGGCGAATATTTCCAGCACGATGTCGAAATAGGTCTGACCGGTGCCGTCTTCCAGCGCCTGCAGTTGCTGCTTTATGCGGGTGGTCGAAAAACCGGGTAGCGCGAGTTTCTGCTGCAGCCATTCGCGGGTGGCTTCAAGGCCGAGAGAGGCCCTGCTGATGTCCATGTCCCGCCACACCACCGTGGCGTGCTCCATGCCCAGCAGCTTCCCGTAGCCGCCGTACAGCAGGTCGTCCAGCGCATCGAGGCTGGCGCCCAACGTCCAGTCTTCGTCTTCCATGAACACCCGGTTGAGCTCGGCATACAGTGCCGGTATGTCGGTGATGCGGGATCCTTCGATGATGAAGCGGTCGGTCATCTGGGCCTCCTGGGCGGGGTGGACGTTGACATGTTCTTCGCGCGGCTGGAATAAATTGCCACCATTAAGGCTGTGGCGTACGCAGGTTGTCCATCTCGTTTTCCTCCAGCGTCACCCCCCGCACGTTCCCTTTCCACGATGGCCCGGCGGCGGCGCAGATCCGTGCGCGGGACTGGGCCGACACGGCCATCGGGCCGCCGCCGCAGTGGCCGGCTGCGCTTCGCCAGGCCACCAGCCTGATGCTGTCTTCGCCGGAAAGCATGTACATCGCCTGGGGTGAGGATCTGACGTTCCTGTTCAATGATGCGTACAGCCCTATCCTGGGTCCGCGCCTTGCCGGGGCCATGGGAAAGCCGCTGCGCGCAGTGTGGGCCGATGCATGGGACGCGGTGCGCGTGCCGATCGAACAGGCGTTGGCGGGTGAGGGCTCACGCTTTGACAGCGTGCCGGTGCAGATGAACCGCCAGGGCGAACCGGAAGATACCTGGTGGACTTTCTCGTTTTCGCCCATCCATGACGACGAAGGATGCATAGAGGGCGTGTTCTGCGTGACGCGCGAGGTCACGCAGATCGTGGTCGCGCAGCAACGGCTGGCGCACGAGAACGAGCGCCTGATCGCGCTGTTCGAGAAGTCGCCGATGTTCATGGTCTTCCTCAACGGGCCCGAGCACCGGATTGAACTGGCCAACCCGCGCTATACCGAGCTGGTCGGCCATCGCGATCTGATCGGGCAGCGGTTGGTCGACGCAGTGCCGGAAGCCATCGACCAAGGCTACCTGCCGTTGCTGGACGAGGTATACCGTACCGGCGAAACCTACATCGGCACCGAAGTCTCTTACGCGCCCCTCTCGGTAGACGGCAGACTGGGCGACAAACGCCTGCTCGATATCGTGTTCCAGCCGGTCAAGGATGCGCAGGGCGCCCCGCTTGGCATATTCGTGCAGGGGCTGGACGTAACGTCGCAGGTCGACCTGCAGCGGAGTCTGAGGTCCAGCGAATCCCTCCACCGGCAGATCATGGACAGCGCGATGGACTACGCCATCTTCGCGATGGATCTGCAGGGGCGCATCACGTTGTGGAACGAGGGTGCGCGGCGTACGTTGGGCTGGACAGAAGAAGAGATGCTGGGGCAGACCCCGGAGCGGCTGTACAACGAGGTGGATCGCCGCGCCAAGCGTTTCCAGCACGGCATGCGCGTCGCGCTGGCCGAGGGGGGACTGACCGGCGAGCGACCGTTCCTGCGCAGGTCGGGCGAAACGTTCTCGGCGCAGGGCGCGATGACCGTGCTGCGGGACGAGGACGGTACGGCGCATGGGTTTGTCATCGTGCTGCGTGATCGCAGTGCCGAGCGCGCCGCCATCAATGCGTTGGCCGACAGCGAGCGGCGACTGGGTGCATTGGTCGGCGCATCATCCCAGGTGTTGTATGCGCTGTCGGCCGACTGGACGGAACGTCGGCAGATACTGCGCCAGGGCGAAACGGTGCGCTTGCTGCCGCCGGACTGGAACTGGCGAGAGGCGTTCGTCCATCCCGATGACCATGCACTGCTGGCCGCCGAAATCGCGAAGGCGAGTTCAGAGAAGAAGCCGTTGGAGATCCACCACCGTACGCCGCTGAACAAGGGCAGCCATCGCTGGGTGCTGATGCGCGTGGTGCCGATGCTGGATGCCGATGGCAACGTCAGCGAATGGTTCGGTACGGCAACCGACGTCACCGAGAAACGCGAGGCGGAGGAGCGCCTGCAGCAGTTGACCATTACCTTGGAAGAGCGCGTGCGCGACCGCAGCGCCGAATTGCTGATGACCGAGGAGAAACTGCGCCAGAGCCAGAAGATGGAGGCGGTGGGCCAGCTGACCGGTGGCATCGCCCATGACTTCAACAACCTGCTCACTGCGGTCTCGATGGGGCTCGAGCTGTTGGAGATGCGCGTCGCCCAGGGCCGCTTCGATGACCTTGGCCGTTATGTCGAGATGGCGCGCTCCGGTGCAGACCGCGCCGCAGCGCTGACCCAGCGCCTGCTGGCGTTCTCCCGTCGGCAGACCCTGGCCCCGACGGCGGTGGTGATGGAGACGATGGTGCAGGGCATGCTGGAGATCATTTCGCGCTCGTTGGGGCCTTCCATCGCCATCCGCACCCGTTTCCACGATGGCGGCGCCGCGGTGCAGGTGGACGGACCGCAGCTGGAGAATGCGCTGTTGAACCTGTGCATCAATGCGCGGGATGCCATGCCCGCCGGCGGCACGCTGGCCATCACCAGCGAGGCCATGGATCTGGCAGCGGTGGAGGCTGCCGCGCTGGAGGTGCCGCCCGGCCCGTACGTGCGCCTGTCGGTGCAGGACAGCGGCACCGGCATGGAGCCGGAGGTGGTCGAGAAAGTGTTCGAGCCGTTCTTCACGACCAAGCCGATCGGGCAGGGCACGGGCCTGGGGTTGTCGATGATCTATGGGTTCACCCGCCAGTCCGGTGGCCAGGTGCGGGTGGATTCCCGGCCGGGCGAGGGCACCACGATGCATCTCTACCTGCCGCAGTTGGTGGGTGATGTGCAGCCGGCAGGCATCGCACCGGTGGAGACGGCAGAGCGCGCCCTGCAGGGCCGTCCCTTGCGCACCGTGTTGCTGGTGGAAGATGAGACCGCAGTGCGGGTACTGGTCAGCGAGGTGCTGGTGTCGGCGGGCTACCGGGTGCTGGAAGCATCGGAGGGCCCTCCGGCTGTGGACATGCTGCGCTCGGTGGAGGCGATTGATCTGCTGGTGACGGATGTGGGGTTGACCGGCCCGTTGAACGGGCGTCAGGTGGCCGATGCCGGACGGCAGTGCCGCCCGGGCCTGCCGGTGTTGTTCATCACGGGCTATGTGGCCACTGCGGCAGTGGGGGCGGGGCACCTGGAAGACGGGATGGAGGTCCTCGCCAAACCGTTCGCCGCCGCAGAATTGATGCGACGCGCGAATGCGTTGGTGGAGCGGGGTCGGTAGGCCCTGGGGTGTTGGTCGGTCCCCCGCCGAGCGCGGCTCGGGCCTACGAAGTGCGGTCGAGTGTGGCCTTCAGGAACGGGGCGGTGATGCTGTCCTTGGCCTTTGCCACGTGCCGCGGTGTGCCTTCGCTGATGATCTTTCCGCCGCGCTCACCGGCGCCCGGCCCCATGTCGATCACCCAATCCGCATCGGCCACCACGCGCATGTCATGTTCAACGGTGACCACGGTGTTGCCCGCATCGACCAACCCGTGCAGCTGCACCATCAGCTTGTCCACGTCGGACGGATGCAGCCCCGTGGTCGGTTCGTCCAGTACGTACAGCGTGTTGCCGCGCTGCGCGCGCTGCAGTTCCGTCGCCAGTTTGATCCGTTGCGCCTCGCCGCCGGACAGCTCGGTTGCCGGCTGACCCAACCGGAGGTAGCCCAGCCCGATCGCCTGCAGCAGCGCCAGCGGTTTGTGCACGGCGGGCTGCTGATCGAAGAAAGCCAGGGCGTCGTCGACGGTCATGTCCAGCACCTCGGCGATGGTGCGGCCTTCCCAGGTGACTTCGAGCGTCTTGGCGTTGTAGCGCGCACCGTGACACGTGGGGCAGGGCGCGTAGACGCTGGGCATGAACAACAGCTCGACGCTGGTGAAGCCTTCGCCTTCACAAGTGTCACAGCGGCCCTTTGCCACGTTGAACGAAAAGCGCCCGGCGTCGTAACGGCGCGCGCGTGCCTGCCGGGTGGCGGCGAACAGCTTGCGCACGTGGTCGAACAGCCCGGTATAGGTGGCCAGGTTGGAGCGTGGTGTACGGCCGATCGGCTTCTGGTCAACGTTCACCAGCCGCCGGATACCTTCGCCGCCGCTGGCAATACGTCCGGCGGACTGAACCAGCAGGTTCGGGCGCGGATCGTCCCCCTCGCTTTCTTCGACCTGCGGCTCATGTCCCAGCTGCAGCCCGACCAGTTCCACCAGCGCTTGGCTTACCAGGCTGGATTTGCCCGATCCGGAGACGCCGGTGACGGCGGTCAGCACGCCCAGCGGGATGCGGGCGGACAGCCCCTGCAGGTTGTTGCGCTGCAGCCCCTCGAGCTGCAGCCAGGCCGCTACGGTGCGTGGGGTACGCGGCGCAGGCGGCTGCTGGTTGAAGAGATAGCGCGCGGTGCGCGACTGTTCGACCGCCGCCAATCCGGCCGGCGGGCCGCTGTGCAGTATCCGTCCGCCGTGCTGGCCTGCATCCGGGCCCACGTCCACCAGCCAGTCCGCCCGCCGCATCATCTCCAGATCGTGCTCGACGACGAACACCGTGTTGCCCGATTGCTTGAGCGCATCCAGCGATGCGTGCAGCGCGGCGCTGTCCGCCGGATGCAGCCCGGCCGTCGGTTCGTCCAGCACGTAGACCACGCCGAACAGGTTGGAGCGGATCTGCGTCGCCAGGCGCAGGCGCTGCAGTTCGCCGGGTGACAGCGTGGGCGTGGCCCGATCCATCGACAGGTAGCCCAGGCCGAGCCCCTGCAGCGTGGCGATGCGCTGCAGCAGGTCGTACGTGATGCGCTGTGCGGCGATACGCTTGTCTTCGCTGAGCTCCGGCGTGCGGCGTACATCGGACCCACCGGCGTGCGCTGAGCCGCCCGCGGCAACGCGTCGCGCTGTGGCCTTGCCAGAGGCCTTGCGGCTCAGCGTGGCCTTTCCGGCTTCACGGGTCGACTCGAAACGGCCTTCTGAAGCAGGCCGCAGCACCTCGGCCATGCGATCCAGCGAAAGCTGCGACAGCGATCCGATATCCCGTCCAGCGAAGGTGACCGACAGCGCTTCGCGCTTGAGGCGACGGCCATCGCAGAGAGGACAGACGCTGCCCACCATGTAGCGAGAGACGCGTTTTTTCATCAACGCGCTCTGCGTGCTGGCAAAGGTATGCAGCACATAGCGGCGGGCCCCGCTGAAGGTGCCCATGTAGGCCGGCTCGGTCTTGCGACGCAGTGCGGTGCGCGTCTCCGCCGGCGTAAAGCCGGGATAGACCGGCACCACGGGCTGCTCTTCGGTGAACAGTATCCAGTCCCTCTGTTTCTTCGGCAGGTCGCGCCAGGGAACATCGACGTCGTAGCCCAACGTGACCAGGATGTCGCGCAGGTTCTGGCCATGCCAGGCAGGCGGCCATGCGGCGATGGCGCGCTCGCGGATGCTCAAGGAAGGATCCGGCACCATGGAGGCCTCGGTCACGGCGTAGACGTGGCCGAGTCCGTGGCACTCCGGGCACGCGCCCTGCGCGGTGTTCGGCGAGAAATCCTCGGCATACAGCATCGGCTGCGACGCGGGATAGCTGCCTGCGCGCGAGTACAGCATGCGCAGCAGGCTCGACAGGGTGGTCACGCTGCCTACCGATGACCTTACGCTGGCCGTGCCGCGTTGCTGCTGCAGTGCTACCGCAGGCGGCAAGCCTTCGATGGAGTCGACGTCCGGCACGCCGACCTGATCAATGAGTCGACGCGCATAGGGAGCGACCGACTCGAAGTAGCGACGTTGGGCTTCCGCGTACAAGGTGCCGAACGCCAACGAGGATTTGCCCGAGCCGGATACACCGGAGAACACCACCAGCGCATCGCGCGGAATATCGACATCCACGTCCTTGAGGTTGTGTTCGCGGGCGCCGCGCACGCGGACGAAGTCGTCGTGTTTTTTCATGTTTCCAGTCTGCCACGTTGTCTGGCAGATCCAGAAGCGGGGACACGCTCCCGTGACGCCCAGCTTGGACGCGAGCTGAATGGGACTATTGCCGTGCACGCGGCCTGCACGCGAATTCACGCGGGTTTGCACCGGCGGGGCGAAGACTGGCAGCACGTTACCGAACCGTATCAGGAGTCCTCCATGAAGATGTCCATCCCCTTGTTGTGCGCTGGCGCCCTGATGGCCTTTTCCACGGCGGTCTCGGCGCAGAATTACGGTCCTCGCGATGAAGGACGCCGCTTCGACGATGGCAGCCGCGTGGTCTGCCGCAATGTCGAAGTGCAGCGCAACAGCAAGGATTCCAATCGCATCGCCGGCACCGCGACCGGTGCCGTGGTGGGCGGCCTGCTGGGCAATCAGGTAGGCGGCGGCAACGGCAAGAAGCTGGCCACCGTGGCTGGCGCGGTGGCGGGCGGCGCGGCCGGGCGCAACATCCAGGGTCGTCAGCAGCAGAAGAACGGCGACCGCGTGGTGGAGCGCCGCTGCGAGCGCGAATACAGGTAACCCCTGCAGCGCGCCCTGTTTTGAATCGAACAAGCGGCAGCCCTCTGGGCTGCCGTTTTTTCATGCGCGCCGCCGTCCCTTATCCGGCCAGAGCGGCCGCGAACGCGTCCAGTTCCTCGCTGCTCGTGGACCACGCAGTGACGAAGCGCACGGGCAGCTCGTCTTCGCCCAGCACGAAGCCGGTCGGCAGGCTGTCCGGATACCAGTCGTAGCACAGCACGCCGGCGGCATGCAGGTGGGCGAGCAGGGTCTTGGGCATCACCACGAAGATCTCGTTGACCTGCACTGGCCACGCCATGCGCACTGCAGGGTGGGACTGCAGGAGGGTGGCAAGCGCGGCAGCGCGCTCGTTCGCCGCCTGGGCCAGTTCCAGCCAGTGGCCGTCCTGCAGCCACGCGCTGAACTGCGCGCCGAACAGCCGTCCCTTGGACACAAGCTGACCCGCACGCTTGCGGCGGAGATCGAAGTCGCGGGCCAGTGATCTGTTGAAGAACACCACCGCTTCGGCTGCCAGCGCGCCATCCTTCGAGGCCCCGAACGACAGCACATCTATGCCGGCCTTCACCGAAAGTTCCGCCGGGGTACAGCCGAGATGGGCCACTGCATTGGCAAAGCGGGCGCCATCCATGTGCACTTGCAGACCGTGCTCATGGGCGAGGGAGGTCAGTGCCTGCAGTTCGCTGGGCGTATAGACCAGGCCGTTCTCGGTTGCCTGGGTCAGCGTCAGCGCAGATGGCCTGACGCTGTGCGGCGGCGCATCCGGCAGGCGCTGCAGGGTGTCGCGCAGGGCCGCAGGGGTGATCTTGCCCGAGTCGGTTGCGATGGGAAGCAGCCGTGCGCCGCCGGTGAAAAATTCCGGCGCCGTGGATTCGTCGCTGATCAGGTGCGCCTGCGCATGGCACAGGATCGAATTCCAAGGCTGCGCCAGTGCTGAGAGCGACAGGCAGTTGGCGGCGGTCCCGGTCGCGACGAAGAAGACCTGCACATCGTGCTCGAACAGTTCGGCGATTTTCTGCTCTGCTTGTCGGGTGTACGTGTCGGTACCGTAAGGTGCGGCGGTGCCGCTGCACGCACGTACCAGCGCGTCAAGGATCCGCGGGGAAACACCGGATTGATTGTCGCTGCCGAAATTCATGGAGAGACCTTGGTTGATGACAGGGGCAGAGCGTAGCGCGTCGGCACGCGATGGTCGCGTCCCCTGCGCGACAGAGGGGAGCGAGCAGCGATCCACATCGGCACGCACAACAACTGCCTCACCGTCAGCGAACGGAAAATTAAGTTTCCGGTTGCTCTAATGCCGCCACCGATTCTGTCGTGATCGGCTCACAACCAGTATCCATATCGCCGCAGCGTCGTTGCGTGCGCCCCCTCTGATCGACCTGTGCGCCCGACGCTGCGGGCAGGGCAGGTGCGCGCCTTCGCTACGCGGCACGCATTGAAAGGCCTTGCCCGCATGACGTCATCCTCGCCCTTGCCCGTTGCGCCCCGCTTCCGTCCGACGCACCGCCTGCTGCGACGCGCGCTGCTGCCTTCGATGATCTTCGGCATCGTGAGCGTCGCCCACGCCCAGGCGCAGACACCGGCCTCCACCGAGGGGCAGACGCCTGCCGCCGCGGGTGCGCAGGATCTGGATGCCGTGCAGGTCCGGGGCGTGCGTGGCAGTGCGACCGGCGCGGTCGACGCCAAGCAGTCGAAGGCGGAAATCAGCGACTCGGTGGTGGCCGAAGATATCGGCAAATTGCCGGACAACAGCGTCGCCGCAGCGTTGCAGCGGGTGACCGGCGTCCAGGTCGCGCGAGGTGGCGCGGAGGTCGGTACCGTGTTGGTGCGCGGCCTGCCCGATGTGGTGACCACGTTTGATGGTCGCAATGTGTTCACCGCCAGCGGCCGGGGCATCGCGCTGCAGGATATTCCGGCCGACCTGCTGCAGAGTGTGGATGTCTACAAGACCGGCAGCGCGAAGTTCATCGAAGGCGGCATCGGTGGCACCATCGACGTGCACCTGCGCAAGCCCTTTGATCTGGACAAGGACACGACACTGGCGGGCAGCATCAGTGCCGTGCAAGGGGATCAGGCCGATGAGACAAAGCCGAACGGCAGCCTGACGGCCGCGCACAACTGGGACAGTGGCCATGGTCGAATGGGCGTGCTGGGCAGTGTGTCGCTGCAGCAACGCCCTTATCAGGAAAGCAACAGTTTCCACGGCACGTATGACCGCGTCGCGAATCCGGCTGACCCTGCGCAGCAGATCTTCGTGCCCTACAACGCAGGCGGGCTGGTCGCGCGCAACACGCACAAGCGCCGCTCGGCGAACTTCACCTTCCAGTGGGCACCGACCGACAACAGCGAGGTTTACTTCGACACGTTCTACGTGAACTACGAAGGCCGCAACAATGTCAACTACTGGATGCCGTTCCCGGGCTTGGTCAACGCCGGCAATGTGCAGTCGGTCAGCCTGCGACCCGGGACCGACGTCATGGACGGCTTCGTCGCCCGTGATCTCTACACACTGTCCAGCACGCAGGCGCACAAACAGACATCGGATACGTTCCAGGCCGCACTGGGTGGAAAGTGGAACAACGAGAACGTCACCCTGTCGACCGAGCTGGCCTACACGTGGAGCACCAACAAGCACCGTGCCATGACCTTGGACATGGGCATGGACGCGCCGTTGATGCACATGCGGGATGCGGGCGGTGTGCCCGATACCTGGGCGACCCAGACCGACGGGTCTCCCTACGATGTCACCAACCCGGCCAACTGGTACTTGAGCCAGTACTACGACAGCTGGGATGAGCAGAAAGGCGAAGAATGGGCGTGGCGTGGCGACAGCACGTTCGCGTTCGAGGCCGGGCCGTTCAGTTCGCTGGATGCCGGCGTCCGGGTCAGCCGCCGTACGGCGTCGAACCATGGCGGCGGTCCGGGTGCGATGGACAACGTGACTGGCCGCCGCGTGTACGCCAACGAGGTGCCTGGGCTGGCCGATGTATCGCCGGGCGGCATGCTGGACGGTGCACGCGCGTTCTCCACGGACCGTTGGGCAGTCGCCAACGCGGCCTATCTGCTGCAGCAGACCGAACAGGTGCGGCAGGTGATGGGGCAGTCACCGGAAGCGCCGGCGGAGCTGGCGTCGCTGTTCTTTGACACCCGCGAAGACAATTACGCGGCATATGTGCAGCTCAACTGGGGCACCACGCTGGGCAGCATTCCGGTGGACGGCCGCATCGGCGTGCGCGCAACGCGCCTGGAATCCCAGCTCGCCGGCACGCGGACGGTGGATGGGGTGGACCGTGCCAGCCAGATCGACACCACCCAGACAAAATACCTGCCCAACGCCAGCGCGAACTTTTCGCTGCGTGAGGACCTGATCCTGCGCCTTTCGGGTAGTGAAACGATTGCTCGGCCGAACTTCGCCGACCTCAATCCGCAGCTCAGCCTGTTCGAATCCACCGACAGCCTGCCGGCGCGTGGCAGCGGCGGCAATCCGGATCTGCAGGCGGTGGAATCGAAGAACCTGGACGCGTCGCTGGAGTGGTATTTCAAACCGGGCTCGTTGCTGTCGGTGGCAGGCTTCCACCGCAAACTGGATGGCTATGTGCAGAGCTATGCGGACGACGAGACCATCGGCGGAACGACCTACTCCATTACCCGGCCGCGCAACACCGGCGAGGGCACGCTGAAAGGGTTCGAGGTGGGCTACAGCCAGTTCTATGACTTCCTGCCGGGTTGGCTGTCCGGCTTCGGCACGCAGCTGAACTACACGCGCATCAGCGCTGAAGCCGAATCGCCGACGGGACAGGTCCAGCCGCTGACCAACGTGTCCAAGCACGCGTTCAATGCGGTACTGATGTATCAGTACGACCGCTTCTCCGCGCGCCTGGCGTGGAACCGGCGCACCGACTATGCGACCAGTTTCAACAGCTCCGGTGACCAGCCCAGCGAGATCCGCCAGGGTGACGAGGATTGGCTGGACGTGGCGTTGAACTACGACATCAATGACCACATCACCGTGTTCGCCGAGGCAACCAACCTGTTGGGTGGCTCGACCCGCAACTACTTCGGCAGTCCACGGTTCCCGCGCGATTTCGCATCGCCGGAGCGGACCTACACCGTGGGTGCGCGCTTCAGGCTCTGACGCGCGCGACGCGTTGCGGATCAGGACCGATCCGATAGTGCTGCATGCGTGCCCATCGCACCATGCAGCACCGTCCGATGGAGAGGTTACCCAACGTGAAGAAGAACATCATCCGGGTCGCGGCGCTGCTGTTGGCCTTGTTCACCGTGGCCAGCGTCAGTGCGGCCTCGCGCAATCCGATGAGCGTGCATGTGCTGGACCAGCAGACCGGCTTGCCGGCTGAAGGGGTGCAGGTGGTGCTGGCAAAGGCGGAAGGGGATCGCTGGGCGGTGATCAGCAACGGCACCACCGATGTCGACGGCCGTGTGGCCGCGCTGTATCCGCCCGGCAAGGCGCTCGATCCCGGCCGCTACCAGGTCACCTTTCTTACCGGTGCGTGGTACACGCAGCACGGCGGAACCACGTTCTACCCGGAGGTCCAGGTGACCGTGGATGTCGACGGGAAGCTGCCGCATTACCACATCCCCCTGTTGCTCAGCGCTTACGGTTATTCGACCTACCGCGGCAGCTGACAGGGACTTCAGGCGACATCGGCGAAGAACCGCCGGTAGCCCAGTTGCAGCAGCCTGCGTCGATACGCCAAGGTGATGCGGTCGGCACGCGTATGTGCTTCGACGCGGACGTCCAGCGGCAGGTTGCGCGGTCGCTGTGCCTCCGTCAGCGCCCTGTCCTCGTCGAACACGCGCAGGTTGAATGCGATCATCTCTTCCGCCGGGCGATCCGTGTCGAAGTTGCGTGACACCGGGCAGAACAGGTGGGTACGCAGCGCCGATACCGGCGTGGCGATGTTCATGACCACCGCACGATCAGCGCCGGGAAAGTGCAGGGTCAGCGACGCGGCGAAGGGAGGATGCACCTCGAAGTGCCGTCGCCACACGTGACCTTCCGGGGCGCGGCGGCCCGAGTCGACGGGGTAGTTGGGCATGTCGCTGTCGTAGTCCATCGCGAAACCATCGCTGCGGTGATGCACGTCGTAGGACGGCACACCGCGCCGGTCCGGATCGGCGAAGGTGTCCGCGTGCACCCAGGGCAGGTGAGCCACGTCGATGAAGCCCTCAAGCTGGCGACCTGCAAAGCAGTCCATCGGGTAGCAGGGACACACGGCCTGCTGGAAGCCCGCTTCGTCCCAGTGAGGCATCACGGGAATATCGGGCTGCACGCCCTCCTGTGGCCACAGGCAGGTCCATAACAGTCCATAGCGCTCGACGGTGGGATAGGTGCGCAGGTGCAACTGCGCCTGCACCGGGTGGCCGGGCTGGCAGGGAACATCCAGGCAGCGCCCCTCTGCGCCGAACAGCAGGCCGTGGTAGCGGCAGCGGATGCCGCACGGATCCGCCGTGCCCATGCTCAGCGGCACACCCCGGTGCGGACAGGCATCGGCGGCTGCGACGACACTCCCTGCCGCGCGGTACAGCACCAGCGGTTGGTCCAGCAGCCGGGCGGCCTGGGGCGCGGCGCGCAGGTCTTCGCTACGCATCACCGGGAACCAGCAGCGGGCCATGAGGTACCAGTCCGGCGCATCGAAACTGCAGCCGGTCGGCAGGAGGGGGCGGTCCTCGTGGCTGCGCGGACCGAGGTGATGGTGCAGGGGCATGCGGTGCTTCTCCAGCGGTGGCGTGAGGAAATGCTGGATCCCATGCAGGTCCTGCTGCCATGCAGGAAGCTGCAAAGCGCCCCTCTGTTGACCGGCCGCGTCGTGTCCCGTCGTGCCGGCCCGTTCGCTGCGCCGCGCAGGCGCGATGTTATAACGCGTGTGATGGTGTCCACCGCCCTGCGCGCGTAGCCTGCACGCATCGCACTGGAGATCCCGATGGGACACGATCACAACCATCTTCCGAACGAAATCCGCCACGAGAAGCCGCTGTGGTGGGCACTGGGCCTGACGGCTGCCTTCCTGCTGGTGGAGGTGATCGGCGCGTTTGTCACCAACAGTCTGGCGCTGCTGTCCGACGCTGCGCACATGGCCACCGATACGCTGGCGTTGATGATCGCGCTGGTAGCAGTGCGCTTGAGTCGCCGGCCGCCCGATGCCCGACGCACCTATGGTTACGCCCGGTTGGAAGCGCTCGGCGCGATGTTCAACGGCGGCATGCTGTTTGTCGTGGCCGGATACATCCTGTGGGAGGCCATCGCACGGTTCCGCCAGCCGCAGGAGATCGCGTCGACCGGCATGTTGGTCATCGCGGCGATCGGCTTGGCGGTGAACCTCATTGCGATGCGCCTGCTGAAAGCGGGCAGCGGCGAGAGCCTGAATGTGAAAGGGGCCTACCTGGAAGTGTGGGCGGACATGCTCGGCTCGGTGGCGGTGATCATTGGCGCGCTGCTGATCCGCTGGACCGGCTGGAAAGTCATCGATCCGATCCTGGCGGTGCTGATCGGGTTGTGGGTGCTGCCACGCACGTGGGTGTTGATGCGCGAAGCGATAAACGTGCTGCTGGAGGGTGTGCCGAAGGGCATCGTACTGTCTGAGGTTCGAGGCAGTCTGTGCAGCCACGCCGGTGTCGTGGATGTGCACGACCTGCACGTGTGGGCGCTGGCGTCGAGCACCCCGGCGCTGAGCGCACACGTGGTGGTGGCCGAAGGGGCGGACACCGACCAGGTACGCAGGGAACTGGCCGATGCGTTGCACGAACGCCACGGAATAGACCACGTCACGTTGCAACTGGAAGCTGACCACTGCGGCGACGCCTGCGCGGTCGGACCGACGGCAAAAGCGCACGACCACGGTCATCACGGTCACGTGCACCACTGACGCCGGTGGTGGTGGTGGTGGTGGTGGTGCTGGTGCTGGTGGTGGTGGTGGTGGTGGTGGTAGAGCCGACTTCAGTCGGCTGCGTTTCGCGATGGACCAGCCGACTGAAGTCGGCTCTACCAAGGGCTGTCAGCCGACTGAAGTCGGCTCTACCGAGGGCTGCCAGCCGACTGAAGTCGGCTCTACCGAGGGCTGTCAGCCGACTGAAGTCGGCTCTACCGGGGGCAATGCCGCCGAGCGTGGCTCGGCGCTACACTATCGGCCTGCCTTCCCGATGTTGGAGACCCTGCAGTGACCCGTAAACTCGTACTGTTGCGCCACGGCCAGAGCCAGTGGAACCTGGACAACCGTTTCACCGGTTGGGTCGATGTCGAACTCACGGACAAGGGGCGCCAGGAGGCTGCCGCCGCTGGTCGCCTGATGCGCGAGGAGGGCCTGCAGTTCGATGTGGCGCACACGTCGGTGCTCAAGCGGGCCATCCATACGCTGCAGGGCGCCCTGGCCGAAATGGACCAGGACTGGTTGCCGGTCAGCAAGAGCTGGCGCTTGAACGAGCGCCACTACGGCGGACTGCAGGGCCTGGACAAGGCGGAAACCGCGGCCAAGCATGGCGAGGAGCAGGTCAAGATCTGGCGTCGTTCCTACGACATCCCGCCGCCGCCGATGGACCTTGAGGATCCGGGCCATCCGATCCACGACCGCCGGTATGCCACGCTGGACCGCAATGCGCTGCCGGGCACCGAGTCGCTGGCGACCACGCTGGACCGCGTGCTGCCGTACTGGTTCGATGCCATCGCACCGCAGTTGAAGGACGGCAAGACCGTGCTGGTCACCGCGCACGGCAATTCGCTGCGCGCGCTGTACAAGTATCTCAACGGTGTGTCGCGCGAGCAGATCCTCGAACTCAACATTCCCACCGGCATCCCGTTGCTGTTCGAGCTCAACGACGACCTGACCGTGCAATCGTTCCGTTACCTGGGTGACCCGGAAGCGGCACGCAAGGCGGCCGAGGCCGTGGCCAACCAGGGCAAAGCGAAGTAACGGCGGCGGCCGAACGGCCGGCTGGTTGCCCGGTAGAGCCGACTTCAGTCGGCTAGTTGCCCGGTAGAGCCGACTTCAGTCGGCTGCATTAATCAAGCCGACTGAAGTCGGCTCTACCGTCGGCATGACCGTCGGCATGACTGTCGGCATGACCGTCGGCATGACCGTCGGCATGACGGTCGGCATGACCGTCGGCATAGCGCCGACTCTACCCTCGGCACTACCGGGCGTTGGCGTGCACGATGCCCAGCGCTTCATCGGCCTGTGCATCGTCATACCCGGCCTGCCACGCGAAGCGGTGCGCGCTGTCGGGCAGGAACATCACCACCGCCTGCAGCGGCTGCGGGCCGCAATGGCGCACGGCAGTGGCCAGGTATTCATCGTGGCAGTCCGCGCGTACGGTGCGGAAGATCACTTTGTAACCGCCATCGAGGACCTCGCCGTCTTCGACGTCGGTCTGGATCTTGTGCCCTGCGGCCAGCAGGGTGGCGCATTCGCCAAGCAGCGCCTGTGCCTTGGATCGCTGCAGGCCGAAGACCATGACTTCCGGCGCGCCGTAGGTCGCCTGGAATCCGATCGAATAAGAGAACCCGGATTCACCGTCCGGACCGGGCAGCACATGCAGGCAATGCCAGCCGTGCTGCTGGATGTCGTCGATCACCTTGCGGTCCTTGCTGCTGTCGGGTGCTGTCATGAAGGTCACGCTGGCCAGTTGATCGGGAGGTCCAGCCCAGTGTCCCACGCCCCGATGGATTCGGGTGTGACCTTTGGCGGTCCCCGGTCCTGCATGTCCGGGCTACCCTCGGGGATTACCCGTTGGAGAGTCCCATGAAGTTGCGCACCTTGGCCCCGCTGGGCCTGACCGTCGCCATCGCGGCATCGCTGGCTGCCTGTGGCAAGTCCGAGACGGCGCCCACTGCCACGGCGGATGCCAGCACGTCGGCGTTCGACCCGTCGCTGATCAAGACGCCGCTGATTTCGCTCAACAGCGCGGATCTGGATACTGCCATTTCTGCGTGTACGGACCTGAACGCGTTCGTGAACCAGAAGTGGCTTACCGCCAATCCCGTGCCGGGTGACCAGACCACCTGGGGGAGCTTCGAAATCCTGCGCGAGCGCTCGCTGGAAGTGCAGCACGCGCTGGTCAAGCAGGCCGCCGACAGCGATGCCAAGGCGGGCTCGGTGGAAGCGAAGATCGGTGACATCTGGAAGACCGGCAGCGACGAAGCGAAGATCGATGCGGCCGGCCTGGCACCGCTGCAGCCGCAGCTGGACAAGATCGCCGCGCTGAACGATACCGCGACCATCACCCAGTACCTGCGCGACAGCCAGGCGCAGGGGCAGGGCGTGCTGTTCTCGTTGTCGGCCAATGCCGATTACAAGGATTCGGCGAACGTCATCGCCTATGTCGGCCAGAGTGGCCTGGGCCTGCCCGAGAAGGGCTACTACACCGATGCATCGCAGGCGAAGATCCGCGATGCGTACGTGGCCTACATCACCCAGGTGCTGACGCTGTCCGGCGTGGACGCGGCGCAGGCGGCCGAGCAGGCCAAGGCCGTGCTGGCGTTTGAAACCCGCTTGGCTGCCGCCTCGCTGTCACGCATCGAACTGCGTGATCCGTCCAAGCGCTACAACCCGGTCAGTGCCGCCGATGCAGACAAGCTGACGCCGAACTTCAGCTGGACCGCACTGTTCGACACGCTCAAGGTGCCGGCCGCGCATAAGTTCTCGCTGGCCCAGCCGCAGTTCTTCACCGAGGTCGACAAGATGCTGGCCGATGTGCCGGCTGCGACCTGGCAGGCCTACCTGCGTTTCCACACCATCGACGATGCCGCGCCCTATCTGAGCAGCAACGTGGAGAAGGCCAACTTCGACTTCTATGGCAAGACGTTGCGGGGCCAGCAGGAAATGCAGCCGCGCTGGAAGCGGGTGCTGGATTCGGTGAACAACGGCATGGGCGAAGCGCTGGGCCAGTTGTATGTGGATGCGGTGTTCCCGGTCGAGAGCAAGGAGCAGATGCAGCATCTGGTGGACAACCTGTCCGAAGCGCTCAAGGCCCGCCTGGAGAAGCTGGAATGGATGGGTGAAGACACCCGCAGGAAGGCACTGGAGAAGTGGGCCAGCTTCACCCCGAAGATCGGCTACCCGGACAAGTGGCGTGACTGGTCGGGCCTGCAGACCAACGGTGACAGCTTCCTCGGCAACATGCAGGCGGCGCGCGCGTACAACTACCGTTACATGCTGGACAAGATCGGCAAGCCGGTCGACAAGACCGAGTGGGGCATGACCCCGCAGACGGTCAATGCGTACTACAACGCCACCAAGAACGAGATCGTGTTCCCCGCTGCGATCCTGCAGGCACCGTTCTTCGATGCCAAGGCAGACCCGGCGTTGAACTACGGTGGCATCGGCGCGGTGATCGGCCATGAAATGATGCACGGCTATGATGACTCCGGCAGCCAGTTCGCGGCCAACGGCAACTTCGACAACTGGTGGACCGACGCCGACCGCAGTGCCTTCACCCAGCGGACGGACCAGTTGGTCGCGCAGTTCGATGGCTATGAGGCCGTGCCCGGCGTGAACGTCAAGGGCAAGCTTACCCTGGGTGAGAACATCGGCGATCTCGGTGGCCTGACCGTGGCCTATGACGCGCTGCAGATGGCGCTGAAGGAAGATCCGTCGAAGAACGCACCGGTGGACGGTTATACCCAGGACCAGCGCTTCTTCATGAACTGGGCCACCGTGTGGCGTCGCAACTTCACCGACGGCGAACTGCGCGTGCGGTTGAACACCGATCCGCACGCACCGGCGAACTTCCGCGCCAATGGTGCGCCGTCGAACATGCCGTCGTTCGCGGCAGCATTCGAATGCAAGGCGGGGCAGCCGATGGTGCGTGCCGATGACAAGCGTGTTGTGATCTGGTGATCGCACGCGTGTGCTGAGAAATGAAAAACCCGGCGAAAGCCGGGTTTTTTCTGGGCAGATCCATCAGCCGGCCGCGACCTCGTCGCACTTCAGGTACTCCTGCTGCGTGATCTTCCATGCGGCGGCGGCATCGAATCCCGGCACCAGTCCGGTGTCCTTGCCGGTGAACGCCGACATGCCGTGGCTCAGCATGTAGGTGGGGGCGTAGCGCGGAGGACCCAGGCGCTCTGCGAGGAGGCATAGACTTTTCTGGTACGCGTCCGCGTGGGCCATGCGGTCCTGCAGCGCGGCGCTGAACGCAGCCATCGGCCCGTCTCCAGCAGACTCGAAGCTGGCGACCAGGTTCATCTTGAGCGCGCCGTAGGCACCGTGTGCGGTTCTGTCTGCCACGCGTTGCGTATCGAAGTGGGCGAACACACCGGCGATGGAGAAAAGGTCCGCGCCGTCGGTATTGCGCCCGGCCTGGATGCAGCTGGGGATGGCGGCCATCAGGTCGGCCGGCGAGTCGTTGGCGGTGACATCCTTCAGCGCGGTGCAGGGCAGCGAGCGGGTTGCCTGCAGGTTGCCCGCCGACCGTTGATCGACCGTCTTGGCGTGGCCTGCCAAAGGCATGAGCAGGCAAGCAAGCAGGGCGGGGAGGCGCGTGAGTCCGTGCATGGTGAAGCGTCCGTGTTGTGTTGCAGAGGATGGAGTGTAGATGAGGCATGGCCATTGGTAGCGCTGACCCATGGTCGGCGAGCGCAGCGGCGGGTCAGGTCACGCATCGGTGCGTTCGCGGTAGCGCCGACCCACGGTCGGCGAGCGCAGCGGCAGCCAACTGACGTCAGCCCGGGGCCAGCGTGGTCAGCAGCGCGCGCGCTGCGTTGAAGCGGTCTTCCGGCAACGGTAACGGATGCTTGATCCGCAGCTTGTCCGGACCATCCATGCTGTACAGATTGGACTGCTTCTGGATCAGCTGGATCACGGACATCGGATCGATGTTCGGTTTGGCTTCGAAGACGATGCGACCGCCGGCCTCGCCCAGATCGAGCTTGCGGATGCCCAGTTCGTTGGCCTGCAGTTTCAGCTCGGCAATGGCGAACATATGCTTGGCCAGATCCGGCAACAGGCCGAAGCGGTCGATCATCTCCACCTGCAGTTCGCGCAGCGATGCACTGTCACGCGCGCTGGAAATGCGCTTGTACAGGGTCAGGCGCGTATGCACGTCGGGCAGGTAGTCATTCGGAATCAGGGACGGCACATGCAGTTCCACCTCGGCGCCGCGGACTTCCTGCCCCGCATCCAGATCGGGCAGCTTGCCCAGCCGGATGCTGCGCACGGCGCGTTCCAGCAGCTCGGTGTACAGGCTGAAGCCCACTTCAGCCATCTGGCCGCTCTGGTCTTCGCCCAGCAGCTCGCCGGCACCACGGATCTCCAGATCGTGGGTCGCCAGGGTGAAGCCGGCGCCCAGCTCATCCATCGAGGCGATGGCATCGAGCCGCTTTTCCGCGTCGGGTGTGATCGAACGGCGGTCCGGCACGACGAGATAGGCGTACGCGCGGTGGTGCGAACGACCGACGCGGCCACGCAGCTGGTGCAGCTGCGCCAGCCCGAAGCGGTCTGCCCGGTTGATGATGATGGTGTTCGCGTTGGGGATGTCGATGCCCGATTCGATGATCGTGGTCGACAGCAGCACATTGAAGCGCTGCTTCTGGAATTCCAGCATCACCCGTTCCAGCTCGCGCTCCGGCATCTGCCCGTGGGCAATGCCGATGCGCGCCTCCGGCACCAGCTCGGACAGCTCGCGCTGCATGCGGCCGATGCTCTCCACGTCGTTGTGCAGGAAATAAAGCTGCCCGCCGCGCGCCAGCTCGCGCTGGAAGGCTTCGCGCAGCAGCGCGTCGTCCCATTGGGTGATGAAGGTCTGCACCGCCAGCCGGTTCGGCGGCGGCGTGGCAATGATCGACAGGTCGCGCAGGCCGGCCATGGCCATGTTGAGCGTGCGCGGGATCGGCGTGGCCGTCAGGGTCAGCAGATGCACGTTGGCGCGCATCGCTTTCAACGCTTCCTTCTGCCGCACACCGAAACGCTGTTCTTCATCGACCACCACGAGGCCAAGATCCTTGAACTTCACATCCGGCTGCAGCAGCCGGTGCGTGCCAATGATCACGTCGATGGTGCCCTCGGCGACCTTTTCCAGTTCCGCCTTGATCTCTTTGGTGGATTTGAAGCGCGACAGCACTTCCACCTTCATCGGATAGTCGGCGAAGCGGTCGCGGAAGTTGCGGTAATGCTGTTCTGCCAGCAGCGTGGTCGGCACCAGTACCGCGACCTGCTTGCCGGCGCTGGCCGCAGCGAAGGCAGCACGCACGGCCACTTCGGTCTTGCCGAAGCCCACGTCACCGCAGACCACGCGGTCCATCGGTTGGCTGCTGGCGAGATCCCGCAGGGTGGCGTCGATGGCGGCCAGCTGGTCGGGAGTCTCTTCGAACGGAAAGCCGGCCGCGAAGGGCTCATACATGGAACGGTCCACGTCCAGCGCCAGGCCTGCACGCGCGCGACGGCGTGCCTGGATTTCCAGTAGTTCGGCGGCGACGTCGCGCACCTTCTCCGCGGCCTTGCGCTTGGCTTTGGTCCACTGTTCGCCACCCAGCGAATGCAACGGCGCGGTATCGGCCGATGCGCCGGAGTAGCGACTGATCAGGTGCAGTTGGGCGACCGGCACATACAGCCGATCCCCCTTCGCGTACTCGATCTCGAGGAACTCGCCGGGCATTCCGCCCACATCCATTGCGATCAAGCCGCGGTAGCGACCTACGCCGTGGTCTTCGTGGACGATCGGTGCACCTTCGGTCAGCTCGCCAAGGTCGCGGATGATCGCTTCGGGCTCGCGACCGGCGCGGCGCGAGCGGCGCTGCTGGCCTGCACGCTCCGGGAACAGCTGGCGTTCGGTCAGCACCGCGATGCGCGGCTCGTCCAGCGCGAAGCCGTCTTCCAACGGTGCAACGGTGATAGCGAAGCGCTCGCTGCCGGCAAGGAACGAGGGCAGGTCGACCACGACGGGCGGCTTCAATGAAGCGGCCTGCAGCACTTCCAGCAGGGCTTCCCGTCGGCCTGCCGTATCGGCGGCGATCAGGATGCGGCCCGGGTATTCCTTGACGAACGAGGCCAGTGCCTGGCCCGCCGTTGCATCACGTGCGGCCACCGGAAGTGGCGGAAGCTTGGTATCGCCCAGTGGCTGGGCCTGCTCGATGCGTGCGTGTTCGGGCGGCCATACTTCAACCCGTGGCAGGTCGTTGAGCTTCTCGCGCAGCAGATCCGGCGACAGATACAGCTGGTCCGGCGGCAGCAGCGGGCGTTCGACGTCATGCCGGCGCTGTTCGTAGCGCTGGCTGGTCTGTGCCCAGAACGCAGCGGCCGCCTCGCCCACGCCCGGTGCCATGACCGGCAGCACGTCGGCGGAAAAGTAATCGAACAGCGTGGCGGTGCGGTCGAAGAACAGCGGCAGGTAATACTCGATGCCCGCCGGTGCCAAGCGGGACTTGAGATCCTGGTACAGCGAGCTGCGACGGGTATCCACGTCGAAGCGCTCGCGCAGCGCGTCCATCACCCGCGAGATGCTGGCATCGTCCATCGGCACTTCGCGCCCGGGCAGCATGTGCACGGCCTGGACCTTGTCCAGCGAACGCTGCGTCTCCGGGTCGAAGGCACGGATGGTGTCGATGTCTTCATCCAGCAGTTCCACCCGCAGCGGCTCGCGGGCTCCCATCGGATAGACATCCAGCAGGCCACCGCGCACGGCGAAATCGCCCGGGTCCATCACCTGCGGCACATTGCGGTAGCCGGCACTTTCCAGACGGCGTTTTTCCGCATCAAGGTCCAGTCGCTGGCCAACCTGCAGATCGAAGCTGCCGCCGATCACGTACTGCTTCGGTGCCAGATGCTGCATCAGCGTCTGCACGGGTACCACCACCAGGCCGCGCTTCAGGCCGGGCAGGCGATGCAGTGCGGAAAGGCGCTGGGAAATGATGTCCGGATGCGGGCTGAAACGATCATAGGGCAGCGTCTCCCAGTCCGGGAACGCCACCACAGGCAAGCTGTCGTCGGCACCGAGCAGGGTGTGCAGATCGGCTTCGATCTGGTTGGCACCGTGGTTGTCCGGAGCGACGACCAGCAGCGGGCCGTCGTGTGCCTGCGCCGCACGGGCGAGGTACCACGCGAGCGCCGTGGCGGAGCTGGGAGCGCGCCACCAGGCGCGGAGCTGGCCGGGACGGGGCAGCGGCGGAATGGGATAAGGAGAGCGCGACATTGGCCGCCGATTCTATCAGAGGCCGTTGTGCAGACCGGGACAACGCTGCAACAAGCCCGAACGCGGCGTCGCGCCATGCCCGGCGCGCGCGGTGGCCCGGGATGGATCGCCGGGCAGCGCCCGGCGCACGCGCCTCAGTTATCCAGTTCCAGCACCATCCGCACCAGGCCGGGCGTGCCCTGCGGGTGCGGCACCGGCTTGAAGCCCAGCGAGTCGGCCAGCTGCTTCATCGGCTCGTTCTCTTCGGCGACATCGCCATACAGGCGATCCAGGTACTTGCCGCGCGCCCACTTCACCAGTTTGCGCATCAACTGCCGGCCAAGCCCCTGGCCGATCAGGAAGCGGCTGATCAGGATCGCGTACTCGGCTTCACGGGTGCCCTGGATGATCGAGGCGCGGGCTACCGCGCCGACCACGGCTTCACCGGCCGGCAGCGATTCGGCCGCGACCAGCGTGATTTCGGTCTTCGGATTGGGGTGGGTGAGCCGCTGGGTGGTCTCCGGCGAAAGCTCGGTGACCGCCTGCAGGAAGCGGTCACGGATTTCCTCCGGGCCGAACAGGCTGAAGGCAGCCTGCAGCGGCGGGCCGTCTTCTGGCCGGATCGGACGGATCAGCAGTTCGTGGCCGCTGGGGGCCTTGAAGATCTCGTGCCAGGGCGGCATGCGGTTGCGAGTGGCCATACCGGGTTGTTCCTTGGTGGTCCAGCGATTGTGGCATTCCCATGGCCGCACACCGTGAACGAATGGTTCACGGCGATGCACGGCGTCACAGGGGCCTATTCGGCGGTCTTCAACCAATCGATGCGGGTGCTGGCACCCGTTTCACCGAGGTGCTGCTTCAGCGCCGGCAGGGCCGGGCCGACCACCCGGTCGAACTGGAAGGGGGCATTGAGGATCAGCATGCCGCTGCCGTTGAGGCGCAACGGCGATTCGTCCGGGCGCACCAGCAGCTCGATGGTCAGGGCGGACTTGAACGGCAGCGCGGTCGCCTTGCGCAGGAAGTGGAGGATGGTGCGGCGCTGCTTGATCGGGAACCAGACCGCGCAGGTGGCCTGTGGCCAACGCTCGTAGGTTTCCTTCAACGTGGCCAGGATGCGGATGTACTCAGCGTCCTGCCCTTCGTAAGGCGGATCGATCAACACCAGACCGCGGCCGATCTTGGCCCCGTTGGCCTTCGGCGGCACCAGGGCCCGCACTTTTTCGTAACCGTCGCCTTCGTAGACGCCGACCCGCGCATCGTTGGCGAACACCTTCCGCAGGGCAGCGGCTTCTTCGGGCTGCAGTTCGCAGGCCGCAAGACGGTCCTGCGGACGCAGCGCCTGGGCGGCCAGCAGCGGCGAGCCCGGGTAGTTGATCATCGCGCCGACCGGATTATCGGCCTGCACCGCCTTCAGGTAGCGCTCGACCACCTCGGGCAGCTTGGGCTGGGACATCAGGCGCATCACCCCCTCTTCGGCCTCCAGGGTCTTGCGGCCCTCTTCGCTGGCCATCAGGTAGCGGCCGCGGCCGGCATGGGTGTCGAGCACGAAGAACGGGCTGTCCTTGCGCTTGAAGCTGTCGATCAGGGCGAGCAGCACGATGTGCTTGAGGACATCGGCATGGTTGCCGGCATGGAAGGCGTGGCGGTAGTTCATGGGGCGCAGTGTACGGGTAGGCAGGCGCAGCGGCTATGCTGCCGCCATGACAGAAGCTGCTGCCCACGTACTGGTGGTCGAAGACGAGACCGCCATTGCCGAAACCGTGCTGTATGCGCTGCGCAGCGAAGGCTACGCGGCGACCCACTGCCTGCTCGGCGGGCAGGCCCTGCAGCACCTGCAGGCACACCGCGTGGACCTGGTGATGCTGGATGTCGGCCTGCCCGACCTGGGCGGCTTCGAGGTATGCCGCCGGCTGCGCGCGCTGCCCGGTCCGGCAGGGCAGGTGCCGGTGATTTTCCTGACCGCGCGCAGCGAGGAGATCGACCGGGTGCTGGGGTTGGAGCTGGGCGCCGACGACTACGTGACCAAGCCGTTTTCACCACGCGAACTGGTGGCGCGGGTGCGTGCGCGCCTGCGCCGCAGTGCGTCGGTCGCCACGACGGTGGTAGCTGACGAGAAGGGGCAGCAGCACGGTGCGTTCCGGATCGACCCGGAGAGCCACCGCATCCATTACGCAGGGCGGGTGCTCGACCTGACCCGCTATGAGTACGCACTGCTGGCGGCGTTGCTGCAGCGGCCCGGGGCCATCCTCAGCCGCAACCAGTTGATGGACCGCGGTTGGGACGCTACCAGTGACAGTGCGGACCGCACCGTCGACACGCATATCAAGACGTTGCGCGCGAAGCTGCGGGCGGCGGGGGCGCAGGACGATCCGATCCGCACCCATCGTGGCCTCGGCTACGCGCTGGAGGTCTGAGCATGCGGCTGGGGCTGAAGCTGTTCCTGGGATTCTTCCTGATCGTGGGCCTGGCGGCCTTCTTCGTGATGCGGATATTCGTGGATGAAGTGAAGCCGGGTGTGCGGCAGGCCATGGAATCCACGCTGGTGGATGCGGCCAACGTGCTGGCCGAGATGGCGGCACCGGAGCTGAAGGCGGGGACGCTGGCCGGGGGCGGTTTCACTGCCAGTCTGGCACGGGCCCAGCGCCGCGACCCGAAGGCGATGGTGTGGCGCTTCCCCAAGCGCGCGCTGGATTACCAGGTGACCATTACCGATGCCAAGGGCATCGTGGTGTATGACTCGCTGGGGCGCGACGTGGGGCGTGACAACTCCCGCTGGAATGATGTCCATCGCACGTTGCGCGGTGAGTACGGTGCGCGGTCCAGCCCCGAAGTGCCCGGCGATCCCACCCACACCGTGATGCACGTGGCGGCACCGGTGTACGACCCGGCCGATGGGCACAGGCTGATCGGGGTGCTGTCGCTGTCGCAGCCCAATCGCAGCATCGACCCCTTCATTGCCGCCAGCCAGCGCCAGATCATGCTGCGCGGCGCGTGGCTGATCGGGCTGTCGGCGCTGATCGGCATCCTGATGACAGCATGGCTGATGACCGGCGTGCGGCGCTTGAATCGCTACGCTCAGGCAGTGAGTGCGGGCGAACCGGTGCCGCCGCCGCGCCCGCGGCGCGATGAGATCGGCGACCTGGGCCAGGCGCTGGAGACCATGCGGCGCAAGCTGGAGGGGAAGGCGTACGTGGAGCACTACGTGCAGTCGCTGACCCACGAAATGAAGAGCCCGTTGGCGGCGATCCGTGGCGCGGCCGAGTTGCTGCAGGAGCCCATGGCCGAGGAGGATCGGGCACGGTTCGCGCGCAGCATCGTCGACCAGCAGCAACGGCTGACCGAGACGATCGACAAACTGCTGGCGCTGGCCGAAGTGGAGCAGCACGGATGGCTGCAGACGCGCGAAGTGCTGCCGGCATCGGTGTTGCTGGACGGCGTGTCCCAGGCTCTGCAGCTGCGCGCGCAGGCGGCGCAGGTCAGCCTGGATATCGACGCGTCTGTTGCGCTGACGGTGCGCGGTGACGGATACCTGCTGCGCCAGGCGCTGCACAACCTGCTGGACAACGCGATCGACTTTTCGCCCGTGGGCGGCAGGGTGCACCTGCGTGCGCTGGCGGAGGGCGATGGCGTGGCGCTGCAGGTAGTGGATCACGGGGAGGGCGTACCGGACTACGCACGCGAGCGGATCTTCGAACGGTTCTATTCGCTGCCACGGCCTGCCACGGGGCGGCGCAGCTCCGGTCTGGGGCTGCCGTTCGTGCACGAAGTGGCCCGGTTGCATGGTGGCCGGGTGCGGGTGGAGGACCGCGACGGCGGAGGTACGGTGGCCACGTTGTGGCTGCCGGGTTGATGCAGCTCTGGGTGGCGGGTTATGCCGCTTTGGCGGGCGGATTGATGCCGCTCTGGCTGGTGGGGTGATGCCGCTCTGGCTGGTGGGATGATGCTGCTTTGCCTGGCGGGGTGATGCCGCTCTGGCTGGTGGGATGATGCCGTTCTGGTAGAGCCGACTTCAGTCGGCTGCGTTGTGCTTGCCCGCAAACGGCAGCCGACTGAAGTCGGCTCTACCAGGTCGGCTCTACCAGGTCGGCTCTACCACGGCAGCTCTACCACGGCGGCCCGACACCGTGCGGCGTTTCCACGGCGTCATTGCCACCGCCGCATTGCCATCGCCGCGTTTCCACGGCGGCATGACCGCGACGGCCGTGCGCCGCGGGTCGCTCCACTTCACATTCACTTCAAACTGCGCACACCGGCGCTGTCCATCCTGCAGTCCTCTCCAACGAGGATGGACCATGAAATCCCTGCATCTGTTCCTGCGCTTCGCCATTGTCGGCGGGCTGATCCTGCTGCTGCTGGTTCCGCTGATGATGATCCGCAGCGTCATCACCGACCGTAGCGAGTACCGCGAAGAAGCCTTCCGTCGCGTGGCCGAAAGCCGTGCGGGTACGCAGCAACTGGTCGGGCCGGTGCGCGTGGTGCCCTGGATCGAGCGCACCACGGTCGCGGTCGTCGACAAGGCAGGCAAGACCACCACCGAAGTGCAGACCACGCAGGGGCATTGGCTGCAGATGCCGCAGCAGCTGACCGTGGATGGCCGAATGCTGCCGGACCAGCGCTCGGTCGGGTTGTTCAAGGTGCCGGTGTACAGCTGGCAGGGCAAGATCACGGCTGCATTCCCCGCCGATGACTACCCGGTCAAGACCGGCCGCACGTACGGCACGCCGTATCTGGCGGTCGGGCTGAGCGACGTGCGCGGACTGGTCGGCACGCCGAATCTGCGGGTCAACGGTGCGCCGCTGCGCCTGCAGCCCGGCGTGGGCGTGGCCGATGAGCTGGGTCGCGGACTGCAGGCCGAGGTCACCGGTTTCAGCGATCCCGCCGGTGGCCTGCTGGCGGCCAGCCGCGTGGAGCTGGAGCTGCAGGTCGATGGCAGCCGCTCGCTGGCCGTGGTGCCGGTGGGCGATGACAACCAGATCGCCCTGCGCTCCACCTGGCCACATCCCTCGTTTGCCGGTGCGTTCCTCCCCAACGAGCGCCGCGTCGATGCGCAGGGCTTCGAGGCCCGCTGGGCGGTCTCGTCGCTGGCCTCGGATGCACAGCGCCAGCTGCGTGCTGGCGATTCCTCGGCGCAGTCGGTGGAGGTATCGCTGGTGGACCCGGTGGACGTGTACACCCAGGCCGACCGCGCATCCAAGTACGGCGTGCTGTTCGTCCTGCTGACCTTCGTCGGCTTCCTGTTGTTCGAACTGATCCGACAGCTGCGCATCCATCCGCTGCAGTACCTGATGGTGGGCTTGGCGCTGGCGATCTTCTTCCTGCTGCTGATCAGCCTGTCCGAGCACATCGCCTTCTGGCAGGCGTATCTGGTTTCCGCGCTGGCGTGTATCGGGCTGCAGGCGGTGTACCTGGCCAACGTGCTGGGGCACTGGAAGCGGGGGGCAGGCTTCGCGCTGATGCTGACGGTGCTGTACGGCGCGCTGTATGGCCTGCTGGTGTCGGAAAACAATGCACTGCTGATGGGTTCGCTGTTGCTGTTCGGCATCCTGGCGCTGGTGATGTGGGTGACCCGCCGGGTCGACTGGTATGCACTGGGGATGGGCGGGCCGCCGGCCCTGCCTGCGGACGGTGACGGGCGCAGCGGCGTGCGCTGAAGCCGGCCTCCTGCATCACCCTGGCAGGGCCACATTCCGGATCGGAATGTGGCCCTGCTTCTTTGCGTGACCTTAGGCATCTGCGACCTGGCGAGGTCGCCTCTACACTCGACGGTTGACCAATGATGGTGTGAGCCGGGGGAAGCCGATGTTGAAGTGGGGAGTGCTGGCCGTTGCGCTGGCCGTGAGCAATCCGGCGATGGCGCAGCGCGCAGAGCCGGTCGACCTGGACATGGTCAGCAAGATCCGCCAGGAGGCATTCCATCGCTCGCAGGTGATGGATACCTTCAGCCACCTCACCGAGTCCATTGGCCCGCGGCTGACCAACTCACCGGCGATGGCGCAGGCCAACGCGTGGACGCGCGGCAAGTTCAGCGAATGGGGGCTGAGCAACGTGCATGACGAAGCCTTCGATGATTTCGGCCGTGGCTGGGAGTTCACCTCCGCCCGCGTGGAGATGCTGGGTGAGCGCGTGCAGCCGCTGCATGCACTGCCCAAGGCATGGACGCCGGGTACCAACGGACCGGTGGAAGGCGAGCTGGTCCAGGTGGACATCAAGAAGCTGGCGGACCTGGAAAAATACAAAGGCACGCTGCGCGGCAAGATCCTGCTGCTGGGCGAGGCACGCGAGTACAAGCGTGGCACCGAACCGGACTCGCATCGCCATGATGCGACCTCGCTGGAGGGCCTGCAGGAGTTCACCCTGCCGAAGAATGCAGCGGCCGAGAAGGAGAAGCGGGTCAAGGAGTACAGCGAGCGGCAGGCGCTGGCCAAGGCCACCAATGCCTTCTTCGTGGAAGAGGGCGCATTGGCGGCGATCAGCATCAGCGGCTGGGACAACGGCATCATCCGCGTCGCCGGCGGCGGTTCGCGCAGGGCCGGTGAGTCGGCCGGCATCCCCGAGCTGGCGATGATTTCCGAGCACTTCAATCCGTTGGTGCGGGCGCTGGCCAACAAGCAGGCGGTGAAGCTGCGCGTGGACGTGGCAGCGCGCTTCACCGATGCAGCCAACCAGCCCGGCTACAACACGCTGGCCGAGCTACGCGGCAGCAGCAAGGCCGACGAAGTGGTGATGCTGGGTGCGCACATGGACTCGTGGCATACCGGCACGGGCGCAGCGGACAATGCCGCCGGCGTGGCGGTGATGATGGAGGCGATGCGCATCCTCAAAGCGGTCGGCGCCAAGCCGAAGCGCACGATCCGGGTTGCGCTGTGGAGTGGCGAAGAGCAGGGGTTGATCGGCTCGCAGGCGTACGTGGCCAAGCATTTCGCGCAGTTCCCGGAGCCCACCGATCCGGCGCAGAAAGCGCTGCCGGCCTCATTGCGCGAGCCCACCGGTGCGCTGCTCAAGCGACGCGACTACGACAAGTTCTCCGTCTACTTCAACATGGACAACGGCTCCGGCCGCTTCCGCGGCATCTACGCGCAGGAAAACCTGGCCGCGATGCCGGTGTTCGAAGCCTGGCTGAAGCCCTTCAACGACGTAGGCGCCACCACGGTGGCCAGCCGCAACACCGGCTCCACCGACCACATCAGCTTCGACCGCGTCGGCCTGCCGGGCTTCCAGTTCATCCAGGACAAGCTGGATTACTTCAGCAACGTCCACCACAGCCACCTAGATACCTGGGACCACGCCGAGCCGGAAGACCTCAAGCAGGCCGCCGCCATCGTCGCCTCGTTCGTGTACAACGCCGCCACCCGCGACGACCTGTTCCCGCGCAAGACCCTAAAAGGGGACGGAGGGGATTAAGTCGTATCTGGCTTGAATTGATGAACAGAAGGGGGCGGGTGGATTGCGACTTAATCCCCTCCGTCCCCTTTTGGTAAAATCGGGGGACAACCGTTGCTCCGAGCGTCCCATGACCTGCCGCACCCGCTTTGCCCCCAGTCCCACCGGCTACCTGCACATCGGTGGTGCCCGCACCGCGTTGTACTGCTGGCTGGAGGCCCGCCACCGTGGCGGCGAGTTCGTGCTGCGTATCGAAGATACCGACCGCGAGCGCAGTACCCAGGGCGCCATCGACGCGATCCTGGAGGCGATGGAGTGGCTGGGCCTGGGCTATGACGAGGGTCCGATCTACCAGACCCAGCGCGTGGCGCGTTACAAGGAAGTGGCCGAGCAGCTGGTGGCTGACGGCAAGGCGTACTACGCCTACGAGACCAAAGACGAGCTCGACGCGATGCGCGAAGCCGCCATGGCCAAGCAGGAGAAGCCCCGCTACAACGGCGCGGCGCGTGAGCAGGGCCTGGCCTACCGCGAGGATCCGAACCGGGTGATCCGTTTCAAGAACCCGCTTGAAGGCACGGTGGTGTTCGACGATCTGATCAAGGGCCCGATCGAGATCGCCAACAGTGAGCTGGACGACATGGTGATCTTCCGTCCGGACGGTTACCCGACCTACAACTTTGCCGTCGTGGTGGACGACTGGGACATGGGCATCACCGAGGTCATCCGTGGCGATGACCACATCAACAACACCCCGCGGCAGATCAACCTGTACGAAGGCATCGGGGCACCGGTGCCGAAGTTCGGCCATATGCCGATGATCCTGGACGAGCAGGGGGCCAAGCTGTCCAAGCGCACCGGCGCGGCCGATGTGATGCAGTACAAGGATGCCGGCTATCTGCCCGAAGCGCTGCTGAGCTATCTCGCCCGTCTGGGCTGGTCGCACGGTGACCAGGAGATCTTCAGCCGCCAGGAGCTGATCGACCTGTTCGATGTGACCAACTGCAATTCCAAGGCGGCGCGGCTGGACATGGCCAAGCTGGGTTGGGTCAACCAGCACTTCCTGAAGACCGAAGCGCCTGCGTCGATCGCGCCGGCACTGGTCTATCAGCTGGAAAAGCTGGGCGTGGACCTGAACGCAGGTCCGTCGGCGGAGGATGTCGTGATCGCGTTGCGCGAGCGGGTGCACACCCTGAAGGAAATGGCCGAGAAGGCCGTGGTCTGGTACCAGCCGTTGACTACCTACGACGACGCTGCCGTGGCCAAGCACCTCAAGGCGGGCGCGGACGTCCCGCTGGGCAAGGCGCGTGAGCTGCTGGCGGCCCTGCCGGAGTGGACTGCCGAGAGCGTGGGGGTGGCGCTGCACGATGCGGCCGCGGCGCTGGAGATCGGCATGGGCAAGGTCGCGCAGCCGCTGCGCGTGGCCATCACCGGCACGCAGGTGAGCCCGGATATTTCGCAGACGGTGTACCTTGCTGGACGCGATGAGGCCTTGAAACGCATCGATGTTGCCATCACCAAGATAGCAGCGGCCTGATCCCGCCCCGAACCGGAGAACCCGCATGTCCGCCAAGCACGCCTGTACGGCCCCGCACCACCACGTCCATGACGCAACGGATTTCGTCGGGGTGGTCGAGCGTGTCTGCCGCGAGCGTGGACTGCGGCTGACCCCGATCCGGGCCAACGTGCTGCGTCTGATCGCCGAGGCCGGCAAGCCGGTCAAGGCGTATGAGCTGCTGGAGTGGGTACGCAGCGGCAAGGGCGTGGGGGCCGATGCGCCGCCCACGGTCTACCGCGCGCTGGATTTCCTGATGGCCAATGGATTCGTGCACAAGCTGGAATCGGTGAACGCGTTCGTGGCCTGCCATCACCCCAGCAGTGCCGCACATTCGGTGCCGTTCCTGATCTGCAACAGCTGCCACAGCGCGGTGGAACTGGAAGACCGCGAGATCGTCAGCCAGTTGGAAAAGCGCGCCAAGGAGCTGGGTTTCCAGCCGCAGGCGCAGACGCTGGAAGTGCACGGACTCTGCGCCCGCTGCGCGGGGTGAGTTTTTGTGGTGTTGCCGGGCCTGCGGCCCGGCACCTGCGTTTTCGAGCACGAACAAGAGCAACAGCAACAGCAAGAGCAACGTCTGCAGGGCTGCGTGTAGGTGGGGCGGGGTGGGTTGGCGGGGGACGGCAAAAACTGCGTCCTGCGTGCCTCGTTTCGTGCCATCCATGGCACTCAACGCCCCCGCCAACCCACCCCGCCCCACCTTCGACAGGTCCATGGCGGCCTTTGAATCTGTAGCGCCGACCCATGGTCGGCGGAATGTTCCCGCCAACGGCCCGCTGCG
>NZ_JACYVC010000007.1:0-232110 GCF_014842145.1 Stenotrophomonas sp. CFBP 13718
TCCACGTCATCGCATTCGCGCTGCCGCTCCCACGCTTTGCTTCGCAAACCCTGGGCCCCGTCTCACCAGCACCCACACCCCGCCGCTTCGCGGCCGCCCCTGACTCAGGGGCTCCCTCCACCCGACGCGCCAACGGGGCCTGCGGTAGCGCCGAGCCGTGCTCGGCGGAATGTTTCCGCCAACGGCCCGCTGCGCTCGCCGACCATGGGTCGGCGCTACCGATTTTCTCTTCTTTACTACGCGGCTGGCGGCCACGGAACCTGTCAGGGGGCGGGCGGGGGGGCTGGGGCGGGGGCGTTGAGTGCCATGGATGGCGCGAAACGAGGCCTGCATGGATGCAGCTTTTGCCGTCCCCCGCCCAGCCCCACCGCCCGGCCCCAAGCAAGCAACCTGCTGTCAGAGCCAACCGCGAGGGGGTCCCACCCGTTCGCCGACCTACTTCAGCTTGGACGCACGCAGCGCCTGCTGCTCCACCAGGGTCAACGCCACGTTGTCGCGCAGGTAGGCCGGTTCCACCCGTTCCGGCGCAACCGCCTCGCCCCGTGCCAGCATCGGCAACGCCAGTGCCAGCACATCCGATGCCTGTGGCAACGCGGTTTCGTCCACGCCGCTCAGCGTACCGCCCAGCAACGTCGGCACCGCGCCATCGGCGGCCGAGAACCCGGTGCCCACGCCAAAGCAGCGCAGGCCGGCAGGCACCGACACGGCCTGCGGCGGACACACGCGCTCGGTGTCCTGCAACTGCGGCAGGCCGTCGACGCGGTGGTATCGGGCCACATACACCTCGCCCATGCGGGCGTCGATCGCGGCCAGGACGTGCTGCGCATCCGCCGGCGCACGTAGCGCCAGCGCCTGCAGCGTGGAAACCGGCAGCAGTGGCCGGTCCAGTGCGAGCGCCACGCCCTGCGCTATCGCGATCGCCAGCCGGACACCGGTGAATGCCCCCGGACCGCGCCCCAGCGCGATCGCATCCAACTGCGAACGCGCGATGCCGGCCTCCGCCAACAGCGCCTCGGCCCACGGCAGCGCCAGTTCGGCATGCCGTCGTGGTGCGATCTCGAAGCGCTGCAGCACCGCACCGTCCACATGGACGGCAACGGAACAGGCTTCGGTGGACAGTTCAAAAGCGAGCAGTTTCATCGTGGGGTCAGCGGTCAGAACAAAGAGAGGGGCGTGCCCGGGGGATCGTCAGCCTGTGCCGCCGGAGGCGTCCATTGTGGCGCAAAGAAGGCCTGCACATCGGCCAGCGCGCGGGTGCGGCGGAACGGCGGCAGCGAATCCAGGAAGACCCGACCATAGCTCCGGTTGAGCAGGCGCGGATCACACAGCACCAGTACTCCACGGTCGGTTTCACTGCGGATCAAGCGCCCCACGCCCTGCTTCAGCGCGATCACTGCCTGCGGCAGTTGTTCGTCGCGGAACGGGTTGCCGCCCTGCGTACGGATGGCCTCAAGGCGCGCCTCAAACACGGGGTCATCCGGTGCGGCGAAAGGCAGTTTGTCGATCACCACCACGCTCAGCGCATCGCCGACCACGTCCACGCCTTCGCGGAAACTGGCCGATCCCAGCAACACGCCATTGCCCGATTCGCGGAAGCGCTGCAGCAGCGTCGCGCGGGGCGCCTCCCCTTGGACGAACAAGGGCCACGGCGCACCGCGCAGCGCTTCGGCCGCTTCGCGCAGCGCACGGTGCGACGCAAACAACAGGAACGCGCGCCCGTGCGACGCCTCGAGCACCGGCCGAAGCGCAGCGATCAGGGCGGTACCGAAGCCGCGTGCCGCAGGATCAGGCAAGCCCTCGGGCAGATAGCACAGCGCTTGGCGCGGCCAGTCGAAGGGGCTGGCCTGCAGCAGCGTACGCGGATCGTCCAGCCCCAGCCGCTGGATGACATGCTCGAAGCCGCCCCCCACCGTCAACGTGGCCGAGGTGAAAATCCAGGCGGCCATAGTGCGCTCACGGTGTTCACGCAGGGGGCCGGAGACATCCATCGGCGTGCGCTGGCAGCGGAATCCACGCGGGGTCAGCTCATACCAGAGCACGTCCGCCGCAGGCGCGGACGGCGGCTCCGGCTCGGCGTCGAAGTCGAGCAGTGGCGCATCGTCGCCCAGCCACCGGGTCAGGCGGGACACCGCCTCGCGCGCACGCGCATGACACGCATCGAGGCCGGCGGATGCTTCGCGCAGCGTGTCCAGCACCTGCAGCAGCAGATGCAGGGCACTCATCACCGCATCGAATCCGTCACGCACCTGCGGCACCGCAAGCGCACGCCATTGCGTGCCACGCGGCGGCAAGCCGTCCATCGCCGTGCGCAGATCCTGCAGCGCGTGCTCCAGTGCGCCGGCCGGGCCCTGCAGCGATGCCTGCGCACCCGCCACGCTGCGTGACTCCAGCAGGCAGTCGCGCGCCAGCTCCTGCCACGGTCGCATGCCGAAGCCTTCGCCGAAGAACTGCGCGGCAAGCTCGGGCAACTGGTGCGCCTCGTCGATGACGAACGCCTCCGCTCCCGGCAGCAGTTCACCGAAGCCTTCCTGCTTGAGCGCCAGGTCAGCCAACAGCAGATGATGGTTCACCACGACGACATCGGCAGCCTGCGCCCGCTGCCGTGCCTGCACCACGAAGCAGTCGTCGTAGAACGCGCACTCCGTGCCCAGACAATTGTCGACGGTGGAGGTGACCATCGGCAGCAGCGGCGAGTCATCGGCCAAGGCTTCCAGCTCCGCCATGTCACCGTGGCGGGTACGTCCGGACCAGGCGAGCACGCGCTGGAACTCTGCCGCCTGCTGGGGTGTGGAGAACCGCGGCTCACCACGTGCCTGCTGCAGGCGGTAACGGCACAGATAATTCGAGCGGCCTTTCAGCAACGCGCTGCGATGGCCCACCCCCAGCGCCTGCCGCACGCGCGGCAGATCGCGGTGGTACAACTGGTCCTGCAGCGCGCGGGTGCCGGTGGAGATGATGGTTTTCAGGCCCGACAGCAACACCGGCACCAGATACGCATAGGTCTTGCCGGTCCCCGTGCCGGCTTCGGCCAACAACAGGTCACGCTGTTGCAGCGTCTCGGCGATCGCTTCGGTGAGGCGCAGTTGCGCCGGACGCGGCACGAACGCATCCACGTGGGAGGCGAGTGCCCCACCCTCGCTCAGCGCCTCGCGGCTGGCATGGACAAGATCAGGCTTCATCAACCTCCACAGGATACCGGCTGGCGGTTTTTTTCGCCGAGCGGCGCCCGGGTCCACGTCATCGCATTCGCGCTGCCGCTCCCACGCTTTGCTGCGCAAACCGTGGGCCCCGTCTCACCAGCACCCACACCCCGCCGCTTCGCGGCCGCCCCTGACTCAGGGGCTCCTTCCACCAGATAGGTCAATGCGGCCTGCGGTCGCGCAAAGCCGTGCTCGGCAGAATGTTCCCGCCAACGGCCCGCTGCGCTCGCCGACCACGGGTCGGCGCTACCGCTTTTCCTTTTTCTTTATTACGCGGCTGGCGGCCACGGAACCTGTCAGAGGGCCGGGCGGTGGGGCTGGGCGGGGGCGTTGAGCGCCATGGATGGCGCGAAACGAGGCACGCATGAGCGGCCCTTGCCGTCCCCCGCCCAGCCCCACCGCCCGGCCCAAGCTCAGCTCAAGCTTGAGAGCCACCCGCGAGGGGGTGCCACCCGTTCGCCAACCTCAGTAGCGCATGATGCCCGGCACGGTGCAGCGCTCGATCTGCGCGTGCGCCGATACCGCGTTTTCGCTCTCACCGCGCGCCAGCCGTGCTTGTTCAATGGTCGCCCAGTGGCGCCGACACAGCGGTCCGGTCTTCGACCCCAGCTGTATGGCCTGCTGTGCGAACTGCTCGGCCGGTGCCCATTGGCCCTGCAGCAACGCGACTTCGGCACGCTCCTGCAGCACCGCCGGATCTTCCGCCACCAATGTCAGCGCCTGGTCCAGGTGGCCAGCCGCCCCTGCCAGGTCGTTCGCCTGGCGCGCGGCCTGGGCGCTCTGGCGCAGGTCGTCCACCTGCGGATCGCGCAGCGGTTGTACGGAAAGTTCCTTGTCGTCGTGACCGGCGATCTTTTCCACGGCGGCCATGCGCTGTGCAGGGGTCGTAGTGTCCACGGGCGCAACAACCGGCGGCGGCGCGGTCACGCAGGCGGCCAGCGATGCGCACAGCGCCGCGCAGAGCAGGGAAACACGCAGGTTACGGAAGGTCATGACAGTTACCTCGGGGACGTCGTAGGAGCCGGCTGCGCGGCAGGTTGCGGAGTCGCCTCCGGCTTGGGATCCAGACCGAACCAGCTGCGCCAGCCACCGCCCTCGCCCTCGCCGCCTTCTTCCGGCAACGCCGCCGGTGGCGTGCACGGCGCATAGGCCGGTGCATAGCCCACCACGAACGGGAAGCGTCGCGCACCCGGGCAGGTTTCATCGGTGGCGCTGCTGCCGGTGGCATCAACGTACTGCCAGTCCACGCCCTTGCCACTGACCTTCAGCGGCGCCGTCGGCAGGCGCGAGAAGATGCCCGACCAGACCCGCATCGCACCGGTCGCGCCAAACAGGCCGGTCTGCTCGTTCTGGTCGTTGCCCATCCACACCACCGCCAAGTGGTCACCGGTGTAGCCGGCATACCAGCTGTCGCGACCGTCATTGGACGTGCCGGTCTTGCCCGCCGCCTGCAAACGGCCCAGGCCATCGGCATTCAAGCGCTGCGCGGTGCCGCTGGATACCACCTGCTGCAGGCCGATGCTGATCAGGTTGGCGGCAATCGAGTCACCCTCCTGTGCGGGTGCCGGGGTCTTGTCGTAACGCTTGAGCAGCTTGCCCTGCGGATCCAGCACACCACGCACCGCGTGCAGCGGTTGGATCTCGCCGCCGGAGGCCAGGAACTGGTACAGCTGCGCCATCGCGTACGGGCTCTGGTCAGTGGAGCCCAGGATCACCGATGGATTGGAGTCGGCCTTGATGCCGGCGAGCACATGGATCAACTGGGTGACGCGCTCAGGCCCCACCTGCATGCCCACGCGTACCGTCGCCTGGTTGTAGGAATGCGCCAGCGCATCGATCAGCCGCACCGTGCCATGGCTGCGGTTGTCGGCGTTGCCGGGCGACCAGTTGCGGTTGCGGCCGAGGTTCACGGTCACCGGGGAGTCATCCACCCAACTGGCCAGCGAGTACCGATCCGGCTGCGCCAATGCCAGCAGGTACACGAACGGCTTCAGCAGGGAGCCCACCGGCCGCTGCGCTTCGATGGCGCGGTTGAAACCGGGGGCAGCCACGTCGCGGCCGCCGACCACCGCCAGCACGTCGCCGTTGTGCACATCGGTCAGCACCAGCCCCGCCTGGATTTCCGGCCGACGCTTGTTTTCCAGCGACTTGACGGTGCGGGTCACAGCCCCTTCGGCATACGCCTGCGCGGACGGTGCCATGCCGCTCATCACGCTCATGCCGGCGCCCTGCAGTACCGACTCAGGGTAGTCATGCCCCAGTTGGCGGCGCACCAGATCGACGTAGGCCGGGAAACGGTTCGCGGCCACCAGGCCGGGGTTTTCCGGCACGCCGAGCGGTGCCTTGACGGCGCGCTGGTACTCGGCGTCGTCGATCAGCGTGGCCTCGTGCAGCTTGCCGAGAACGAAGTTGCGCCGGTCGAGGGCGCGTTCCGGGTTACGCCGCGGGTCGTAGAAAGACGGTCCTTTGACCAGGCCGATCAGCAGCGCGATGTGCTCGCTTTCCAGCGAGGACAGATCGCGCCCGAACCAGAACTCCGCACCCGACGACATGCCATGGATGGCCTGGCTGCCACGCTGGCCGAGATAGACCTGGTTGAGGTACGCCTCGAAGATGGTGCGCTTGTCGTAGCGCGCTTCCATGATCAGCGCGAACAGTACCTCGTTGAACTTGCGGGTGATGGTCTGCTCTTTGCCGATACCCAGCAGGCCACTGCGCGCCAGCTGTTGGGTCAACGTCGACGCACCCTGCCGACTCTGTCCGCCCGACCGCACGGTTACCCAGACGGCGCGCGCGATGCCGGACAGATCAATGCCGTGATGCCGGTTGAAGTCTTTGTCTTCCACCGCCTGCAGGCCGGTGACCAGCAGGTCGGGCGCCTCTTCCATGCGGATCAGGCGACGCTCCTCCTGCTTCTGGCCGTACAGCGTGGCAATCCGAGCGGGGTCCAGCCGGGCCGCCTTGAGCGCCTTGCGGCTGTCAGGATCGCGGAGCGAGGTGATCGTACCGCCGGAAAGACTCAGCTCGACCCGACGTGGGGCAACGCGACCGTCCACATCGTTGTAGCCGCGGCTGGAGATGGTGAAGCGCGTGCCCTGCACGGTGTAGGTGGCAGGCGCTTTGCCGTTGCCATCGTCACGGTACGCCGAGGCGGCCAGCTCCGTCTTCAGTGTCGCCGCGTCCATCGCCTTCCCCGGCAGCAACACCAGCGGACGGGCATAGACGCGCGTGGGGATCTGCCAGCGCAGCTCGCCAAAGCGTTGGGTGACCTGGTGATTCAGGTAAACCGTGTACGGGATCAGGAAGCCAAGGCCGAGGGCCACGGCGGCCATGGCCCACGTGATCACGCGGCGGCGCCAGGGCGAAGGTCCGGTCTCGTTGTCGTCGTCGAGATCGTCGATGTCGTCGGAATCGTAGCGTCGGGGCACAGGCATGCGACAATATAGGGTTGGGCGAGTCTACCGCAGCGACGCGGGAAGTGGCCGCGAACGTTTTTCGTGCTTAAGCTGGAGTTGCGCCGGAGTGACCATATCGTGGGCCCAGGCCCTTTCAACCCTGCATCGTCTGCTTGGACTGACACGACGGGCCGGCTCAAGCCTGCGTGCACGGGGATGGCGTGCTACATGGCAGCGGGTGACGGTTCACGCGAGGCCTGCGGCTGGGCCGCCCATGCGCGCTCTTTACATGCCACCGAATGCAGCATTTCAGACATTCAGTCTACCGTTCAGCACGCAGCCTGTCGTCAGCATTGTCATTCCCGTCTACAACCATATCGATCATACGCTCGCCTGCCTGCGTGCGCTGGCCGCACATCCGCCAAGAGTCGCCTGTGAAGTTCTTGTCATCGACGACGGAAGCACAGATGCCACTCCGGAGCAGCTGCCCAACGTTGCCGGCCTCCGCTATGAAAAGCGAGCTGTCAACGGAGGATTCATAGAAGCGTGCAACGACGGCGTCGGACGTTCTCGAGGGCAGTACGTTGCCCTGTTGAATAATGACACGGTGCCTCAACCAGGATGGCTGGACGCACTGCTCGATGTTTTTGAAAAGCTGCCTGACGCAGGACTTGTCTGCGCACAGTTGCTTTACCCGGACGGCCGATTGCAGGAATCTGGTGGCATCATATTCGCCGACGGTAGCGGCTGGAGTTATGGCCGATTCGAATCCGCGGATGACCCTCGTTTTGCCAGCCTGCGCGATACCGACTACGGTTCCGGCGCAGCAATGATGGTGCAGCGGGAGCTGTGGGACCGCATTGGGGGATTCGATCTTCGCTATCGGCCGGCTTACTACGAGGATACGGATCTGGCGTTCCAGGTTCGCGCGATGGGACGCCGGGTCCTGGTTCAACCGCATAGTCGCGTTATCCACGACGAAGGCACCAGCAATGGCACCGACACGCGCGCTGGCGTGAAGTCCTATCAGGTGCGCAACCAACAGCGTTTTTCGGAAAAGTGGACCACCGATCTTCAGAAACAACTTCCTGTCGGCACAGTCCCATCTCCTAAAGCCCTCCACTCCGGCCAGCGGCAGATATTGATTCTTGACGAGGACGTACCACGACCGGAGCGCGATTCTGCTTCGCTTCGCCAGTTCAATCTGATCAGATTGTTGATCGAAAATGGTGCGCACGTAGTATTCGTACCCACCAGACGGGAGCACGGCGGGCAAGCTACCGAGGCTTTACAACAAATGGGTGTTGAGGTCTGGTATGCACCCTATCTGCACAGCATCGCTGGTTGGCTACGCGTGCATGGGCCTCGCTTCGCCGTGGTCATGATGGTACGTCACCACCTTGCCAAAGAATGTCTTCCACTGCTTGAGAAGTTCGCGCCTTGTGCCCGCCGCGTGTTCGACACCGTCGATCTTCACTACCTGCGGGAACGCCGTGGCGCCCAGATCGCAGGGGATCTTGCAATGCGGCGAAACGCAGAACGCACACGTCTAAGCGAACTTCAGGTGATGCAGCGCTGCGATGTCACGCTTCTCGTCAGCGTTGCCGAAAGAGACCACCTTCAACAGGACGCACCGGGCGTCCACGTAGAGCTGATATCAAATCTGCATGAGGTGGCGGGGCCAGGGGAGCCATTTGCTCAGCGGGCTGACCTTGTATTCGTGGGAGGCTTCCGTCATCCACCGAATCTGGACGCCATGGAATGGTTTATTTCCGACGTGTTCCCAAGGATTCGCCGTGCCTTACCTACGGTTGAACTTCACTGCATTGGGGCCGGTGCACCGAACGCTCTGCTCGACCTTGCTGGCCAACAGCCGGGGGTGAGAATGCACGGGTTTGTCGAGGACATAGTGCCCTACATGGCGAGCGTGCGCATTGCTGTAGCGCCGCTAAGATTTGGCGCCGGCGTCAAGGGCAAAATCAACCTGAGCATGGCCCACGGCCAACCCGTGGTGGGGACCTCATGTGCGGTGGAGGGGATGCACCTGGTGGATGGAGTAGATGCTCTGGTCGCCGATGACGCGGAGGCATTTGCGGCTGCGGTCGTACGCCTCTATAGCGATCCGGTCCTCTGGCAGCGTCTGGCGGAAGGTGGGCTCGCGAATGTTACAGAGCACTTTTCGATGGAGGCCGCACGCGAAGGAATCCGTCGCACTTTCTTCGATTGACCTCAACGCCCTCCAGCAGCCTGCTGCACCCGTGCCTCGAAGGCCGTCAGCTCCGACAGTGAAGGCTGCAGCTGCCGTGCCTGTGCCGCGGCATGTTCGGCGAAGGCAAGGTCGCCCCGCCCCAAGCGCTCGCTGCCAACCGCGAGCCAGCGCTGGGCGAGTCGGTTCCTGGCCGTGGCAATGCCGGCCCCCCCGGGGGCCAACGCCTGCCATGCCTGCAGGCACGCCCCTGCGGCCTCCACCCGGTTCTGCATCAATGCCTGCTCGAAGCACTGCCGCCCGGCAGGCAGCAGGCGTGCGGCGGCCGCGGCCACGCGGCGATCACCCGGTGCGAGTGCCTGCGCCTCACGCAGTGCGTCGTAGGCACTGGCGCCCGGCGGAGAGATCAGACGTCCTTCGGATTCTGCCTCGGCCACCTGGGACAGCAGACGGTCCAATCTGCGTTTTCCTGCCACGGTACCGGCCCCGCTTGCCTGTGGCATGGCATGGCGGGCCGCACGAGCGCGTTCGAGGTCCTGCCGGGCGGATGCCAGCTCGCGGGGGGAGCCTCGAAGTACGGCAGCCTGGTCGATCCGCTGCAGGGCGGTGGTGAAGTCATAATCTGCAGCACGCGCGCGGCTGTCCTGCAGCAGCTCGGCAACCATCCGCTCCCGCATTGCGGCGACCAGCGCGTCGTCCGCCGCTGCCTGCAGTGCCGGCGCGAACTGCGTTACCGCCGCATCCAGGCGGCCCCGGCGCAGCGCCGTGGCGGTCGCCCGCACGCGCGTTTCCAGCGCGCGGGACAGCGCCTCCTGGCTGGCAGGCAGATCGGCATGCCCGGGGTCATACCCGCGGGCACGCCGCACCAGATCGGCGGCCTGCACCACGTCGCCCTCCCCACTCGCCTGCCTGGCCTGCAGCAGCAGGTCGCTCAGTGCATCCTCGCGCAGTTCCAGCGCTGCCAGTTCCTGAGGGCGCAGCTCAAGCACCTGCTGGACGATCGGCAACGCACTATCGGCATCCCCATCGAGTCGGTGTGCCGCCAACGCAGTGCGCGCCTGCTGCAGCAATGCGTCCAGCCCGGCCCCTGCCGCCCGCCGCTCACGCAGCTGCAAGGCGATGGCATCGCTGCGTGCCTGCGGCACCTGCAGCTGGCGTGCCAACTGCAGCGCCTCCGCCGCCGTGTCCAGCGCATTGCGCTGCAGTGCGCTGCGTGCGGCCTGCAAGGCCGCATCACCGGTACGCGCCAGTCCGGCGCGGGCGGCACCGCGATCGCTGTCCAGCGCCAGCGCCGCTTGGTAGTACTCACGCGCGCCACTCCCATCCGGCGCGCTCAGGCGGCCGGCCGCGAGGGCGTGGTCGCCCTGTTCTATCAATTGTTCGATGCGTGGCTCGGCCCAGAACCAGTCCGCCAGTGGGCGGCGGAACACCGCCAGCAGCACGAACAGCACCACGGCTCCCAGCAGTGCCCAGCGCCAGATGCGACGCGTGTGGCGTGCCTGCAACCACCACCATCGCCCCTCACGGCGCACGCGCGCCAGTGCCTCATGGGCATGCGGATTGTCGGAGCGATGAGGTCGGTGCATGCGCCAAGCGTAGCCGGTGCAGCGTGAAACCTACCCCAGCCGCCGCGCATGCATGACACCCGGCAAGGCATCCATCTTGCCGAGCAGCGCCGACAGCTGGTCGAAGTCAGTGACCTTCAGGCGTAGCCGCAGGTGCGCACGTCCACTGTCGCGGACGTTGTCACTGTGGATATCCAGCACATAGGCTTCTTCCTGCGCGATCAGGTTGGTGATGTCCTTCAACAGCCAACGCCGGTCCACCGCATCGACCACCACATCCACCTCGTAACCGCTGCCTGCACGCCCCCACTCCACCGGCAGGATGCGTTGCGGGCTGGCAGCCGACAGACGCGCCAAGGCAGCGCAGTCGGCACGGTGCACGGTGACGCCGCGGCTGCGGGTCAGGTAACCGACGATCGGCTCGCCTGCCACCGGCTGGCAGCAGCGGGCCAACTGCACCAGCAGGTTGCCTACCCCTTGCACGGTGAAGTTGCTCTTTCCCAGGCCTTCGCGTCGCGCCGTCGGGCGTGGCAACGCCGGCGGGGCAGGCGGTTGGTTGGCGGCCCGCTCGGCTTCCAGCAGGGCGCGGCTGACCTGGTTGGGACCGGTGTCGCCCAATGCCACCTGGATGTACAGGTCATCATTGCTGTCGGCGTGAAATTTTTTCAGCACGCTGGACAGATCCGCCTGACCCAGGCCCAACCGCTTCAGCTCGCGCTCGAGCAATTCGCGCCCCGCCTGCACGTTGCGCGCGCGATCGAGCTTGTGGAACCAGTTGCGCACCTTCTCGCGCGAGCGGTTGCTGGCCAGGTAGCCATTGGCCGGCAACAGCCAGTCACGGCGCGGATCGGCCTCTTTCGCCGTCAGGATCTCGACCCGGTCGCCGCTGCGCAGGCGGTAGGTCAACGGCACGATGCGCCCGTTGACCTTGGCGCCGCGGCAGCGGTGCCCGACCATCGTGTGCACGTGGTAGGCGAAGTCCAGTGGTGTGGCGCCCTGCGGCAGGTCCATGACTTCACCCTTGGGGCTCAGCGCATACACCCGGTCCTCGGTGAGTTCGGCGTCCAACGCGCCCGCCAGCTCGCCGCCCGGTGCGTCCTGGGCCTGCTCCAGCAACTGCCGCATCCAGGTGATCTTGCGGTCGAACGCTTTCTCCGCGCCCTTGCCGCCTTCCTTGTATTTCCAGTGCGCGGCGACGCCCAGCTCGGCCTGCGCATGCATGTCGTGGGTACGGATCTGTACCTCGATGGTGCGTCCTTCCGGTCCGACCACGGCCGTATGCAACGACCGGTAATCGTTGGCCTTGGGCCGCGCGATGTAGTCGTCGAACTCGCTCGGCACCGGCGCCCACAGCGCGTGCACCACGCCCAACGCGGCGTAGCAGGCGCCCACGTCCTCGACCATCACCCGCACCGCGCGGATGTCATACAGCTGATCGAAGGACAGCCGTTTCTTCTGCATTTTCCGCCAGATGCTGTAGATGTGCTTGGGTCGGCCGCTGACCTCCGCCTTGATGCCATTGGCCGCAAGATCGCGCTGCAGCAGCTTCTTGACGTTCTCGACGTAGCGCTCGCGTGCGATGCGTGTTTCATCGACTTCGCGCGCGATACGGCGATAGGTGTCCGGCTCCAGGTAGCGGAACGCCAGATCCTCGAGCTCCCACTTCAACTGCCAGATACCCAGGCGGTTGGCCAGCGGCGCATGGATGTCCCGCGTCAGCTGGGCCAGCGCGCGGCGCTGTTCTTCATCCAGCTTGTCGGCGGCGCGCATGCGCGCCAACTGGCGGGCCAGCAGCACCGGCACCACGCGCAGGTCCTGGATGATCGCCAGCAGCAGGCGACGCAGGCCCTCGCTGTTGCGCCCCGCCTCGCGACCTGCGTGCAGCGCCCATACCTGATCGGCCGCATCGAGGCCATCCAGCAGACCGTGCACGGCCGCGGGGTGGGACAACGGCAGCGCCGCGATACCCGCCCGCAGGCCCGGCAGATCGAACAGCAGCGCAGCCACCAGCGCGCTCTCATCTGCCGAGAGCAGGGCCAGCGCGTCGAAGGTGTCGCCCAGCAAGGACCAGCTGGCCGCGCCCTCACCGTGTGCGTCCGTCGTGCTCGATTGCGCCAACAAGGCCTCGCGCAGGGACGCGGGGACCACGGCGGCGGAAGGGCGGTTCAACAAGGCATCCAGCCCGGGTACGGAAGCACGGTTCACTACGATGACGATCACGATTGAGACAAGTACGACCTACACTAGCGCCGCACCCGTTCAGGGACAATGACCCCGTACGTGACGGTGCCGCATCTGCTGATGCCGCATCTGGATGACCGCCTGCCCTACAATCCAGCCATCCAACGGAGAAGCCGCATGTCCTTGCCATCCCCCCGCCTGCTCGTCTGTACGCTCGCCCTGCTGGCCGTATCGTCCACCGCGCTGGCACAACGCGTGGTTGAAGGCGACCTGCAGAACCAGATGAGCGCCACCGAGTTCAAGGCGGCCGGCCTGGACAAATTGAGCCGCGATGAACTGGGCGCACTCAACCGCTGGCTGCAGGGCAAGGTCGAAGCCGCGTCCGCAGCGGCGGTGGAAGTGGCACGCGAAGAGGGCCGCAAGGAGGTCGTGGAGAAGAACCGCGGCTTCTTCGACTTTGGCAGCCGCGAGCCGATCGTCAGCGTGCTGCCGGGCGAGTTCCGCGGATTCGCCCAAGGGCGCGTCTACGTGCTCGCCAACGGGCAGAGCTGGGAGCAGACCGACGGCGCCACGCTGGCCGGTGTGCGTCGCCAGGATGCTGAGGTGTCCATCGCCCCGTCCGTGAGCGGCGCCTGGTTCCTGCAGATCCCGGGCGTCAACACCCGCGCCAAGGTGAAGCGGGTCAAGTAACCGCGGTCAGGCTGCCGATACGGTCGGCAGCCTGTTGCGCACGGTGTTACTGGCCGCTGTACTGCGAGACGAACTCGTAGATCTCCGGTGCCGACAATTTCGCATAGACACCCGGCTTTCCGGCTTTTCCACAGCCCTCGCCCCAGCTCACCACGCCCACCTGCACGGCCATGGAGGTTCCCGGGATCTCGGTGAACAACGGTCCGCCGGAGTCGCCTTGGCAGGAATCGAGACCACGCACGCCAGCACACATCATCGAGCCTGGCAGGAAGCGGAACTCAGGATCGGGATTACTCATCGGATAGGCGAAACTGCATTCCCATGACGCTGCAACCGGCACCCGTACCGACTGCAACACCGAGGGAGCACTGGCGCCAGCGTCCGAGAACGTGTTGCCCCAACCCGCAACCGTCAGCAGGCTTCCCGGCCGTTCAAGCACATCCGAGCCGGGCGACGGCAGCATCAGCGGTTGCACGCTGGTCACCGGCTTGTCCAGCAGGATTACCGCCACATCGAAGGCCAAGGTTCCACCCTCGCGGTAGCGCGGGTGCAGAATGATCTGATACTCGCCATTGCTGGAGTCATAACGGGGACGCCGCTCCTCACCCAGATGGCGTTGGCGCTGGTCGACGCGGTTGAACACCAGCCTCAGCGGGTCAGCCGACTCCTTACCCTCCTTTCCCACCATGTCTTCCACGCAATGCGCCGCAGTGAGCACCACCGACGGCGATATCAGGCTGGCACCGCAGTCGTGGATCAGTGCGGCAGTGCTGCCCCGTAGCTGTGACGCCAGCTCGACCACATAGGGATAACGGCCTTGCGGAACCTCGGACCCTCCGATGATGAGGGGCTTGACCCGTTGCTGCTGCGGCGAGGCCGCGCTGCTGGCCGGGGCAGCGGCATAGGCCTGTAGCGGGCCGAGCGCCAGTACACCCAAGATAACGGCACGAGCGATCAGGTTCCCACCCACGCCCTGCCTGGAACTGGGCGCCATGAAGATACGGTTCTGCTTGATCATCTAAAGACCTCGATGTCCGTCGGAACAGCTCCGACTTGGCAAGCATCTTTCTCTGACTCGCCTGTAAGACACGTACCAGCAGACACCCTAGGCAGAACCAATCGAACCGCGAATCAGGATAGGGTCTGATCATCAGTGAGGTGCGCCATTCGCGTGCGCTCATCGCCAGAAAGCTGTCCCCACTCCGTCATGACGGGCTTGGACGCGTGACCTGCTGTGCCTTCCCGCCTGCTCACGGCTGGGACGTCCGTGCCGCCTTCTTCGCTGTGTGCCACTGCTTCGGTCTGCCTGCGCACGACCGCAACCACGCCGAACGCGATCCCGACCGCCGAGGGCGGGTCCACCGACCCGCCCTGGTTCGACGCGCGGCCTTGGCGCAGTTCCGATGAAGCGGCTGACGAATTCAAAGATTTCCGGATGCGGCAGCGCGGTGTAAACGCCGAGGCTGCCCGACCACCGGTCATGTCGTGCCGCCCCCTCGCCCCCGCTGCCACAAAGGGTCTCAGCCCAGCTTCTGCAGTTCGGCCGCGCGCTGCGCCACCTTCTTCGCCGAAATACCGCCGCGCCCGATCAGCTCTTGGGCGAACAGGGAAACGCGCAGTTCTTCGATGTCCCAACGCAGTGCCTGCCACTGCGGGCGGTCCTGCAGCCGCTTTCCGCGACCCCGCTCCAGGGCATCCAGGAACGGATGCAGCTCCAGCATGCGGGCCTGGTCGCGCGGTGGATCACGCTTGGCCCGCTCGGTGCGCAGCAGCATCGCCTTCAGGTAACGCGGATACTGCGCGAGCGCGTCGGCCGGCGTTTCACGCAGGAAGCCAGCATGCACCAGCCCTGCGAGCTGCCGCTCCATGTCATCGAGGTTGCCGCGCGCCCACCCCATCAACGGTGCTTCCAGCGCCGGCTTCAGTTCCGCCACCAGCCCAAGGATGGATTCCGCCAGCTTCAGGCGCTCCATCGCTTCGCCGAACAGCGTCTTGATGGCACTGTCCCGTCGCTGCGCGAACGCCTGGGGATCGCGGATGTCGGCCAGGCCATCGGCCAGCACCGCGTTCATCGCTGCATCGACAATGTCACCCCGCAGCCGCTCCTGTGATTCGATGGCGGCATACAGCAGGCCGGTCTTGGGGGAGACGGGAAGCTGCTTGCGGGCCTGCTTGGTTTTTTCGCCCAAGGCGATCTCCAGCAGGCGCCGCACGCCCTTTGGATGCGCGTCGGCTGCCTGCTGCCGGTCGGCGAAGATGCGCAGCGCGGCGCTGTCCCCCTCGTCCACCAGCGCAGGGTAAGCCGGCACGCCCGCCTCGCCGGGAACCTGCAGGGGAATCGGCGTGGTGGGGAACTCGCGCAGCCCCTCCTCCGCCATGTCACGGCCCGCACGCGCCGCGAACGCCTGCCCGGCCTTGTCGCCAAAGCGGGCGCGCAGACCATCCAGATCGCGCGAGGTGGCCAACACCTTGCCGTGCTCGTCGCGCAGCCGCAGGTTCATGTGCAGGTGCGTGTCCACTGCGTCGAGGTCGAAATCGACGAGCGCCACGGACGCACCGGTTGCACGCGACAGGAAGCGCGCCAGCTCACCGCGGATGTCATCGGCGCTGGGCTGCGGGAATGCTTCGGCGAACGCACGTGCGAAATCAGGTGCGGGCACGTAATTGCGCCGCATCGCCTTGGGCAGGCTGCGGATCAACCCGGTGGCCTTGTCGGCCACGAAACCGGGCGCCAGCCAGCCCAGTTGCACCGGGTCCAACGCATTGAGCAGGTGCAACGGTACGTCCAGCGTCACGCCATCGTCGTCCGCTCCCGGCTCGAACCGGTAGTGCAGCGGCAGCCGTGCATCGCCCAGCGACAAGTACTTCGGGAATCGGTCCTCCTCGCTGCCCTCGCCCGGCAGCAGGTCGATCAGTGACCAGCTCACGCCATGGCGCTGCGCAGGCGACAGACTCTTCCACCATGCATCCAGCCCCGCGGCGGAATGTATTTCCGACGGAATGCGATCCAGGTACCAGCGCGCCTGCCAGCCTTCGTCGGCGACGATCCCGGCACGCCGCAGCTTGGCCTCCTCTTCGCGCGCCTGCTCCAGCACTTTCTGGTTGTCGGCGATGACGCTGGCGCGGGTGTTGATTTCGCCGGTCACCAAGGCCTGACGGACAAAGATGTCGTGCGCTTCGGACGGCTCGATGCGCCCGTAATGCACCGGCTTCTTCGGGGCCAGCACCAACCCGAACAGGCTGATCTGCTCCGACGCCAGCACCTGACCCTGCGCGCGCGACCAATGCGGATCGAAGTGTCGACGCAGCAGAAGATGGGGCAGCTCGGCGATCACCCAGTCCGGCTCGATCGACGCGTTGGTCAGGCCCCATATTTTCTGGGTGTCCAGCAAGGTGGCGGCGAGCAGCCACGGCGGCGGCCGCTTGGCCAGCGTGGATCCCGGGAACGGCTGGAAGCGCCGCTGCCGTGGGGCCTGGAAGTCGCCTTTCTCCGTGCGGTGGCCGATCTGCGTCGGCAGGCCGGCGATCAGCGCGCGATGCAGGGTCTGGTAGGCAGCGGCACGTGCACGCTCGCTGAAGCCGCCGCCCTCTGGCGCCTGGTCTTTGCGGGCACTTGCCGCCACCGGCGCAGGCGCCTGCTCGGCAGGCTTGCCCTCGCGTGCCAGCCGCGCGGCGCGGTGCAACTGGCCGCGCGTCGCCTTGATCGCCGTGGCGTCGTCGGTGCTCGCGGGGGGCGCCTTGCTGCCGGCCAGCAACGGCGCCATCGAGGCCTCGTTGCCTTCCTCCGCCCACCCCAGCTCTTCGCACAGCAGGCGCAGCTGTCGATGCAGCTCCCGCCACTCGCGCATGCGCAGGAAGCCGAGGAAGTTGCGCCCACACCAGTCGCGCAGCTTGGACTGGGTCATGTCTTCGTGTGCTTGCCGGTAGGCATCCCACAATCGCAGGACACCCACGAACTCAGAACGTCCATCGGCAAACTGCGCATGCGCCGTATCGGCCGCACCGCGCGCCTCGGGCGGACGCTCCCGCGGATCCTGGATCCCGAGGAAGGATGCGATCACCAGCATCGGCTTCAGGCAACCGGCGGCCTGCGCTGCGACCAGCATGCGGGCCAGCTTGACGTCCACCGGCAGCCGCGCCATCTGCCGTCCCACTGCCGTCAGGCGCCGCTCGGTATCGACCGCGCCGAGCTCGGCAAGCTGCTGCCACCCATCGGCCACGGCGCGTTCGTCCGGCGCCTCCAGGAACGGGAAGTCCTCGATGCGACCCAAGCCCAGCTGCAGCATGCGCAGGATCACCCCGGACAGGCTGGAGCGGCGGATTTCCGGATCGGTGAACTCCGGCCGGGCCAGGAAATCGGGCTCGGCATACAGGCGGTAACAGATGCCCTCGGACACGCGCCCGCAGCGCCCTTTACGCTGGTTGGCGCTGGCCTGCGAAATCGGTTCGATGTGCAGGCGATCAAGTTTCTGCCGCGGGCTGTAGCGCTTGACCCGGGCGAACCCCGGATCCACGACGTAGCGGATACGTGGCACGGTCAATGAGGTTTCGGCCACGTTGGTCGCCAGCACGATGCGACGGTTCGGACCCGGATTGAATACCCGGTCCTGGTCCTGGTTGGACAGCCGCGCATACAGCGGCAGCACCTCGGTCTGGCGGTACTTGCGACGCTCCAGCGACTGGTGGGCGTCGCGGATCTCGCGCTCGCCTGGCAGGAAGATCAGCACATCGCCCCGCGCGTCCAGCCGGGTGATCTCGTCGATGGCACCGACGATCGCATCGTTGACCGTGCGCTCGCCCTGCGCTTCCCCCTCGCCTTCCAGCGGCCGGTAACGCACGTCCACGGGGAAGGTACGGCCTTCGACGCTGATCACCGGCGCATTGTCGAAGTGCTCGGCGAAGCGACCCGTATCGATGGTGGCCGAGGTCACGATCAGCTTGAGGTCCGGACGCTTCTTCAGCAGCTGCTTCAGATAGCCCAGCAGGAAATCGATGTTGAGGCTGCGCTCGTGCGCCTCATCCACGATGATCGTGTCGTAGCGCGACAACCACCGGTCACTGGCGATTTCCGCCAGCAGGATGCCGTCGGTCATGAACTTGATACGGCTCTCTTCGCTGACCTTGTCGTTGAAGCGCACCTGATAGCCGACCAGCTGGCCCAGCTCGCTCTTCAGCTCTTGGGCGACGCGGGTGGCCACCGCCCGTGCGGCGATCCGCCGCGGCTGGGTGCAGCCGATCATGCCGGCCTCTCCGCGGCCCGCGGCCAGGCACAGCTTGGGCAGCTGGGTCGTCTTGCCCGAACCGGTCTCACCGGCGATCACGACAACCTGGTGGTCGCGGATCAGCGCCGTGATCGCCTCGGCTTCACGCGCGATAGGCAGTTGCGGGTCCAGAGTGATGGCCGGTTTCTGCCGGGCACGCGCCTGCCGGCGCTGCAACGAGGCCTGCAGCGCCTGTTCGAAGGCCGACTTCAGGCCAGCGTCGCCCGGCTTCGCCTGCCAACGGGACAACAGCGCGAGCAATCGCGAGCGGTCCCGGGTCATGGCGCCGTCGAGGGCGGCCCGCTGATCGCGCAGGCTGGACGCCTGGTTTTTTTCAATAGACTTCATCAATCGATTCGTTTGATTTTTTGAAAGCGACCAGTCATTAGTTCTGGTCTATCGTAGAGATCATCTCACCCACAAGGAGAAACGTCCCCATGGCAAAGACCAAGAGTGTCACCAAGGCCCCGGCGGCCAAGGAAAAAACCGGCAAGCAGAAGCTGGCCGATGCCGCCCCGTCGGCACCTGGCATTGATATCGGGATCAAGGAAGCAGAGCGCAAGAAGATCGCCGATGGCCTCTCGCGCTATCAGGCGGATGCGTTCACCTTGTACCTGAAGACCCACAACTTCCATTGGAACGTGACCGGGTCGATGTTCAACTCGCTGCACACCATGTTCGAAACGCAGTACACCGAACAGTGGGCCGCACTGGACGAAGTCGCCGAGCGCATCCGCGCCCTGGGCTTCAATGCTCCCGGTTCGTACCGCGAGTTCGCCGCGCTGACTTCGATCCCGGAAGAAGCGGGCCTGACCAACAGCGCCGACTGGCGTGAGATGGTACGCCAGTTGGTGGTCGCCAACGAGGCGGTCTGCCGCACCGCCCGCCAGGTACTGGACGTCGCGGACGACGCCGACGACGCCCCCACCGAAGACCTGATGACCCAGCGCCTGCAGACCCACGAGAAGTACGCCTGGATGCTGCGTTCGCTGCTGCAGTAATCCCTTCGCGGCTTCGCCCCTACGGGATTTCCATGATTCCGCGAGCGGAATCATGGGCCCTGCAACACTCGCCGGCCTATCCCCGCGCCTGTCGGCGCGCCCCCTTAGCAGGAGCCGAACGGCTGCGCCGCCCGGCTCCTGCCCGCGCATTCCTCCTATCCCCCCGCCTTCGGCGCGCCCCCTTAACAAAGGGGGCTTGCACCCGGCTGGATGGCGAGGATTGCCGTGGTAGCGCCGAGCCGTGCTCGGCGGAATGTTCACGCCAACGGCCCGCTGCGCTCGCCGACCATGGGTCGGCGCTACCGATGACCGCATGCCGACGGTTCCATGGCCGCCATGGACCTGTCGAAGGCGGGGCGGGGTGGGTTGGCGGGGGTGTTGAGCGCCATGGATGGCGCGAAACAAGGCCCGCATGGATGCAGTTTTTGCCGTCCCCCGCCAACCCACCCCGCCTCGCCAACCCAAGGCCCTGCAGCCGTTGCCGTTGCTTTTGCCGTTGCCGTTGCTTTTGCCTTTGCCGTTGCCTTTGCCATTGCCGTTGACGTTGCCGTTGCCGGTAAACCTGCAGTCGCCCGACGGGGTAAACTATCGGGATGCCTTCCAGTCCCGCGCACGAGCTGCTCCGCCGCGTCTTTGGTTACGACGACTTCCGCGGCCCGCAACGGGACATCGTCGAGCACGTCGCTGCCGGCCATGACGCCCTTGTCCTGATGCCCACTGGCGGTGGCAAGTCACTCTGCTACCAGGTGCCCGCGCTGCTGCGCGACGGCTGCGGGATCATCATCTCGCCGCTTATCGCCTTGATGCAGGACCAGGTCGAAGCCCTGCGCCAGCTTGGCGTGCGCGCTGAATTCCTCAATTCCACCCTGGATGGCGAAACCGCCGCCCGGGTGGAGCGCGACCTGCTGGCCGGCGACCTCGACATGCTCTATGTCGCCCCCGAACGGCTGCTGACCGGACGCTTCCTGTCCCTGCTCTCGCGCAGCCGCATCGCCTTGTTCGCCATCGATGAAGCCCACTGCGTATCGCAGTGGGGCCACGACTTCCGCCCCGAATACCGCCAGCTCACCGTGCTACACGAACGCTGGCCGGAGATTCCGCGGCTGGCCCTGACCGCTACCGCCGATCCGCCCACCCAACGTGAGATCGCCGAGCGCCTGGACCTGTCCCAGGCACGCCACTTCGTCAGCTCCTTCGACCGGCCGAACATCCGTTACACCGTCGTGCAGAAGGACAACGCGCGGCAGCAGTTGACCGCTTTCCTGGCCAGCCACCGCAACGAGGCCGGCATCGTCTACTGCATGTCCCGGCGCAAGGTCGAAGAAACCGCCGAGTTCCTGTCCAGCCAAGGCTTCACCTCGCTGCCCTACCACGCCGGTCTGCCCGCAGAGGTGCGCGCCAACAACCAGCGCCGCTTCCTGCGCGAAGACGGCATCGTGATGTGCGCGACCATCGCCTTCGGCATGGGGATCGACAAACCCGACGTGCGCTTCGTCGCCCATACCGACCTGCCCAAGTCGATGGAAGGGTATTACCAGGAAACCGGGCGCGCCGGCCGCGACGGGGAGCCGGCCGAGGCCTGGCTCTGCTACGGACTGGGCGACGTGGTGCTGCTGAAGCAGATGATCGAGCAGTCCGAAGCAGGCGAGGAGCGCAAGCAGCTTGAACGTTCCAAGCTGGACCACCTGCTGGGCTACTGCGAATCCATGCAATGCCGCCGCCAGGTGCTGCTTGCCGGGTTTGGCGAGACCTATCCGCAACCCTGCGGCAACTGCGACAACTGCCTGACCCCGCCTGCCGCATGGGACGCCACCGTCCCCGCGCAGAAGGCGCTCAGCTGTGTGTATCGCAGCGGCCAACGCTACGGCGTGGGCCATCTGATCGACATCCTGCGTGGCAGCGAGAATGAAAAAGTCCGCCAGAGCGGGCATGAAAAGCTTAGTACCTACGGCATCGGCAAGGACCTGGACAGCCGCACGTGGCGCAGCGTGTTCCGGCAGTTGGTGGCGACGAGCCTGCTCGAGGTGGATACCGCCGGCCACGGCGGCCTGCGCCTCACCGATGCCAGCCGGGACGTACTCAAAGGCCAGCGGCAGATCAGCATGCGGCGTGACAGCGCGCCCAGCAGCAGCCGCGAACGCAGCACCCCGCGCAGCGGCAGCGGTCTGTCAGTGCTGCCGCAGGACCTGCTGCTGTTCAACGCACTGCGCACGCTGCGCGCCGAGCTGGCCCGCGAGCAGAACGTGCCGGCGTTTGTCATCTTCCACGACAGCACGCTGCGCAACATCGCCGAACAACGGCCGACCTCGTTGGACGAGCTGGCCCGCGTGGGCGGCATCGGCGGTACCAAGCTCGCACGCTATGGCCCCAAGCTGATCGACGTGGTGCGCGAAGAAGGGTGATCCCCAGCAGCACTGACAACGCGCGTCCCTCACCGCCCTGGTGCGGGTCCAGCGTTGAACCGACCGTTCAGACCGCGGCTGCAGCCGCCGCCGGTTCCCGCTAAAGTACGCCCATGTCCGTTGCCTCCACCCTGCTGCGCGTAGTGTTGATGCTCAGCCTGCTGTTCAACGGGCTGAACGTCGCCATGGCCAGTGCCCAAGCCATGCCCGCGACGGCTGAAACCGCAGCCAAGACGGCGCCGCCGTGCCACACGCACGCCGACATGGCCGCAGAGCCGCTCGCCAGCCAGTTGCAGGCGCCCATCGACGACAGTCACTGCAAGCTGAAGGACTGCCTGCGTGCATGCGCACAGCAGCCTGCGCTGGCGGCTACGGGCGCCCTGCTGTTGCCTGTGGCGCCTGCCGATGCAGGCCCGTTCCCGCAACACGCCACGGATATTCCAACGCCCTCGCTGCAGCGCATCCAACGTCCTCCCATCGGTTGAGTCCAACGCGCACGCCCCGAGCGTGATTCGACGCTGGCCCGCTGCCCTTACGGCACGGCCGGTGACCTCCTGCGTCTGGAGTTTCCAACATGAGTGTTTCTTCTTCTTACAGCGGGCGCCTGCCCGCGATGCCGTCGCGCCGCCTGTTCGTGCAGGGGCTGGCGGCTGGTGGCGTGGTCGCCGGCATCGCCGCGGCGGGTATCACGCCGCGTGCCTTCGCGGCGGCGGGGCCGGGTCTGGCGGGTGCGCCACGGGTGCTCAGCCACTCCCGCATCGACTTGGCCATCGGCGAATCAGCCGCGAACTTCACCGGCCGGACCCGCCCGGCGATCACGGTCAACGGCAGCCTGCCGGCCCCGGTCCTGCGTTGGCGCGAAGGCCAGACCGTCGACATCCACGTGCGCAACACGCTGGCCCACCATCCCACCTCGATCCACTGGCACGGCATCCTGCTGCCCGCCAACATGGACGGCGTGCCGGGCCTGAGTTTCAACGGCATCGCGCCCGGCGAGGCCTACCACTACCGCTTCACCCTGAACCAGTCGGGCACCTACTGGTATCACAGCCATTCGATGTTCCAGGAGCAGGCCGGGCTGTACGGTGCGCTGATCATCGATCCCGCTGCGCCGCCGCCCTACGCGTTCGATCGCGAGCATGTCGTCCTGCTCTCCGACTGGACCGACCTGGATCCCGGTGCACTGTTCCGGCGCATGAAGAAGCTGGCCGAGCATGACAACTACTACAAGCGGACGCTGCCCGACTTCGTGCGCGATGTCCGCCGCGACGGCTGGAGCGCGGCGTTGTCCGACCGTGGCATGTGGGGACGCATGCGCATGACCCCCACCGACATCTCCGATGTCAACGCGCACACGTATACCTACCTGATGAATGGCACAGCGCCGGCCGGCAACTGGACCGGGCTGTTCCGCAGTGGCGAGAAAGTACTGCTGCGCTTCATCAACGGCGCGGCCATGACGTACTTCGATGTGCGCATCCCCGGTCTGAAGATGACGGTCGTCGCGGCCGACGGCCAGTACATCCATCCCGTCAGCATCGACGAATTCCGCATAGCGCCTGCAGAGACGTTCGACGTCCTGGTAGAGCCCAGCGGCCAGGATGCCTACACGATCTTCTGCCAGGACATGGGCCGCACCGGCTTCGCCGCCGGTACGCTGGCCGTGCGCCATGGCCTGCAGGCGCCAGTGCCGGAACGCGATCAGCGCCCGCTGTTGACCATGGCAGACATGGGCCACGGCATGGGTCATGGTGCGGCCGCCGGGATGGACCACGACATGGCCGGCATGGACCACGGCGCGCACGCGTCGCACGGCACGACGGCGGTCGCCGTGACACACCCGGCCAGCGAACGCGGCAATCCACTGGTGGACATGCAAAGCAGCGCGACCGACCCGAAGCTCGACGATCCGGGGATCGGCCTGCGCGACAATGGCCGCGAGGTACTGACCTACGGCGCGATGCGCAGCCTGTTCGATGACCCCGATGGTCGCGAGCCGGGCCGCGAGGTCGAGCTGCATCTCACCGGCAACATGGAGAAGTTCGCCTGGTCGTTCGACGGCATCCCCTTCGCCGGTGCCGAGCCCCTGCGGCTCAACTATGGCGAGCGCATGCGCATCGTGCTGGTCAACGACACCATGATGCAGCATCCCATCCACCTGCACGGCGTGTGGAGTGACGTGGAGGACGCGCAGGGTAACTTCCACCTGCGCAAGCACACCGTCGACATGCCACCGGGCACCCGCCGCAGCTACCGCGTGCGGGCCGATGCACTGGGCCGCTGGGCCTTCCATTGCCATCTGCTGTACCACATGGAAGCCGGCATGATGCGCGAAGTGAGGATCGAAGAATGAGCCTGCATACGGCCCTCCAGCGCAGCGCGCTGACGCTCGTCGCCTTGGCCCCGTTTGCCGCCATGGCGCAATCGCACCCGCATGACCACCCTGCCGCGCCACCTGCCGCTGCGATGGACCACTCCACGATGGACCACTCCTCGATGGATCATTCCTCGATGGACCATTCGGACACAGCGCATGAGCAGGGGGATGACTCGACAGGGGCCGCGCACAGGCAGGCCGCGCCCGCGCAACCGCGCGTTCCCATCCCCGCCGTGACCGATGCGGATCGGGTGGCCGCGTTTCCACCCATCCGCCACGATGCCATGCAGCATGCACCTTCCGTCCACAGCCTGCTGCGCGTGGATCGCCTGGAGCACGGGGAAGGTCGCCACGGCAGCAGCCAAGCGTGGGAGGCCAGTGGCTGGATCGGTGGTGACATCAACCGCCTGTGGCTTCGCAGCGAAGGCGAGCGCAGCGGCGGGCGCACCGGCACGGCGGATGTAGAGCTGCTGTACGGCCGCAGCATTTCACCGTGGTGGGACGTGGTGGCCGGCATGAAGCAGGACGTCGGTACCGGACCGTCACGCAGCTGGGCGGCGCTGGGTATCCAGGGCCTGGCACCGTACAAGTTCGAAACGGCGGCAACGCTGTATCTCGGATCGGGTGGACAGGTGATGGCGAAGGCCGAAGTGGAGTACGAAGTGCTTCTGACCAACCGCCTCGTCCTGCAGCCCATGCTCGAGGCCACCCTGGCTGCGCGCGATGAGCCAGAGCGAGGCATCGGGCGAGGGGTGAACAAAGCGGAAGCAGGACTGCGCCTGCGTTACGAGTTCAGCCGACGCTTCGCCCCTTACATCGGCATCACCCATGAGCGTCGATTCGGCGACAGTGCCGATCATGCCGATGCCACGGGCGACCACGCGCGTGACACACGCTGGGTTGCCGGCATCAGGATGTGGTTCTGATCCATGCCGCCCCGGTGCGCGCCACGCACCGGGGCAGTAAACTGCGGCCCCGCTGACTGCTGCCCTGCCCCCATGCCCGTCACCCTGCGCCGCGCCGGCGTCGATGATGCCGACGCGCTGTCGACCATCGCCATCGCGACCTACACCGAAACCTTCGGCGACTCGTATCCTGCGCAGGACCTGCAGGACTTCCTGCAGGCGCATTACAGTCCAATGCCGCAACGCGCTGAACTGGCCGATCCCAGCAGCGCCGCGTGGCTGCTGGAGGAGGATGGCATCGCAGTGGGTTATCTGGCGGCTGGCCCCAACAGCCTGCCGCATACGCTGGCACGGCCGGGCGACATCGAACTGAAACGCCTGTACGTTCAGGCCAGCCACCAGAACGGCGGCCACGGCGCGCGCCTGATGGACGCGTTCCTTGTGTGGCTTGATCAGCCGCGACGGCGCACGCTGTGGGTGGGCGTGTGGTCGGAGAATCACGGTGCGCAGCGCTTCTACGCACGTCATGGCTGCAGCAAAGTCGGCGAGTACGATTTCATCGTGGGCGCGTCGCGCGACCTGGAATTCATCCTGCGCCGCCCCGCTTAGGGGCGGCGTGCCTGCTGCTCGATCAGAAGTCGAACAGTTCGGACAGGAACCCTTCCTTCTTTTTCTTCTTGTAGCCGTGCTGGCCCTGCGGGTTGTAAGGGTTCTGGCCAAGATGACGCGTATCGCGGTGCTGCACGGCTACCGGCGGCGGCGGCTGGCTGTAAGCGGGCGCTGCCGCTTGGACCGGTGCGGGCGGCGGGACGGCCGGCGCCGATGCCGAACGCTCGATGATCTTGTCCAGTTCGCCACGGTCCAGCCACACGCCACGGCATTGCGGGCAGTAATCGATCTCGATGCCCTGGCGTTCGGACATGGTAAGCGCCTGGGTCTTGCATACGGGGCACAGCATTGCTGGCGCTCCTGCCGGGAAGGGAACACGCACTCTACCCGGCGCGTGATGACTGGATGGCAACAGGCATGACGATCGACACATCGACCTCCGGCGCAGGTCCTGCTGCGGCGGCAACACGAAAGTGGGCCCTTGCCGCCCGAATGGATGCTGCACTGCAACGCTGGCCCCGTCCTGCCTGCCCTGCCGCGCCGGCCGTCGTGGCACGTTGTCGCTTGATGCCCTGCGATGCGTGATCCCCACCCCGCTGTAACACCCGCGTTTCGATTCCTGCACGCAGAACTCACCGGGGCGGACCGCATAATCTGCCCGCCGCCGGGGACCGTGAGCCCTGGACGGAGCTGTTCCACCCGCTGTACGGAGTCATGCGTCATGTTGTTGTCCAAGCAGAATGTCCAGCCGCGCGTGCTGTTGATCGAAGATTCCGAGGAAACCCTCGAACTCAGCCGCCTTACCCTTGAAAGTCAGGCCTGCGAAGTGGTCGGTGTCAGTTCGGCAGAAGCCGCGCTGGGCCTGCTCAATGCCGGCGAACGCTTCGACCTGTTGTTCACCGACGTCTGCCTGGGCGGCATCAGCGGCATTGAAACCGCGAACCGGGTGCGTGACGCGTTCCCGCGCCTGCCCATTCTGGTCACCTCCGGCATGTGCCAGCACGAGGTGCTGCCGTTGCTGCACCAAGGCATCCACTTCCTGCCCAAGCCGTACAACATGAGCGAGCTGCTGGACGCCATCCGGGTGTGCTTCCGCCACACCCATGAAGGCATGGCCCACGACACCCCGCAGGCCGCCTGAGGCCGTCAGACCATGCCCCAGCGGTGGTAGATTCAGCATTCCCTGCCTGCCAACGGATGCGCCGCGCATGACCCGACTGACTGCCAAGGATTTCCATCCCGATCTGTTGGAGCTCTACGACGGCTACGTGCACGGTCGGCTGAGCCGACGTGATTTCCTGGATCGTGCGGCAGCGTTCGCCGTGGTCGGCGTCACGGCCACCACTCTGCTGGCATCCCTCAGCCCGGATTACGCGCTTGCCCAGCAGGTGCAGTTCACTGATCCGGACATCGTGGCCGAGTACATCCAGTACCCCTCACCGAACGGCCATGGCCAGGTGCGTGGCTATCTGGTGAAACCCGCCAAAGCAGCCGGCAAGCTGCCCAGCATTGTGGTCGTGCACGAGAACCGTGGCCTCAATCCTTATATCGAAGACGTTGCACGCCGCGTGGCGAAGGCCGGCTTCATTGCCCTGGCACCGGATGGCCTGAGTTCGGTGGGCGGCTACCCCGGCAACGACGTGCGCGGACGCGAACTGCAGGCCCAGGTGGATCCGCAGAAGCTGATGAACGACTTCTTCGCCGCCATTGAATACCTGCGCAGTTCAGCGCTGGGCACCGGCAAGGTCGGCATTACCGGCTTCTGCTACGGCGGCGGGGTGTCCAACGCGGCCGCCGTGGCCTATCCGGAACTGGACGCGGCAGTGCCGTTCTACGGTCGTCAGGCCAGGCCGGAGGATGTCACGAAGATCAACGCCCCCCTGCTGCTGCACTTCGCCGAAAAAGACGACAACGTCAATGCGACATGGCCAGCCTACGAGGCGGCACTGAAGGCGGCGGGCAAAACGTACGAGGCCTACGTATACCCCCGCACGAACCATGGCTTCCACAATGATTCCACGCCACGCTATGACGAGGCCGCCGCCACGCTGGCGTGGGACAGGACGCTCGCCTGGTTCCGTCGCTATCTCGCGTAAGCAGCGCAGTGCGCCGGGCCTGGCCCGGCATCACGCGGTGAGGGTCTACAGGCGGATGCCCGGGCGAGCGCCGAGCGTACCCATGGTGAAGGTGTAGCCTTCGTCCATGAGGAACTGGCGCATGCGCATCTCGGCCACCTGTGGCGCATTGAGGCTGCTCGGCCCATAGAGCGCGTAGACGATGGTGCCACTTTCGATATCTTCACGGCGGACCGAGATCCCCGGTACAGCGGCAGCGGCCGCCCAACCTGCGCGCAGCTTCGCGGGTGCGATCGACTGCCCATTGCGCAACCTGAAACTCAACCACCGTATTTCAGCCATGTCCTGTCGTTCATGCTTCGCCATCTGTGTGCTGTCCTCCCGAACCAGTCTTGACCATACTCGCCTGCAATGTCAGCTCTGAATGAGACGCCGCACCTGCCATGAAGCCCTCTTTGTTGCAGTAGCGAGTACTGCGAATCCTCAGCGTGGTGCGCGGTTTCCGGTAGCGCGCCCAACCCGACTCCTGCCAACGTGTGTTCTCTTCCAACGAGAGAAGCAACGTGGAGGCCACACCCGGTGCGCATCACCCCGATAGCGGACCCGCGATGCGACGGCCTTCTATCGTGCTGCAGCTTCCGAGCGGAAAGCCGGTGATGGAACTGCACGACCCGGTGGTGGTGCTGATGGTGCAGAACCGTGAGCTGCCGCCGAACCGCCGGGACGAACGTGTGGAGGTCGTGCAGCGAACGCGACGGATGGCAGCGCGGACGCTGGGCGCAGCGACGCTGGTCTACGCGCTGTGGTCGGTCATCAACTATCTGGCGCCGCGCGGCAGGCCCGATTCGTCGGGGATGCCTGAGCAGTCGGGCTTCGATTTCGATCACCTGTAGGCAACAAAAAAGCGCCACTTGGGCGCTTTGATGGTGAAGCCTGCAATGGTGGGCCGTGATGGATTCGAACCATCGACCAAAAGATTAAAAGTCTTCTGCTCTACCAACTGAGCTAACGGCCCATTGCTGCCCCCGCTTCGCAGCGGAGGGCGTGCATTCTACCCTGATTTAGGCGGCCGGGTGAAGGGGGTAAACGCGTAAAGCCCGACCCCCGCCACTCACCCTGTGCTGCAGCGTCAGGCGTAGTGCGTCGGGTCGACCACACCGGCATCGGTGAAGCCCTGCGCGCGCAGGCGGCAGGCATCGCAGTGACCGCACGCCGCGCCGCTGGCATCTGCGTTGTAGCACGACACCGTCAGCCCGAAGTCCACGCCCAGGCGCACGCCTTCGCTGACGATCTGCGCCTTGCTCATGAACTGCAGCGGCGCATGCACGGTGATCCCTGCGCCTTCCACGCCGGCCTTGGTGGCCAGGTTGGCCAGCGCCTGGAATGCGGCGATGAACTCGGGGCGGCAATCGGGGTAGCCCGAGTAATCGACCGCGTTGACGCCGCAGAAAATGTCATTGGCGCCGAGCACTTCCGCCCAGCCCAGCGCGAGGGACAGCATGATGGTGTTGCGTGCCGGCACGTAGGTGACCGGGATGCCCTCGCCGCCCGCTTCGGGCACGTCGATGTCGGCGGTCAGCGCCGAACCGCCGATGCTGCGCAGGTCGACATCCACGGTCTTGTGCACGATGACGCCCTGGGCCGCAGCCACGCGCACGGCGGCATCCAGCTCGGAGGTGTGGCGTTGGCCATAGCGCACGCTGAGGGCGTGCACGGCGAAGCCCTGCTCCTGGGCGAGCGCGATGACGGCGGCTGAGTCCATGCCGCCGGAGAGAAGCACTACTGCCTTCTTCATGGGTGAATCATCCGGTTGGGGGAAAGAGCCAGCACGCTGTCCCGCGCCGGGGTGTTGCAGGGCGACGTGGCCGGTTACCTGCCCGGCTCGTCATTCCACAGAATCTTGTGCAGCTGCATCTGGAAGCGCACCGGCAGGCGGTCAGCCACGATCCAGTCGGCCAGGTCACGTGCGGTGATCTCTCCTTTGCTGGGCGAGAACAGCACCATGGTGCGTTCGGCCAGCTGATGCTCCACGACCATGGCCTTCGCCCAGTCGTAGTCCTCGCGGCTGCAGATGACAAACTTCACCTGGTCACGGGCCGTCAGCAGCGGCAGGTTTTCCAGCTTGTTGCGGGCCATCTCGGCCGAACCGGGCGTCTTCAGGTCGACCACGCGCGACACCCGCGGATCCACCTCGGACACATCCAGCGCGCCCGATGTTTCCAGTGACACGTCCATGCCGGCGTCGCACAGCTTCTGCAGCAGGATCAGGCAGCGCTTCTGCGCCAGCGGCTCGCCGCCGGTCACGCAGACATGCCGCACGCCCTGCGCGAGCACCTCGGCGACGATGTCGTCGATATCCCACCAGGTGCCACCGTGGAAGGCGTACGCGGTATCGCAGTACTGGCAGCGCAGCGGGCAGCCGGTCAGCCGCACGAACACGGTCGGCCAGCCAGCGGTATCCGCTTCGCCCTGCAACGAAGTGAATATCTCGGTGATCTTCAGTCGCGACAGGGGCGATTGAACGATGTCACTGGGGGTGGCGACGGCGTTGGCGGGCGTAATGAGCATTCGGATTTCTTGGTGTTCTTAAACGAGAGCAGCCGGGCATGGCCCGGCTCTACTGGTGAAGCATCCTGCGGCACGATCAGCGGATCTGCTGGCCCAGCCGGATGGATTGCAGGCGATCCTGCGCGGTGCGCGCGGCGTCCGAGCCCGGGTACTGCGATACGACACCTTCCAGGGTCTGCTCGGCCTGTTCCACCTGGCCTGCGCCAAACTGGGAAAGACCAACTTTCAGCAAGCCACCGGATGCCTTGTCGTGCGTGGGATAACGCGAGATCAGTTCACGGAACCGGCTCTCGGCCATCGGGTAGTTACGTGTGGCGTAATAGCTTTCGCCCAACCAGTACAGCGCGTTGGGGGCATATACCCCGTTGGGATACAGCTCCAGGAAGCTGAGGAACAGCTGCGCGGAGTCGTCATACTTGCCCGCCTTCAGTGCGTCGAAGGCCACGTTGTACGTCGTGCGCTCATCACCGCTGACGGCCAGGCTGCCGGCATCACCGTGTACCGAAGGCGGCCGCTCGGAAGTGGCCGCTGCGGGTGGCTGTACAGCCGGAACCGGCGGAAGCGGTGCATTGCTGCCGGGTGCCGTGGGGACGACCGGCGCTGCACCACCTTCGAGGCGGTTCAGGCGTTCGTCCAGATCCAGGAAAGCGTCCTGGTTACCCTGCTTGAGCTGTGCGCTGTCGTGCTGCAGCTGTTCGATCGTACCCTGCATCTGCCGGACCTGCTGGCGGAGCTCGGTGATCTGGTTCAACAGGTCCTGGTTGGCACTGTTGTTGTACAGCTGCTGCTCGATGGTGCCAACGCGGTCGGCGAGGCTCTGCCGCTGCGCGTACGCCGGAGCGGCAGCCATGAAGGCTGCCGCCACGACCAGCATCAGATTGATGCCGATGCGCATGTATTACTGCGCGGTGTAGACGATTTCGACGCGACGGTTCTGCGAATAGCAGGACTCGGCCGAATCGGTGCAGACCGGACGCTCTTCACCGTAGGACACCACGGTCAGCTGCGAAGCCGAACCGCCGTTGGCAGCCAGAGCCGAGTTCACGCCGTTACCACGACGCTCGCCCAGTGCCTGGTTGTAAGCGCGCGAACCGCGCTCATCGGTGTGGCCCTGCAGGGTGATGCGCGAGGACGGGCGGTCACGCAGGTACTTCGCATGGCACGCCATGATGGCCTGGAACTCCGGCTTGACCGAATCCTGGTCCAGGTCGAAGTAGACAACGCGCTGGCGCAGGCAAGCGTCGGTGTCCAGGTCGCCCGGGCCGTACAGGCCGGAGGTCGACGGACCCGACGGCTGCGTGGTGGTCGCCGGTGCGGTCGTTTCGGCCGGGACTTCCTTCACTTTCTTCGAGCAACCGGCCAGGACGGCCACGGACAACAGGGAAACAAGCAGAACGTTGGTGGTCTTGTTCATGGCGATACCTTTGAGGCTCCTAAGCCGGTGAATGGGGTAAATCTAGGAAAATATTAACACTCTTTTAGCGCTTGGTACGGTAAGGCGACCATGCCGGCTCACGAACATCACCATCGGCGAGCACCAGGCGCTGGCGGACGCGCGCATCGGCTGACACCGCATACAGCACACCGCGACCACCCTCGCGTGCGGCATACAGCACCATGCTGGCATTCGGCGCGAAGCTGGGCGACTCATCGAGCGAGCCGGTGGAGAGCGTGCTCCAGCGCGGCGAGCCCAGCGAGCTGTCCATCATCGCGACCTTGTAGCTGTTCCCCGAGCCCTGCGCCACGGCGATCTTCTTGCCATCGTAGGAGACCGACGGCTTGGCGTTGTAGTTGCCCTGGAAAGTCACGCGCTCTGCGCTGCCACCACTGGCGGAGACCTTATAGACCTGCGGACGACCACCGCGATCGGAGGTGAAGTACACCGCGCTGCCATCCGGCGACCAGGTCGGCTCGGTATCGATGGCCAGGTGGTTGGTCAGCTGGGTCAACTGCTTGCTGCCCAGGTCCATCGCGTAGACCTCCGGGTTGCCCGAGCGCGAAAGCGTCAGGGCCAGCTTGCGGCCATCCGGCGAGAACGCGGGGGCGCTGTTGATGCCGCGGAAGCTGGTGACCAGCTCACGCGCGCCGGTGGCGATGTTCTGGATGTAGATCGCCGAATTGCCACGCTCGAAGCTCACGTAGGCCAGCTTGCCGCCATCCGGGCTCCACGACGGCGAGAGCAGCGGCTCGGCAGAGCGCACGATCGTCTGCGGGTTGTAGCCATCCGAGTCGGCCACCATCAGCGCATAGCGCATGGCATCGCCGCGACCGCTGGCGGTGACATAGGCGATGCGGGTCCAGAAGGCACCGCGTACACCGGTGATCTTCTCGTAGATGGCATCGGCCATCTGATGAGCCACATCGCGCATCGCGTTGCCGCGGGCGGTCATTGCCAAGCCGAGCAGACGCTCACCCTTCGGCACGTCATACAGTTCGTATTCGACGCGGTAGGCGCCGGCACCGGCATCCTGCACGCGGCCGACCACGATGTAGTTCTGCTTCAGCGCGCGCCACGTCGGGAACTGGATGTCCGCGCCGCGGGTGGGCTTCTCGACGATCTGGGCTTCGGGCAGGGTGCGGAACTGGCCGGACCGGTCCAGGTCGGCACGGATGACGGACGCTACATCCGTCTGCGGCGCAGCGGCCGACCCCTCGTAGGGCATCGGCACCACGGTGACCGGCGTGGCAGAGGCACTACCGCCCACGATATCGATCTCAAGGCCCTTCTGCTGCGCAAGCGCGGCGAAGGGAAGCAACAAAGCCGCGAACGCGACGAACCAGCGGGGCATCTTTTTCATGGAATGCTCAGTCGAAGAACCACAGCGAGGGATAGCAGGATGGAGGTGAATGGTTTCGCAATCATGAACCAGACCCATGTGAAAGCAAGGTCGCTGCTCACCGGCAATGACGGCCGCTGGCCGTCAACAGGCTGGGCCGCAGCCTGTGACGGCCAGCGACCGTCACTACCGGGGCACTCAATCCGGGCGGAAGTTGAGGATCAGCTCGCGGTTGAACACCTGCTCGAAGCCGGCATAGGGCAGCGGCTGCGCGTTGAGTACCGCCGCCTCGATCGAGCGCTTGCCGGCCTCATCGTACGGACAGTTCGCGCCGACCTTGGCCGACAGCACCCGGCCGCCACGCAGCTGGGTGATGACGATCTGGCAACGCTGGCCGCTGGCGATGTTCTCCGGACGGATCCAGGCATCCTGCACCTTGGCCTGGATCGCCGCGGCGTACTTGGCGGTCAGATCGTCACTGGTTCCGCCCGCGCCACCTGCCGGCTGCGCAGTGGAATTGGCGCTGGCGCTCGAGCTGGCCGCCGCTGCATTCCTCGCGGCAGCGACCTGGCGCAGCCGCTGCTCAGCCAGCTTCGCTTCCTTCTCGGCCTGCTCGCGGCGTGAACGCAGGTCGGCGATCTTCTTCTGCTTCTCCGCCTCTGCCTTGGTCTCGTTGGCTTTGCGCTCATCCTCGGCAATCTTCTTCTGCCGGTCAGCTTCCTGCTGCTTGGCCAGTCGGGCGCGCTGCTCGGCCTCTTCCTGGCGCTTGCGCTCGGTCAGATCGATCTGCTCCTGACGACGCTTGGCCTCCTGCTCCTGCTTGGCCTTTTCCTGCGAAATGGCCAACGCGCTGACCGCATCCTGGTCGACCTTGTCCGGCTGCGCGACGCGCTCCTGCGCTTGGGCCTGCTGCTGCGTCGGCGCGTCCATCGGGCGCGGTTCGGGCAACGGCTGCGGCGGCGGTACGGTGTCTTCCGGCACCGGCTCGGGCTCGGCGATGGGTTCGGGAATCGGCTCCGGCAGCGTCTCCAGCCGTTCGGACTGGCGCAGCGCCTGACGCGCCTCGGACATTTCAGCGGCCGATGCCATCTCGGCCTGCACGCCGGGATCGCCGGCTGCCGCATCGGTGGAGCGCTCGGGCGACCACAGCCAGGCCACGATGAAGATCAGTGCGAGCAGCAGATGGATGAGCAGGGCCAAGCCAACCGGCCAACCCCAGTCGCTCTCTTCCTTGCGCGGCGGTGGCAGGGCGTCACTGTGCATCGCTGGCCAGGCTGAGCTTTTCTACTTTCGCGCGCTTCAACGCGTCCATGGCATCCATCACCTTCTGGTAGGCGACGGCACGGTCCGCTGCCAGGATGACGCGTACGTCCTTGTCCTGCGCCACGATGCCGCCCAGCCGCGCCTGCAGCTCCTCGGCGCCCATGGCCTTGGGCTCCTTGTCATCAGGCAGCTTCAGGCTGAGCTGGCCATCCTGGCGGACGGCCACGATGATCGGATTCTGCTTGCTGTCCAGTGCCTTGGCATTGGAACGCGGCAGGTCGACGTCGTAGCTCAGCGTCAGCAGCGGCGCGGTGACCATGAAGATGATCAACAACACCAGCATGACGTCGATGTACGGCACGACGTTGATTTCAGATTTGAGCTTGCGACGCTTGCGGCGACCGATAGCACTCATGGCGGGCTCCTCGGTGGGTTCAGTCGTCTACGCCGGTCTGGCGCTGCAGGATGGAGCTGAACTCATCGGCGAACGTTTCAAACCGGACCGCCATGCGCTCGACGCGGGTGGTGAAGCGGTTGTAGGCCCAGACGGCTGGAATGGCCACGAACAGACCGATGGCCGTGGCGAACAGGGCTTCGGAGATGCCCGGTGCGACGGATGCGATGCCGGCCTGCTCGCCGCTGTTGACCATGTCGTGCATGGTGACCATGATGCCGAACACGGTCCCGACCAGGCCCACGTAGGGGGCGGTGGAGCCGATGTTGGCGAGCAGCTCCAGATTACGTTCCAGCCGGTCCACTTCGCGGGTGTAGGTGGTGCGCATGGCGCGCTGTGCGCCTTCCAGCAACGCACGCCCGTCCAGTCCGCGACGGTCACGCAGACGGTTGTACTCGCGGAAACCTGCCTCGAAGATCGCCTCCAGGCCCGCCACGCTGCGGTTGCGGTCGGTGGCCGAGGAATACAGCTTGCCCAGGTCGGCGCCCGACCAGAACCGGTTCTCGAACTCGTCGGCCTCGCGGGTCGCCTGCGAGAACACACGGGCCTTGCGGAAGATGATGACCCAGCTGATGAAGGAGCCGGCCAGCAGCAGCAGCACGATGAGAATCACCGGGATGCTGGCTTTGGTCATCAGCTCCCAGTAATTGATGCCGCTGCGCGAGGCCTGTGCGGCGGTTTCGGCGGCGGCGCTGGTGACGTCCTCCGGCAGCGCCTCGACCACCGTGGCCTGCAGGCCCAGAAGCATTGCGATCATCGTTGTTCCTCAGTCTGCAAATCAGGATTGTTCGGAGTATCAGGGTGTTGATGTGGTTTCAGCGCCAACAGCAGCGCGTCGTCCATGCCGCGCGGGCGGAAGGTCTGCGCATCCAGTGCGGCAATCCTCACCTTCGCGTCCAGCAGCAACTGACCGTCGCGCAGCACCTGCTGGGCGAAGACCAGGCTGGCACGCTTGCACTGCACCAGCGTCGCGGTGACCGCCAGTGCATCGTCCAGCCTTGCCGGCTTGATGAAATCCATCTCCATGGAGCGGACCGCAAACACCATGCCGTGCTCGCTGCGCATGCGCTCCTGGCCGAAGCCCAGCGCCCGCATCCATTCCGTACGCGCCCGTTCCATGAAGGCCACGTACCGCGCGTGGTAGACCACGCCACCTGCGTCGGTATCTTCCCAGTAAATGCGTGTCGGCCAACTGAACCGCGCCTCACTCATTGTCGGATGGCTCGCTGAAAAGATCCACGGGGGCGACCTTCGGCTTGAGCCCAAGGTGGCGATACGCGCGGTGCGTGGCCATCCGGCCACGGGCGGTCCGCACCAGGAAGCCCTGCTGGATCAGATACGGTTCCACCACATCCTCCAATGTCCCCCGCTCTTCGGACAGCGCCGCCGCCATCGACTCCACGCCGACCGGGCCGCCTTCGAAGTAGTCCACCAGGGTGCGCAGGAAACGGCGATCCAGCTCGTCAAAGCCTTCCGGATCGACTTTCAGCATCACCATCGCGGCCTTGGCCACATCCTCATCGATGTGCCCGTTGGCTTTGACCTGAGCGTAGTCGCGCACGCGGCGCAGCAACCGGTTGGCGATACGCGGGGTACCCCGCGACCGCCGTGCGATCTCCCCTGCCCCGTCTGCCGTGCAGTCGATGCCGAGGATCTTTGCCGAGCGGCGCACGATGCGCGTCAGTTCTTCGGCGGTATAGAACTCCAGACGCTGGATGATGCCGAAGCGATCACGCAGCGGGGCGGTGAGCAGACCGGCGCGGGTGGTGGCGCCGATCAGCGTAAACGGGGGCAGGTCGAGCTTGATCGAGCGGGCCGCCGGGCCTTCGCCGATCATGATGTCGATCTGGAAATCTTCCATCGCCGGATACAGCACTTCCTCGATGACCGGCGACAGGCGATGGATCTCATCGATGAACAGCACATCGTGCGGCTGCAGGTTGGTCAGCAGCGCGGCCAGGTCACCGGCCTTTTCGATCACCGGCCCGGACGTCACGCGCAGGGCAACGCCCAGTTCGTTGGCGATGACATGGCTGAGCGTGGTCTTGCCCAGCCCGGGCGGGCCGAAGATCAACACGTGGTCCAGCGCGTCACCGCGCGCCTTGGCGGCCTGGATGTAGATGTCCATCTGCTCGCGCACCGGCACCTGGCCGAGGTAGTCGGCCATGCGTTTGGGGCGGATGCTGGCGTCGACGGCGTCATCCTCGCGGGTGGCGTCGGCGCCGATGATGCGGTGCTCGGTCATCCGGTGATTATGCGGCAAATCGATCGCGTCCCGTGCGATTGGCGGCCGTCGAACGGGTGAGACCCCCTCGCGGCTGGCTGCTTTCAAGCTGCAGCTGGGATCCGGGCGGTGGGGCTGGTCGGGGGACGCGCACAAGTACGTCCATGTAGCGCTCGTTTCGCGCCATCCATGGCGCTCAACGCCCCCGCCCAGCCCCACCGCCCGGCCCCCTGACACATTCCGTGGCCGCCAGCCGCGTAAAAAAAAAGAAGAAAAGCGGTAGCNGGGCGTTGAGTGCCATGGATGGCACGAAACGAGGCACGCAGGACGCAGTTTTTGCCGTCCCCCGCCAACCCACCCCGCCCCGCCGACATGCGGCCGTGCGGCTTTTGCCTTTGCTTCTGCCGTTGCCGTTGCTTCTGCCGTTGCCGTTGCCGTTGCTCCCGCTTCGAAGTCGAGCGCAGCGGAAGAAAACTAGATCTCGACCTGCGCGCCCAGTTCGACCAGCCGGTTGCCGGGAATACGGAAGAAGCCGGTCGCCGGCGCCGCATTGCGATGCATCAGCGCGAACAGCTTGTCGCGCCAGATCGGCATGCCGCGGTTGGCCGTCGCCACGATCGTTTCGCGGCTGGCGAAGAACGTGGTGTCCATCGGATCGAAGTAGATGCCCCCGTGGTCGCACGAGCGCATCAGCGCCAGCGGCACGTCAGGCGTCTCCATGAAGCCGAACTTCACGTAGACCCGATGGAAATCATCCCCCACCGACTCGATCTTCAGCCGCTGGCCCTCCGCCGCGTAGGGCACCGGCAGGGTGACCACGTGCAGGAACACGTTGCGTTCGTGCAGCACCTTGTTGTGCTTCAGGTTGTGCATCAGCGCATGCGGGGCCACCGTCGGATCGGCGGTGAGGAAGACTGCCGTGCCCGGCACCCGTACCGGCGGCGCCAGCATCAGCCCCGGCAGGAAGGTATCCAGGCGGATGCCGTCCTTGCGGATCTCGTCACGCAGCAGCTCACGCCCCCGACGCCAGGTGCGCATCAGGGTGAACAGCAGGATGCCGAGTACCACCGGGAACCAGGCACCCTGCATCAGCTTGGCACCGTTGGCGATCACGAAGCCCAGATCGATGATGAAGAACACCACGCACAGCGCGACGATCCAGTGCCGCGACTTCGGCCACAGGCTGCGCGCGACCAAGGCCAGCAGCAGGGTGTCGATCAGCATCGTGCCCGATACCGAAATGCCGTAGGCCACCGCCAGATTCGACGAACTCTGGAACGCGAGCACCAGGCCGATGACCATCACCGCCAGGCCCCAGTTGATGCCGGGAATGTAGATCTGGCCGATGGTGTCGTGCGAGGTGTGCTTGATCCGCATGCGCGGGATGTAACCCAGCTGCATGGCCTGCCGGGACACCGAGAACGCACCGGTGATGACCGATTGCGACGCAATCACCGCCGCCATCGTGGCGAGAATGATCATCGGGTACAGCGCCCAGTCCGGCACCGCTTCGAAGAACGGGTTCTTCACCGCTTCCGGGTGCTCGAGCACCAGCGCGCCCTGTCCCAGGTAGTTCAGCACCAGGCACGGCAGCACGAAGAAGTACCACGCGTGGCGGATCGGCTTGGCGCCGAAGTGGCCCATGTCCGCATACAGCGCCTCGCCACCGGTGACCGCCAGCACGACGGCGCCGAGGATGAACACCCCGTGCCAGCCGTGGTCCATGAAGAAGCGGATCGCCCACCACGGATTGAAGGCCTTCAGCACTTCCGGCGCATCGACGATGTTGTACAGGCCGATCGCCGCCAACGACAGGAACCAGACGGTGGTGATCGGGCCGAATGCCTTGCCGATCTTTTCCGTGCCGAAGCGCTGCGCGGCGAACACCGCCAACAGCACCACGATGGTGATCGGCAGGATGAACTTGTGCAGGCCGGGGGCCGCGATTTCCAGGCCTTCCACTGCACCCAGCACCGAGATGGCCGGCGTGATCACGCCATCGCCGAAGAACAGCGATGCACCGAAGATGCCCAGGATGCCGACCACGTAAGCCGAACGCGACCCCTTGCGCAACGTGCGCTGGGTCAGCGCCATCAGGGCCATGATCCCGCCTTCGCCGTCATTGTCGGCGCGCATGATGATGGTGACGTACTTCAGCGTCACCACCAGGATCAGCGCCCAGAACGCCAGCGACAGCACGCCCAGCACGGTGTCGTGATCGCTGGTCAGCCCGTAATGCCCGGAGAACGCCTCTTTCAGCGTGTACAGCGGGCTGGTGCCGATGTCACCGAACACCACACCGATGGCGCCGATGACCAGGGCCATGCTGCTCCCGGTGGGAGCATGGCCATGAGTGCCATCAGGCGCGTTGGAAGGGCTGGACATGGAAGGGCTCGGTGGAGGTAACGAAGGGGAGTAAGACTGCTCAGCTCAGCGTAGCGCCGACTGCAGCGCCTTGCGGATGACCTGGGCCACATCGTCGCCGTCGGCATGCGCATCGCGCGCCATCCGTGCCGCTTCAGCGGGCTTGTAGCCCAACTGCTGGAGCGCCACGGTGGCTTCGGACACCGGATCGGCCGCGGCGGGGCCGCTGCTGGACGGCAATGCGCCACCGGCGCCCAACTGGGCAGCGCGGTCGCGCAGCTCGAGCACCATGCGCTCGGCGGTCTTCTTGCCGATGCCCGGGATGCGGGTCAGCGCGGTGATGTCACCGGACTGGACCATGCGCACGAACTCTTCCACGGTCACGGCCGACAGCACGGCCAGCGCGATCTTCGCACCGATGCCGCTGACCTTCTGCACATCGCGGAACAGGCGGCGCTCGCCCTCGCGCAGGAAGCCGTACAGCGACACGCTGTCCTCCTTCTGCGCGTAGTGCGTGTACAGGATCACCTCACGGCCGATGTCGGGCAGGTCATAGAACGTGCTCATCGGGGCCTCCAGCTCATAGCCGACCCCGTTGACGTCCACCACCAGCCACGGCGGTGCCTTGTAAGCCACGATTCCACGCAGGCGACCGATCATGCAGCGTTGCTCCTCATTTCCGGCCCCACGCCTGGCGGGCACTGAGCCCCAGGCGGTTGGCCGTCGCCCGTACATGGGCATGGGTGATGGCCACGGCCAACGCATCAGCGGCGTCGGCCTGCAGCTTCGTCTTCAGGCCGAGCATGAGCCCGACCATGTGTTGGACCTGTTGTTTTTCCGCCCCACCCCGCCCTACGACGGCCAGCTTGATCTCGCTGGCCGCGTACTCGCTCACCGGCAGGTCACGGATCACCACCGCTGAAATGGCGGCGCCGCGCGCCTGGCCCAGCTTCAGGGCGGAGTCCGGGTTGCGCGCCATGAACACCTTTTCGATGGCCACTTCCTGCGGTTGGTACTCGATGATCAGCTCGGCAAGGCCGAGCACCAGGATCTTCATGCGCTGCGGGAAATCGTCAGCGCCCAGCAGCACCAGCGGCTGATGGTGGACATGGGTAACGCGGCCAGCCGCATCGACGTCGATGATGCCGACCCCGGTACGTTGCGAACCGGGGTCGATGCCGAGGATGCGGGTCATGGGGTCTCAGGTCTAGGCGTGCACGCCGAGATCGGCGTTGGAGTAGACATCCTGCACGTCATCGAGGTCTTCCAGCATGTCCAGCAGCTTTTTCACCTGCAGGGCGGTATCGCCCTCCACGGCAATATCGTTGTCCGCGCGGAAGGTGATCTCGGCATGATCGGGATTCAAGCCGCCCGATTCCAGCGCATCCTTCACGGCATGGTAGCTGTCTGCGGCGGTTACGACGTCGATGGCGCCGTCTTCCGGGTAGACGATGATGTCGTCCGCACCGGCCTCGATGGCCGCCTCCGTGATGGTGTCTTCGTCGGCACCGGAAGCGAAGTGAAGCACGCCCAAGCGCTTGAACATGAAGGCAACCGACCCTTCGGTGCCCATGTTGCCACCGCACTTGCTGAAGGCATGGCGGACGTCGGCGACAGTGCGCACCTTGTTGTCGGTCAGGCAGTCGACGATCACGGCCACGCCACCGGGCGCATAGCCTTCGTAGCGGATTTCTTCGTACTCGACGCCTTCCAGCTCGCCGGTGGCCTTCTTGATCGCCCGTTCGATCACGTCCTTGGACATGTTCGACGACAGCGCCTTGTCCATCGCCACGCGCAGCCGCGGGTTGTTGTTGGGGTCGCCTCCGCCACCACGCGCGGCAACGCCGATCTCGCGGATGATCTTGGTGAAAATCTTGCCGCGTTTCGCGTCAGACGCGTTCTTGCGGCCTTCAATCGAGGGACCTCTACCCATGGGGGCTTCCGTTTCGCAGCGTCAGGAACAGGGCGCGGATTCTACCTGATCCCGTGGCTGCACCGTGTCGAACGGGCAAAGGGATCAGCAGGAACCCCCATCCCGGCCCGGCGGTCCTCAGGCTGCCGCGGCGTCGCGGCCCGGATGGAAATGCCCGTGGCGGAGGAACTGGGCGGTCTGCCGGGCGGCATCCAGCGAGAAGACCAGGCCACTGTGGCTGCAGCGGACGACGCAATGATCGGCCAATCCCGGCAGACGCGTCTCATCCAGCCCCACGGTGCCATCGGAATCCCCGTCGAACACCCCGAGCAGACTGCCGAGGCCATGGGGTACACAGCCGGCGATCAGTCCGACCTTGGCCTCACCCTGCCAGTCGGGCAGGCCGTCCAGCAACAGCTCGCTGCTGCGACCCAATGCCGCTGCCCAGCCGTGCTCGGCCAGCGTACGGGCAGTGCCACTGCCACGCAGGGGCGAGCCGAGGCAGACCACCCGCTGCACCTGCAGCGTGGGATTCCGGCGCAGCGCCTCCAGCGCCACCAACCCGCCCAGGCTATGGCCGACCAGCGACACCGGCCCGCTGTCCTGCAAGCGTTGCAGCAACTGCGGCACGGCGATGTCCGGCCCTCCCAGCACGCTGGAGTAGCCGAAGGTCTCCACGTTGAAGCCGCGCGCGCGCAGCCGCCATGCCAACGGCCCGACCCAGGCGCGGGCGTTCCAGATGCCATGCAGAAGGAGAACCGATTGCTTCATCCGCCAAGTTTGACGCATCTGACCATTTCCGGCGACCGCAGGCAGGCCGCTGCCCGGAATTCAATCAGGTTGCCGACCTGCCGCGGTTGGGCTGTCTGCCGGATATCCAGAACCGGTCGCCCTTCGGTCCAGGCCAACAGGGCCACGGACTCGCCACCGTCCAGGTTGAGCGAGATATTCGGCGGTCCGTGCTGCCCACCCAGACGATCCAGGCGGGCCAGCGCGCCGGAAAATTCCGCCAGGGTCCAGCCGGAGTCGGCACAGCCGCGATCGGTCATCGGGGCTGCCACCAGGCGGATACATCCGCTGTCCGCGGTGGTGGGCAGGCTGACCGCTGCCCGCGGGTTGGCATCATGCGCATGCCACAGCACGCCGGGAGCGACCTGGTCGCCCCGCTCGAAGGCGAAATCCCGCGGCAGCTGGTACAGCGGACTACCGCTGGCCTTGGCCGCGAACACCGGCGCCCCCTGCTCAGCCAGCAGCGGCGCGCAGGCCAGCGAGGAGCCGTCCGCGAATCCCAGTTCGTGATAGTCATCGGCAAAGGCCGGTGGCAGCGGCAGGGTGGGCTGCGGCGTTCCGCCCTGCGTCCGCAATGGCCCGATGGACAGATGCTCGGGGCGGTCGACGCAGGCGCGCTGGCGGAAGTTGAAGTACCCGCCATTGATCCGCGCGCACGGCCTTGCCGCCGCCTCGCCCGCGGGACGCACGCAGGGGTCCAACAGCGCATCGCCCTGCACCACGTGGCCACTGAAACGACGGGGATCCAGGCTCATCCACGCAAGCCGCTTGGTCACTGCGTCAGGAGGGTCTTCTGCAAGCGCGGCCGTCGTGGCGTGCTGCAGGCCCATGCGCTGGAGCAACGCCGGCGATGCCTGCAGGTGGACGGCAACCATCCCCGGCGCCAGCGTGGTGACATGAATCGAGCGGCGCAGTTGACGCCCTTTCACCACAGCATGCCAGTGCTCCGCCGCGCGTGCTGCTGCAGGAGGCAGGCTGGCGTTGTGCACGCGGATTCTTTTCATTGTGCCCCGCGACGACGTGGCGGAAACGCAGAGCAGGTCGGGACGAGGAATCGGTGCCGGCGGGACCAGCAGGGAGGAAGGCGAAGGAGGCATGGTGTCCGGTCTGCATCTGCTGCGTTGATGTCGCTTTCGACGCCAACGATCGTTGCGGAAAGCGAGCGCTTGAAAGAACGCGTACTGGAGAATCATCGGGGCCGTTGATTTCACCACGGATACGAGCGATATGCGCAGTGAAATTGCCTACGACAACGCCAAGTTCGATTGACTTTCCCGTATTAAGGCGTGCCTCAACGTAACGGGCACACGCACCGTGCAGGCTATGCCTCCCTCCCTGCACCCGAACACGTCGATGACTGCATCTCTGCCAGCCTGGGCACTGCCGATCCTTCAGCGCGCCGCGCAGCACCTTCCCTTGCCATTGGACATTTCCGCCGCAGCCTACACGCTGCTCGACGCCGTCGGGGTGGAATGGCACCTGGAGTGCTCGGCCGAGCAGCTGCTGATCCACTGCCAACTTGCCGATGATGGCTTGCACTGCGATGCCGACCAGCTACGGGCATTGCTGGCCCACCATCACCAGCCACAGGTAATGGACGGCGCATCCATCGCGCTCGATCCACGGACCGGTGTCCTGCGCCTGGTACAGGCCCATGCCAGCAACTCTCCTGCGCTGGACGACCTGCCCGGCGCATTGCAGCGCCTGCAGGTCGTACGCCAGCAACTGCTCCACTCCCTCTGAACTTCCGGACTCCTCCATGCTGACATTGAGCGTTCCCCAGACCTCCCCCTGTCTGCTTCCTGCTGAACCATCACGTGGCGCAGGCTCTCCCATCTGCGAACACGCCTCTCAGTTGTTCAGTGCGGCCGGGCCCTCGGCACCGGCGCTCAGCCAGTCACGCGCTGCGGCCGAGTTCGACGTGGGCCGTGACTCGCGAAAGTTCGTCGCCGGCTGGGCGTGCGTGACGATGCTCGGCGGCAGCGTCGAAGTCCCTGCCGCGGAGCAGCGGATCCATCCAGCTGCCTTCTTCACCGCAGCCAACCCCACCGACAAGGCCACCCGCGACCTTTACCTCAAGGCCTACCAGCACCATTCGCATGACAGCCAGAGCGTGCGCCAGGAAATCGGCCGCACCGCGCTGGCGCAGGTCCACGAGCAGGCGCAGCGGCTGGACCTGCAGGTACCTCTGGAAGATGTGAAGTTGCGGCAGGGCTATCGGATCGATGCCGTCACGGGCCAGGGCGTTCCCTACCTGCATCCCCGCGACGTGGATTTCAGCGCAGCCCTGGAAGCCCCGGATTCAAGCATCCACACCTTCCTGCCCGGCTATGCCACCGGCGACCGCTACTCGCTGATCCTTGCCATGTTGATCAATCCAAAGCTCAACGTATCCATCGCCTACAGCCGCGGCAACCAGGCCGAGCAGGCCCATGCCCGCGAGGCTTTCGAGGTCATCCGCACCGCTCTCACCGCCAGTGGGCAGGCGGACGCGGCCGATCGGGTGTCGCTGTACGAACACACCGGCAAAAGCCTGAAGGACGCGCGTGAGTCGCTGGACGACAGCGCGACGCGCGCGGACTTCAGGCACGTGGAGGGTGCGGCCTCGCCATTGGCAGGCGATGCCGAGCACCAGGGCACGCACGTGTTCCACATATCCGCCACCACCGAGCTGATCGCGCGCCGCTTCCGCGAAACGGACATGTCGCCCGAGGATCGTTGCATCGATGTCCGCAACAAGCTCATCGCACTGGTCGATCCGGCCGAACGCACGCGCATCGACGCGCTCGTCGACACGGTAATTGCCGAACAGGGCATCCAGCCCGGTGCTGCCGCGCTGTGGATCGCCGATCGCGAATATGCCAATGCCCGCGAAGCAGAGGCGATCTCCCGACCGATGATGTTCGAGCAGATCGCCGATGCGTTGGGCCCAGATAAACCGGGCGCAGCAGGTACCCCGGTGTACTGCATCGCCGATACCTACATCAACCGCGCACGCGATGAAAGCGGCGAGGATCGGCTCACCGACCGTCATCCGTATCGTCCGCAGCTGCATCCACATGTCGGACGTTTCTGGGCGGCCGAACTGAACGGTGAGCGCGTGCTGGCACCGCGTGAACACCAGTGGTACTTCATGCACAAGCTGCTGGACACCGTCGGTGGCCCGGTAATCGGCATCCGCAGCGGCGCGCTGGAACCGTTCGCGCTGATGGGGCACCAGGTGATCTATCTGGAGCACCACGACATGTTCACGCCAGACCGCCATGCCTGCTGGCAGGGCGTCATTCCCTACCACCGGCTGATCACCCATCACACCACCGGCTACCGCAACAAGGAAAGCGAAACCTACCGTGGCAACGAGCTGCGCAGCCTGCTCAGCGAGACGTTGCAGCGCAGGTTCAATCTGGGTGCCGCAGAGCCGGTGCACGGCCCCTGGCCTGATCGGCAGCAGTCGCTATCGCGAATGGGGGACGACCTGTCCAGCGGAATCCTCAGCGGCAACGAGCTGAAACTGCTGGTGGCGATGACGCAGAGCCGTAGCACGGCGGCGCAGACCGCCGCGTTGCCCGGAACGTTCAGCGCCGCACCACGTACCCGCTGAGCCGGCCCCTGCCTACGCTGTCGCCGGCTGATCGGCGGCAGCGACCAGCGGCCGTCGCAGGATGAACTCCAGATCCTGGGTCTCACCCACCGGGAACAGGTATTCGCCCACTTTGTGGAAACCGTAGCGGGCGTAGAAGCGTTGTGCGCCGAAATTTTCCGACCACACGCCCAGCCACAGCGGACGCGGGCCGTCGCGCTCCAGCCAGGCCAGCGCGGTCTCCAGCAGCCGGCTGCCCCAGCCACAGCTCTGCTCGTCCTTGATCAGATACAGCCGCTTGAGTTCCCCGTCACCGGGCTGGACCTCGGCGTGCGGCAGGCCACACGGTCCTGCCGCGGCATGGCCAACCGCCACTCCGTCACGCTCCAGCAACCACACCGCGTAGTCGGGGTGGCCGAGGATCACCTGCTGTCGCTCGACGACGTAGTGCTCGTCAAGGAAGACCTGCAGATGCTGTGCCGGATACAGATGACCGAAGGTTTCCGTGAAGGTGCGCGTTGCCAGCACCGACAAGGTCGCGGCGTCATCGACAGTGGCACGGCGGATGGCGTAGTGGCCTGCGGTCATGGCGCTCTCCAGGGTGGCGAGCGTGCCGGCGGGAAGCCGACACGCCAAGGAAACGGGTCAGCCCTTCGGTCGCACCTGGATATGCACTTCTGCCAGCTGCACATCGGCGATCGGCGACGGTGCATCCGTCATCAGGCACTGCGCACCGGTGGTTTTCGGGAACGGAATGACATCGCGGATGGATTCGGTGCCCGCCATCAAAGCAGCAATGCGGTCGATGCCGAAGGCGATGCCGCCATGCGGCGGTGCGCCGTAGTTCAGCGCATCCAGCAGGAAGCCGAACTTCGCGCGGGCTTCGTCCGCGTCGATGCCCAGCAGTTCGAATACCGCGCTCTGCATGTCGGGGCGATGGATACGGATCGAACCGCCGCCGATCTCGTTGCCGTTCAATACCATGTCGTAGCCGCGCGACACAGCGGTCTTCGCGTTCGTGCGCAGATCGGCGATGTCATCCACCGCAGGCGCGGTGAAGGGGTGATGCAGGGCGACGTAACGCTGCGCCTCCTCGTCCCATTCGAACATCGGGAAATCGGTGACCCACAGCGGCGCCCAGCTGTCGGCGACCAGGCCGAATTCCTTGCCGGCCTTGAGCCGCAGCGCGCCCATGAAGTCGGACACCTTGTTGTAGCCACCTGCGCCGAAGAACACGATATCGCCATTGCCGGCCCCCACGTGGGCGACCAGCGAGGCGAAGGCTTCTTCAGTGAAGAACTTGGCGATCGGCGAGCTGACTTCGCCGTTGTCGGCGATCTTGATGTAAGCCAGACCTTTGGCGCCGTACTTGGCAGCGTGCGCGGCATACTCGTCGATCTGTTTGCGGCTCAGGCTCGCGCCACCGGGAATGCGCAGCGCGGCGACGCGGCCGTCGGCATCGTGGGCAGCGGCCGTGAACACCGGGAACTCACTGGACTTGACCAGCTCGGCCACGTCCACCAACTCCAGTGCGATGCGCAGGTCCGGCTTGTCCGACCCATAACGACGCATCGCCTCGGCCCAGGTCATGCGCGGGAAGCTCGCCGCCAGTTCGACGTCGATCACTTCCTTGAAGATGCCGCGGATCATGTTCTCGACAAAATCCTGCACGTCCTGCTCGCGCACGAAAGCGAACTCCATGTCCAGCTGGGTGAACTCCAACTGGCGATCTGCGCGCAGGGCTTCGTCGCGGAAACAGCGCGCGATCTGGTAGTACCGATCAAAGCCGGCCACCATCAGGATCTGCTTGAACAGCTGCGGACTCTGCGGCAACGCGTAGAACTCACCCGGGTGCATGCGCGCCGGCACCAGGAAGTCGCGGGCGCCCTCGGGGGTGGCCTTGGTCAGGATCGGGGTTTCGATATCCTGGAAGCCTTCGCCATCCAGGTGGCGACGCAGGGCCTGCACCAGCTTGATGCGGGTGCGCTGCATGCGCTGCATCTCCGGGCGTCGCAGGTCCAGGTAGCGGTACTTCAGGCGGGTTTCTTCGCCCGGATTTTCATGCGCGTGGAACGGCAGCGGGGCTGCCTTGTTGAGCACGGTGATGGCGGTGGCGATGACTTCCACCTTGCCCGTGCGCATCTTGTCGTTGACCGCGTGGCGGGCACGCACGACGCCCTCCACCTGCAGCACGTCCTCATAGCCCAGCGACGCGGCCACCGCGAACACGGCGGCGTTGTCGACCTCCACCGTCACCTGCACGATGCCCTCATGATCGCGAAGATCGATGAAGCAGACGCCGCCCTGGTTACGGGCCACGTCGGTCCAGCCGGCGAGGGTGACAGTCTGGCCGATCAGGGTTTCATCGATCAGGCCGCAGAAGTGGGTACGCATGGGGGAAGCTCCGCTGGAGTACGCCGGCACCAGGAGGGGCCGGAAAGCCCGTTATTCTGCGGCCCAGCCCCCTCCGGGGGCAAATCCCGCGCGGTCACGTGGATTTAATCCACCCGGTTCGTATAGTCGCGCACCATCGACTGCTCGGGGATGTCGCCATGAACCGTTGGACTCTGGCCTGTCTGGCCGTCGCTTTGGCCGGCTCGACCGCCCTGCCCGCTGCGCACGCACAGGTCGGGACCCGTGCCTACGCGCCGGAAAACCTCGCCCAGCTCACGGCCAATGACCGGATCCGGGTGATCAGCCAGGAATATGCGGATCAGTCCAACGGACGGCGCATTCCGGACGACCAACTGCGCTTCTATCTGGACCAGGTCAGCTCGGGCTGGGCGTTTTCGCGCATCAAGCAGGACATATCCACCTCACTGAGAGGCGCCGGCCAAGGCGGTTCCGGCGGGTGGAATGATGGCCGGCCGGGTGGCAGTCACGGCGGCAACGCCGGTAATGGCGGGACGATCCGCTGCGAGAGCCAGAACAACCGCGAGCGCGTCTGCAACGCCGGCTGGCGCAATGCTCGACTGGTCCGCCAGATATCCGGCACGGCCTGCGTGGAAGGGCGCACCTGGGGCGTGCGGGATGGCGCGGTATGGGTGAACGGCGGCTGCCGCGCCGAGTTCGCGGAAGCGCGCGGGCAAGGCAACGGCGGCAACTGGGGCGGTGGCTGGAACAGTGGCAACGCCAACTACAGTGTCACCTGCAGCAGCAATGACAAGCGCCGCAGCACCTGCGCGTGGGAAGCCCGCCGCGGCCAGCCGGTACTGCTGCAGCAACTGTCCGGCAGCGCCTGTCGCGAGGGCCAGAGCTGGGGCTACAGCAATGGCAGCCTGTGGGTCAGCAACGGCTGCCGCGCCCGCTTCGGCCTGCGCTGAGACACCGGCAACGGAGGCGGCACGGGCGGCCACGCATTCCGCCGAGCATGGCTCGGCGCTACCAGGGCGTGCGGGATCGGTAGCGCCGACCCATGGTCGGCGAGCGCAGCGGCACGGGCGTCCGAGGCTGGTAGCGCCGACCCATGGTCGGCGAGCGCAGCGGCACGGGTGTCCACGCATTCCGCCGAGCATGGCTCGGCGCTACCACGGCGCGCGGGTTCAGGGTGCGGCTGAGCGGTCCGCACCCCACGGGGCCGGCGGCAGCGCCACGGGGCGGGTCAGGTCGAACACTACCCGGAAGCGCCGCCCGTCAGGGCGCGTGAGCTCGTAAACGAACTCCTCGTCCGGCTTGATTTCCATTGCCCACGTGTTGTGCGTGGAGGCCAGCATGTCCGCCTTGCGGAACATCGCCACCGAATCGGTATCGGCCGGAAACTGCTGCCGCTCCGCCGTACCCGGTGGCTTGCTGTCGCCGCCATACAGGGTGATGGCATCGGGGCTGCCGTCTTCATGCCGGTGGTCGTGCTTCAGCCGCAGGCCGTGCTCGGTGCGGCTGAGCACCCACGTCCGCGAATGGTCGTCACCCACGTGAAACGGAATGCGCACTTCGCGGGAAGTGTCCTCGCAGCCGCGTACGTGCATCACCAAGCGCTTGCCGGCGAACGGGTCGGGGCCGGTGGCGACCGGATTATCCTCGACGATCTCGCCGGCGTAGGCCTTGCCGCAGTGCGCGGCCACGCTGGCCAGGAAAGCATCCGCGGGCGCCGTAGCCACCTCGTTGGACACCACGTCGCGGGATTTTCCATCGCAGCCCGCCAGGGCCAGCAGCCCCATCATGGGTATGAGTCGAAGCATGTTCATCGCTCCACCCTACGCAGCCACGCCACTCCGCGCAAACCTGCCGTGATCAGTCGCCGCTGCTCGTCGGCGCCGCGGCAGGCTTCTCGACGAGGTTCTTTTTGTTCTTGCCGAAGTCGGTCTCATACCAGCCGCCACCGGCCAGGCGGAACGACGGCGCGGTGATCTGCCGCTTCACCGTGGACTTGCCGCACTGGGGGCAGTCGACGGGGTCGGCGTCGGCAATTTTCTGCAGACGGTCGAAGGCATGGCCGCAGTCGGTGCAGGCGAAGGCGTAGATCGGCATGGCGTTGGCATCGCAGGGGTATCGAGCCGCGCATGGTAAGCCATTGCAACAGGGAGGTCAGGTCCGCTGTGTTAAGGTCGTTGACGTGTTTGCCCAACCTTCCCCACGAAGGTCGCACCCATGTTGCGGCTGACTTCCCTGCTGCTTGGCGTGGCTTTGCTGCTTACCGGCGGCGGCCTGCTCGGCACCCTGCTGGCCGTGCGCGGCGGGCAGGAAGGCTTCAGCGCCAACGCGCTGGGCTGGGTGATGTCCGGCTATTTCGCCGGCTTTTTCGTCGGCACGTTCACCGCCCCGCCGCTGATCCGCCGGATGGGCCACAGTCGCGCTTTCGCCTTCCATGCCGCGCTGGCGACGATGGCCGTCCTGCTGCATCCCTTGTGGCTCGACCCATGGGGCTGGGGGCTGCTCCGCGTGGTCACCGGCATCGCGCTGGTCGGCCTGTACACGGTGATCGAAAGCTGGCTCAACGCCGAGCCGGATCCACAACGACGCAGCCGCGTATTTTCGCTGTACATGATGATCAACCTGTCCGCGCTCGCCTTGGGCCAGGTTCTGCTGATGCTCGGCGATGCCGGTGCAGCGGAGATGTTCACGGTCACCGCCCTGCTCGTCTGCGCCGCGATGCTGCCGGTCACCGCTACCCGCCTGCAGCAGCCCGATGTGCCCAATGTGCCGCGCCTGAAATTGGCCAACCTCTACACGCTGGCCCCCGTCGCCACCGTGGCTGCCGGCCTCTCCGGGCTTGCCATGGGGCCCTTCTGGGGCCTGCTGCCGGTGTACGCCGGCGAGATCGGCCTGAGCGGCGATGGCGTGCCGTTGTTCATGCTGACTGCCATCGCCGGCGGCGCCCTGCTGCAGTGGCCGCTCGGGCGCATCAGCGACGGGCATGACCGCCGCATCGGCCTGCTGGCTGTCAGCCTGGCAGCCGCTGGGTTGGGCGTGCTGGCGGCGATGCCACTGATCCAGCAGCAGATCCACGTGATGTTCCTGCTGGTGTTCTGCTACGGCGGCCTGGTGTTCGCGCTGTATCCGTTCGCGGTCGCCCACATGCTTGATTATCTGGCCAGCGAGGACCTGCTGTCCGGCTGCAGCAGCCTGCTGCTGGTCCATGGCGTGGGCGCGGCGATCGGGCCGGCCATCGCCGGCGCGCTGATGACGCGCTTCGGGGCACCGGCCTTGCCGCTGTATTTCGCCGTGGTGCTGGCCTGTCTGGCCGCCTTCACCGCCACCCGCCTGTTGCGCCACGCGCGCCTGCGCACCCATCCGGCTCCCTTCCGCGCGATGGTGCGGACCACCCCGTCCGCGCTGGAGCTGATGCCGGAAACCGAAACTCCCCTCCACCCTGAAAAGGAAACACATTGACTGTCGAGTACCCTACCCTTGCAACCGAACCCGCTGTCCCCGCTACTGAAATCGCAGCACCGCCACAGCTGATCCTCGCCACCGACCTCGATGGCACCTTCCTTGCCGGCAGCGCCGCGCAACGGCACCGCCTCTACCGGTTGATCGACCAGCATCCCGGCATCTCCCTCATTTTCATCACCGGCCGCGGCCTGGAAGCGGTGATGCCGTTGTTGTCCGACCCCTCCATCCCGGTGCCCGATTACATCGTCTGCGACGTCGGCGCCACGGTGGTCGACGGCCACACGCTGCAGCCCGTGCAGCCGCTGCAGTCCATGATCGATGCGCACTGGCCCGGTGAACACGTGGTCGCCGAGGCCATGCGGCCATTCACTGCCCTGCAGCGCCAGGATGTGCCCCAGGAGCGCCGGTGCTCGTATTTCTGCGATCCGGACACGCTGGCGCCACTGCGCGCGCAGATCGAACAGACCGCGCGCGGGCTCGGCTGCGACGTGCTGTACTCGGCTGACCGTTACCTGGACATCCTGCCGCCCGGCACTGACAAGGGCCGCACGCTGGCCGCACTGGCACGTACGCTGGACCTGGAGGTCGATCGCATCCTCGTGGCCGGCGACACACTCAACGACCTGTCGATGTATGTCGCCGGCTTCCGCGGCGTCTGCGTGGGCCAGTCAGAGCCCGCGCTGCTGGAGGCGACCGACGGGCAGGAGCGCACCCTGCATGCCGAAGCACCCGGCTGTGGCGGCATCCTCGAAGCCATCACACACTTCGGTCTTCTCGACGCCCGTGATCCGCACCTGGCCGCACCGGCGCCGGTGTCCCACGAAGGCGCCAAGCTGCTGATGGTCTATCACCGTATGCCGTTCGATGAGAGCTTCGAAGACGGCAAGCTGGTGCAACGGCCGCCGCGCTCGCCGAATGGCATCATTCCGTCGCTGCTGAGTTTTTTCAAAGGCGGGCAACAGGGCAGCTGGATTGCCTGGGGCATCGATGATCCCAAGCATCGGCCGTTCCAGCGACATGTGACCGTAGACGAAGCGCAGTACCCCACCTTGCGCGCGACACGGGTGCCGCTCAGCCGCCAGGAAGTGGACATCTTCTACAAGCGCTTTTCCAAGGAAGCCTTCTGGCCGATGCTGCACGTGTTCTGGGAACGCGCGCGCTTCCGCGAGGATGACTGGCAGGTCTTCCTGAAGGTCAACCGCAAGTTCGCCGAAGCCACCGCCGCCGAAGCCGCCCACGGGGCGACGGTGTGGATCCACGACTACAACCTGTGGATGGTGCCGGCGTACCTGCGCGAGCTGCGCCCGGACGTCAAGATCGCCTTCTTCCATCACACCTATTTTCCTTCCGCGGATGTGTTCAACGTGGTGCCGTGGCGTCGCGAGATCATCGGCAGCCTGCTGGCGTGTGACTACGTGGGCTTCCACATCCCGCGCCAGGTCGAGAATTTCGTCGACGTGGTGCGTGGGGCGGCTCCGGTGGAGCGGCTGGCGTGGGAAAACTGCGCACCCCGCTTCCTCACCTACGGCTGCGCGGTGGGCCTGGACACCATGACCACGCGCCTGCGCGTGGGCGACCGGGAAGTGGCACTGGGCGCACACCCGGTCGGCACCGATCTGGGCCGTATCCACGACACGCTGGCGCGTAGCGATGTGCGCAATGACATCTTCAAGCTGCGCCGCGAAATCGGGGCGCGCAAGCTGGTGCTGTCGGTGGAGCGGCTGGACTACACCAAGGGCACGCTCGCCAAGCTGGAAGCCTTCGAACGCGTGCTGGAGCAGCATCCCGAACAGCAGGGCAAGGTCACGCTGCTGATGGTCTGTGTGCCCGCGGCACGCGAAATGACCATCTACCGCACCCTGCAGAACCAGATCGAGCAGGCCGTAGGTCGCATCAACGGACGCTTCGCGCGGCTGGACTGGACCCCGGTGCGCTTCTTCGCCCAGGCCCTGCCGTTCGAGGAGGTCGTTGCACATTACGCCGCCGCACAGGTGATGTGGATCACCCCGCTGCGCGATGGCTTGAACCTGGTGGCGAAAGAGTTCGTCGCCACGCAAGGCATCGAAGGCAGCAACGGCGTGCTGGTGCTGAGCGAGTTCGCGGGAGCAGCAGCCGAGCTGAAGGGCGCCGTGTTGACCAACCCGCATGATCCGGCCGATCTTGCCGCCGGCTTGATGCAGGCCCTGTCCATGCCGGACGAAGAAGCCGGCGGTCGCCTGCGCCAGTTGTATGGCATCGTCGAACACTACGATGTAGACCGCTGGGGCCGGGATTTCCTCGACGCGGTGGACAGAGCGAGCGCCTGAGCAGGCGCAATGCCGAATCGGCGGCACCGCGCATTGCGCGGTGCACTGAAGTAGCGCCGAGCCATGCTCGGCGCGCGCACCGCACGGCCTGCATCAGCCAGCAGGGCGCCAGGCTGTAGTCGCCCAGCCTGGCGCGGCTACAGCCCGGCGCTTACAGGGCGTCAGGCGATCATTCGATCCGCGAGCACGCCTACCTGCTTGAGCACCACGTCGCGCATCGTGCCGTCGACCGTCGCCCCCTGCAAGTAGCTGGTCAGGATCCACGGCGTGCCGCCGGCCAGCGGCCACAACACGGCGATGTCATTGCTGATGCTTTTGCCATCCCCCCCGGTACGGTCGCCGATACGCCAGCGTTGACCCAGGCCTGCGCGCAGGCGGGCATCGCCGGTCGCGTTATCGATCAACCAATCGGTCAACTGCAGCCGCGATGCGTCGTTCAGCACGTTGCCCAGCACGATGCGGCGCAGGCTGCCGGCCGTTGCCACCGGACTGGTCGTATCGCGCGGGTCACCGGGCTCGAAGCGGTTCATTTCCGGCTCGTAGCGGTCATTGCGCGTCACGTCGTCGCCGTTGGCCCGCAGGAAAGCGGTGATGCCCGCCGGCCCGCCGAGCAGCCGCAACAGCAGATTGGCCGCCGGATTATCGCTGGTCATCATCGTTGCCCGGCACAGATCACGCACGGTGAGATCCTTGCCCACATGGCGGGACGTGATGGGCGCATGCTCGATCAGGTCAACCGCCCGCATCGGGATGCGCCGGTCCAGCAGGCCAGGACTGCGCTCGGACTGATGCAGCGCGGCGGCACCCAGCAGCCATTTGAAGGTGCTGCACATCGGGAACAGCTCCTTCTGTCGATGCCCGGCGATCACCTTGCCCTGGGCGTCCATCAGGGCCACACCGAGGCGCCCGCCACTGATGCGCTCGAGCGCGTCGAAATCCGTCGCCTCTGCAATGGCGCCTGCGGCGGAAACGGCCGCGGGCGTCCCCGTCGCCGCGGTACGTGCCAACAGGGGAGCAGCAGCCAGCGAGGCGAGTGCAGCGCCCCCTGCCTTCAGGAAACGGCGTCGGTCGGTCATGGGAAATCTCCAGTGCGATGAAACGTGAGTATCGAAGGGAACATGCAGCGCAACCAGCTGATAGTTTCAGCAGGAGCCATGAGCCAGATGAATGCCTTCTGCCATAACCCACCCTGAAAATCGACGCATTGAATCTAGAATGAGTGGATTCCATAACCCTTGCTCACGGCTCCCCTATGCTGCGTTCCCAGCTTCCGCTTGCCGCGCTGCGTGCGTTCGAAGCCGCCGCACGCCACCAGAATCTCACCCGTGCCGCCTTGGAGCTGTGTGTCAGTCAAGCCGCACTGAGCCACCAGATCCGGCAGCTCGAAGGCCGCTTGGGTACGCGGCTTTTCCACCGCTTGCCACGCGGCGTTGCACTGACCGACGAAGGGGCCGCGTTGTATCCCGTGCTGAACGAGGCCTTCGACCGCATCGGGGCGGCGGTGGCGCGATTCGGTGGCGCCAGCGGCAGGCGGGATGTGCTCACCATCGGGGTGGTCGGCACATTCGCGTGCGGTTGGCTGTTGCCACGCCTGTCCTCGTTCGAGAGCGCTCACCCGCACATCGAGCTGCGCGTGCAGACCCATAACAACCGGATCGACCTGGCCGGGGAAGGTCTCGATCTGGCCATCCGCTTCGGTGACGGAGACTGGCAGGGGCAAGAGTGCACACAGGTGCTCGACGCGCCATTCGCGCCACTCTGCGCACCCGCGGTGGCGCGTCGGCTGCACAGCCCGCGTGATCTCGCCCAACTCACCTTGCTGCGTTCGTACCGCAGCGATGAGTGGCCCTGCTGGCTGCAGGCTGCCGGCGTGCAAGGCGTGGAAGCGCGCGGCCCGGTCTTTGATTCCTCGTTGACCTTGGCAGCGGCAGCGGCAGGAGGCACTGGCGTGGCCCTGCTGCCGCTATGCATGTTCGAGCAGGAACTGGCCGAGGGTCGTCTCCTGCAACCGTTCCCGCAGACCGTCGCGCTGGGCAGTTACTGGCTGGCGCGCCTGCGCTCGCGGCCGGAGCGCGAGCCCGCCGCGCGCTTCCGGGAATGGCTGCAGAACGCGTGATGGGGGGTGAGGTGAGGACGCGGCTGCGGCTGCGGGCGTGCTCGGGGGCGTGATCGGCGTCGGGGTCGGCGGCGTGCGCGGCGTCGGGGGCGGCGTCGGCGTCGGGGGCGTGCGCGGCCTCGGGGGCGCGGTCCTGGTAGAGCCGACTTCAGTCGGCTGCTCTTTCCTGCCGACTGACATTAGTTCTTACGGGGCAGCCGACTGAAGTCGGCTCTACCCCCGGCTCTACCGCCAGCGTCAGCGCCACCATCAGCGCCGCCGCGGCTCAGCCGTCCAGCAGCGCCATCCAGGCCGCTTCCGCCTTTTCCAGCTGGGCGGCGGTGGTTTCGCGGTCGCGTCCCAGCACCGCCATCCGCGTCGGATCGGCGTAGCTGGCCGGGTCGGCCAGCTGGCGGTCCAACTCGGCCAGGCTGGCTTCAAGCTCAGCCACCTTGGCCTCTGCAGCGGCCAGCTTGTGCGGGTTCGGTGCCTTCTTCTGCACGACCTGGGCGACCGGCTCGGTCTTGACCGCAGCGGCGGCCGGCTCGGGCAGCTTGCCCTTGGTGCCCTGCGCCTGCGGGCGGGTGCGCAGCCACGATGCATATTCATCCAGATCGCCATCGAACGGCTCGACCACGCCATCGGCCACGCGCCAGAACGTATCGCAGACCAGACCGATCAGATGGCGGTCATGCGACACCATCACGATCGCGCCTTCAAAGTCACTCAGCGCCTCGGCCAACGCTTCGCGCATTTCCAGATCAAGGTGATTGGTCGGCTCGTCGAGCAGCAGCACGTTCGGCTGCTGGTAGGCGATCAGTGCCAGGGCCAGGCGCGCGCGCTCGCCACCGGAGAATCCATCCACCGGCTCGAAGGCACGGTCGCCGGCGAAATTCCACTTGCCGAGGAAATCCCGGAACGACTGGTTCGGCGCATCTGGCGCGATGTCGCGGAAGTGCTCCATCGGCGACTGCCCTTCATGCAGCGATTCCACCGTGTGCTGGGCGAAGTAGCCGATACGCAGGTCCGGATGGGCCGCGCGGTCACCCGCGATCGGGTTCAGTTCGCCCACCAGGGTTTTCACCAGGGTGGTCTTGCCGGCGCCGTTCGGGCCCAGCAGGCCGATGCGCTGGCCCGCCTCCAGGCCGAAGCCCACATCGTGCAGGATCACCGAATCGGCGCCGTAGCCGGCCTCGACATGGTTCAGCCGGATCAGCGAGAACGGCAGCTTCGCGGGCGGGGCGAACTCGATGCGGAACTCCCGCTCGGCGCGCACGGCTTCGGTGCCGGCCATCTTCGCCAGTCGCTTCATGCGGCTCTGTGCCTGCGCGGCCTTCGACGCGGTCGCCTTGAAGCGGTCGATGAAGCTCTGGAGGTGGGCGCGCTCGTTCTGTTCTTTCTCGTGCGCGATCTGCTGCTGGCGCAGCTGTTCGGAACGCTGCCGCTCGAAATCGGTGTAGCCGCCCGGGTACAGCTTGGCGCCCCCGTTATGCAGGTGCAGGGTATGGGTGGCGACGTTGTCGAGGAACTCGCGGTCATGCGAGATCAGCAGCAGCGTGCCCGGATACTTCAACAGCCACTGCTCCAGCCAGTACACCGCGTCCAGATCCAGATGGTTGGTCGGCTCATCGAGCAGCAGCAGGTCGCTGGGCATCATCAGCGCGCGCGCAAGGTTCAGGCGCACGCGCCAGCCGCCGGAGAACGAGGACACCGCACGGTGGTGCGTTTCAGCGGGAAAGCCCAGGCCGTGCAGCAGCTTGCCAGCGCGCGCTTCGGCGTCGTAAGCGCTGACTTCAGCCATCTTCGTGTGCGCCTCGGCCACCGCTTCCCAGTCTTCACGCGCGGTGGCGGCGGCTTCTTCGGCCAGTACCGCAGCAACCGCCACGTCGCCGCCCAGCACGAAGCTCAGTGCGGGGTCGGGCAACGACGGGGTTTCCTGCGCCACGCTGGCGATGCGCACCCGGCCAGGCAGCTCGACATCGCCTTTGTCAGCTTCCAGTTCGCCCTGCACGGCTGCGAACAGACTGGACTTGCCAGCGCCGTTGCGGCCCACCACGCCCACCCGGTAACCGGCATGCAGGGTCAGGTCGACGTTGGACAACAGCAGCCGCTCGCCGCGGCGCAAGGCGAAATTACGGAGGGAGATCATTGGGGGAGGTCCATATAACGGAATGGAATGTGCTGGTGAGCACCTTTCCTGCGACGCAATTCTAACGTTAACGAATACTTGACGTATCCCGGGGGCACGCCAAGGGCGCCTCTCTCTCTCCCACGGAGGGTGTCACACGGCTCCCGGGCCCCTCTCCCCCACTCCTGCCAGAACCGCTAAACCGTTGCATTTGCAATAGTTTTTGACGTTACCGTCATTTGACAGGGGATTAAATTGTCGTTAATTGCTTGATTGCGCGCCGCAACACGCCGTCCCGCTCCCCGAGATGTCGCCCGGTGCCGCCGCCCCCAACCGGAGCCACGTCCAGATGACCCGCAAGACCCGCCCGCTCGCCGCCGCCATCGCCGTGGTGCTCGCCGCCTCCAGCTTCGCCGCCGCCGCACAGACCGCCAACACCCTCGACACGGTGATCGTTACCGGCACCCGCGTGGCCGACCGTACCGTCGCCGAATCGCAGTCGCCGATCGACATCATCACCCCCGAGGCCCTGCAGTCCACCGGCACCTCCGAGCTGGCCACTGCGCTGTCGCGCGCCCTGCCCTCGCTGAACTTCCCCCGCCCGGCGCTCACCGACGGCACCAGCGGCATCCGTCCCGCCCAGCTGCGCGGCCTCTCGCCGGATCAGGTGCTGGTGCTGGTGGACGGCAAGCGCCGGCACACCTCGGCAATGATCAACGTCAACGGCAGCATCGGCCGCGGCTCGTCGGCGGTGGACATCAATGCCATCCCGATCGGTGCCATCGAGCGGGTAGAAGTGCTGCGTGACGGTGCGTCGGCCCAGTACGGGTCGGATGCGATCGCCGGTGTGATCAACATCGTGCTCAAGGGCAGTGGCACGGGCGGCAGCCTGGCCATCGACCACGGCCAGTACGCGGCGGGCGATGGCAATAAGGACCAGCTGTCCGGCGATGCCGGCTTCACCTTCGGCGACGGTCGCGGTCAGGTGCACGTGGCCGGCCAGTACAGCCAGCAGGACGAAAGCAACCGCGCCGGGCCCTACCAGGGCACCACCCCGAACACTGGCAACTTCCCCGACATCGGTGAGAAGACCTTCGTGGTCGGCGATCCGCAGGTCGATGCCTCGGCGGTGTCGGCCAACGCCAGCTTCGCGTTCAGTGACAACGTCACCGGCTACGCCAACGCGATGCTCAGCAACCGCGACATCACCTCGTTCGCGTTCTACCGCTCGCCCAACCACCTGGGACAGACCGCCCTGCTGGCCCAGGTCTACCCGGACGGCTATGTGCCGCAGATCAACCAGTACTCCAAGGACCGTTCGGTCGTTGCCGGCGTGAAGGGCAGCACGGAAAGTGGCTGGACCTGGGACCTGAGCGCCAACCATGGCGAGAACACGCTCGATTTCCACACCCGCAACAGCATCAACTACAGCCTGGGGGCGACCAGCCCGAGTTCCTTCTACGACGGCACGCTGAAGTACACGCAGGACATCTTCAACGCGGACTTCACCAAGTCGCTGGACTGGGGCCTGGCGTATCCGGTCACCCTGTCGTTCGGTGGTGAGTACCGTCGCGAAACCTGGGAACAGCGCCAGGGCGAGCTGAACTCGTACACCGGCAGCGGTGCGCAGGGCTTCGGCGGCTTCACGCCGATCAACGCCGTGGACGAAGACCGCCACAACTACGCGGTCTATGCGGGGCTGGAAGCGGACCTGACCGACAAGTTCTCCGCCGGCGTCACCGGCCGCTACGAGGACTACTCGGACTTCGGCGACAAGTTCTCCGGCAAGCTGTCGGCGCGCTACGCGTTCACCGACAAGGTGGCCCTGCGTGCTACCGCGTCCAGTGGCTTCCGCGCCCCGTCGCTGGCCCAGCAGAGCTACCAGGCCGTGACCAGCACCATCGTCAACGGCAACTTCGTCGAGCGTGGCACCTTCCCCGCGGGCAGCGCCGCCGCGCAGGCACTGGGTTCGGCACCCCTGAAGGCCGAGACTTCCACCTCCTATAGCGTCGGCCTGGTGCTGCAGCCGGTGGATCGCCTGTACCTGACCGTGGATGCGTACCAGATCGAGATCGATGACCGTATCGCGTTGTCGTCCAACATCACCACCACCGGCAACACGGCGGTCGCCGACCTGCTGACCGGCCTTGGCCTGCCGCAGGTGACGGCGTTCTCGTACTTCACCAACGGCCTGGACACCCGCACGCGCGGTGTCGATGCGGTGGCCAGTTACACCGTGCCGTTCACCGCCAGCAGCCTGGAACTGACCGCGGCCTACAGCTACAACGACACGGAAGTGCAGAAGTTCGATGCCTCACCGGCCACCTTCCAGGCGCTGGGCATCACCCAGGCGCTGATCGGCCGCGATGAGATCGGCCGTATCGAAGACAGCTTCCCGCGCGACAAATCGATCGTCAGCGGTACGTGGCGTTCGGATCACTGGGAGCTGGGCCTGGCCGCCACGCGTTACGGCAGCTTCACCGTGCGCAACTCCGCCACCGCCACCCGCGACCAGACCTATGACGCGAAATGGGTGCTGGATGCATCGGCCAGCTACAAGCCCAGCGACAACTGGACCCTGACCCTGGGGGCCGACAACCTGCTGGACGAATACCCCGACCGCACCGTCGACCTGCAGAACTCCACCTGGGGCATGCTGCCGTACAGCAACTATTCGCCGTTCGGCTTCAATGGCGCGTACGTGTACGGGCGCATCCGTTACACCTGGTAACAGGCAGCATGCCGTCGCCCGGCATCACCAGCGTCGACTTCAGCAAACGCCGGGCACTGCCCGGCGTTTGCTGTATCGGCCCCCATCGGTGAAAATCGGGACATCCCCCGATTTGCCTGCGAGACCTGATGCACCATGACACCGACCTGATCAACATCGTCGCCGTTGGCCTCGGGCTCGCCTTCATCTTCGGCGCGCTGGCCAACAAGCTGCGTTTGTCTCCACTGGTCGGGTATCTGGTTGCTGGCATCTGCGTTGGGCCCTTCACTCCCGGCTTTGTCGCCGACCAGGCACTGGCCAACCAGTTGGCCGAACTGGGCGTGATGCTGCTGATGTTCGGCGTCGGCCTGCACTTCTCGCTGAAGGACCTGATGGCCGTCAAAGCCATCGCCATTCCCGGTGCGATCGGCCAGATCCTGGTGGCCACCCTGCTCGGCTGGGGTGTGGCCAGCTTGATGGGGTGGCCCGCCATCCATGGCATCGTGTTCGGCTTCTCGCTGGCCACCGCCAGTACCGTGGTGCTGCTGCGGGCGATGGAAGAGCGCCGTCTGCTGGAAAGCCTGCGCGGCAAGATCGCAGTAGGTTGGCTGATCGTCGAGGATCTGGCCTGCGTGCTGGCCTTGGTGATGATGCCGGTGCTGGCCGGCGTGTTCGGTCCGGATGCGGCGAAGGAAAACCACAGCATCGGCAGCGTGCTGGCCGACATCGGCTGGACGTTCGTGCAGTTGGGGCTGTTCGTGGCGGTGATGCTGGTGGTCGGTCGGCGGGTCATTCCGTGGATCCTTGAGCGTACCGCCGGCACCGGCTCGCGCGAGCTGTTCACCTTGGCCGTGCTGGCCATCGCGCTCGGTGTGGCATTTGGTTCGGCCATGCTGTTCGGCGTGTCCTTCGCGCTCGGCGCGTTCTTCGCCGGCATGCTGTTGAACGAGTCCGAGCTCAGCCACAAGGCCGCTACCGATTCACTGCCGCTACGCGATGCGTTCGCCGTGCTGTTCTTCGTCTCGGTGGGCATGCTGTTCAACCCGATGATCATCGTCGAACACCCGTGGCAGGTGCTGGCGACGGTGCTGATCATCATGTTCGGCAAGTCGGCCGCCGCATTCTTCATCGTGCGTGCGTTCGGCCATCCGACCAGTACGGCACTGACCATCTCGGCCAGTCTGGCGCAGATCGGCGAGTTCGCCTTCATCATCGCCGGCCTGGGCGTTGCACTGCAGATCCTGCCGGAGACCGGGCAATCACTGGTGCTGGCCGGTGCGTTGGTGTCGATCATGCTGAACCCGCTGGTATTCGGTCTGCTGGACCGCTGGCAGGCCCGCCAACTGGCCCTGCAACCGGCCATCGCCGAGGCAGAAGAGGCCGCCGGCCCCTCACGCGACCTGCATGACCACGCCATCGTGATCGGTTACGGCCGGGTGGGCAGCGAGCTGGCCGCCGTACTGCGCGACAAGGGCGTGCCGGTGTTGGTGATCGATGACAACAAGGAGCACGTGGAAAGCGCACATGCGGCCGGCATCGCCGCAATCCGGGGCAGCGCTGCAGCGGACAAGGTGCTGGCCGAAGCCCATCCGGACCGCGCCAAGATCGCGGTGCTGGCCATTCCGCAGCCCCTGGAAGCCGGCGAGGCATTGGCCAAGCTGCGCGCGATCAACCCCGGCCTGACCCTGCTCGCTCGCGCCCACAGCGATGCGGAAGTACGTCACCTGCTGGAACACGGTGCCGACGGAACGGTGATGGCCGAGCGCGAACTGGCGTATTCGCTGGCCGAGATGATCATGTCCACGCCGCCCTATCGCACCATGGGCCAGCCACACCCCATCCCGGTGGTGTGAGCCGCCGCGGCGGCCTGCCGTGGGGGTAGAGCCGACTTCAGTCGGCTGGCTTGAAGGTAGAGCCGACTTCAGTCGGCTGCGGGGATGCAAGCCGACTGAAGTCGGCTCTACCGTGCCGGCGGGATGCAAGCCGACTGAAGTCGGCTCTACCGTCCGGCGTGATGGAAGCCGAATGAAGTCGGCTCTACCGCGTCACTGCAGCGGGATGCAGATGTCCGCACGCAGGATCGCTTCGGGCACTTCTTCCGGGTCGTCCAGGTACTGGTAATACAACGGCGCATCGCGCAGCGCGCGTCCGCTGTCGGGCAGCCAGTGGCGCAGCAGCACGTCAGTGGCCGTTTCCAGTCCTGCGTAACTGCCCACGTGCCGCAGCACGGCGTGGTCGCCACCGCCGAGTGTCATCACCCGCAACGGTGCAGGCACCTGCCCCTGCAGCGGACCGAAGCCCATCGCGCAGTCGAACAGGCACGCATCCGGCGGCACATCACGGTGGTCGTTCAGTGCGATGCCCGCCAGCTGCTGCAACTGCTCGGCAAGCCCTTCCCCCGCAGCCCACGCATGGATCCGACCGAAGGCCTGGTCCAGATCGTCGAACGCACCGCGCATGCGCAGCACCACGACATCGAACGGATCCAGCGCCGTCACCCGTACCTGCAACGGAACCCGGTCATCGACCGCGTCGCCGGCCGGCAGCGAAAGCCGCTGCTGCCAATCGCCGCGCAGCACCGCATCGTCGCGGAGTGCGCTGGGGGTCGCCTGCAGTGCCTGGCGGCAGGCACGTGCCAGGGCCTGCGGGCTTTCGTAGCCCACGCTCAGGGCGACATCCGTGATGCGGCTTTCCGCCAGCGCCAGCAACTGAAGTACCTGCAGCAGCCGCAGGCGCGCCACGGTGCGCCCCGGCGTTTCCCCGGTCAACGCGCGGTACAGGCGGTGGAAGTGGAACGGCGATTGATGAGCGATCGACGCCAGCGTTTCCAGCTCCGGCAAGGGCGTGCCGGCGCGCAGGCAGGCTTGGAGATGTTCGATCACGCGGTCGATTCCGTGGCGCTGGCGCAGCTGGGCGAGGTGGCTCATGTCGGGTTCCCGTTGGAAGGCTGCGTGCAGGATGCAGGGGATACGGCCCAGGCGCGTGCCCGATCTTGCGCAATGGCAGCATGACCGAGCCTGACAAAAAATGCGCATCTGCATCATCAGGTCGCATTCGCCCCTATCTGCACCGGCGTGGCGCACGCCAACCTGCAGCCTTGTCCAGGAAAGGATCAGACACGATGCCTGTCGACCAGGTCAGTGCGGCACGACGCACACAGGGCGCATTCCAGAACCGCCACCACGGCGCCGCGCCCGCCTCTCGCGAATCCCGCAAGCACGCCGCATGGGGCCAGCATGGCCCTGCCCTGCGCGTGGGCAACCATCCGGCGCAGCTTCTCACCGCCGCCTTGCTGCTCACCGCCCTGGTGCCTGCGGCGCAGGCCATACCGGAGTACACCACGGTACCAGGTACTGCCCCGCCAGCAGGGTGCGGCGGCATCAGGTCAATCGGCAATGCCGCGCTGGGCGCGTGCGTGCTGGCGCCCCGCACCTGCGCGGCCGCCACGATGCTGGGCACGCTGGGCTTTTTCGGCGGGCTGGTTTACCTCAATGCACAGAGCGGCTTCCAGCCTTCCCGTGAGACATGGGACTTCGGGCGGCCGCCGCGGCCCGTGCCTCCGCATCTGCCCTCGCCCAGCGTCCCTATCCGCGACCAAGTGCAGCAGACGGTACAACAGGCCAGCGTGGTATCGGCCGATGGCACCTCCTCGCCGATGGAAGCGGCACTGCTGCAGGTCGCGCGCGATTGCGGGGGTGACCGTGCCTGCCGCGCCGAGGCCATCAACGCGCTGCTGCACTCTTTGCCACCGGCCACGCTGTCCCAGCTGCAGCAGATGGTGGCGCGCACGGTCGCACCGTCGACGCCGTCGGTGCAGGACGGCTGGCCACTAGCAGGCGCAGACGCGGCGGCCTTGCCCGCCGACAGCACGCTGCTTGAGCTGGCCGACGTGCTTGCCGATCTGTATACGCCCAGCGTGGCCGCGTTCCAGGACGACATGGAATTCATCGTGGCCAGCACCGCCAGCGTCCCCAGTGGACGGCAGGGCACCGCAGACGACATCCAGCAGCGCTGGAAAGAGGCCAATGGACGGAGGCTGGAGGCTATCGCCCGTCTGCTGGAGCGTGACGCCGGACCGGTGACGCGGGTGCCGTACGTTCTGCATGGACTGCAGCATCTGGGCATTGCCGATGGCAGCGAAGCCTTCAATCTGCAGGTGACGTTGCCGACGGCCGCTGCGGCCCCCCCTGCGAAGCGGCTGCTGCTGGTTGCCCATGGCGATATGATCGGACGCTCCCGGGGCTCGGAAGGGGCCTACGACAATGCATCCGGCGTTGCGACGCTGCTGCACATCGCCCGCCAGGTGAAAGAGGACCCGTCCCTCGCCGGCACCCAGGTCGAATTGCTGGTCACCTCCAACGAAGAACTCGGCTTCCTGGGTGCGCGCGCGTACGTGGACGAATGCCTGCAGCGGGACGACTGCCCGACCTTCGTCATCAACGTGGACATGACCGGTCGCGGCGGGCACGGCTATGCGCTGACCGGCACCGATGGGCTGGCTGGCTCGCCGCATCTGGGCAAACCCACGATGTACCTGCGTGCGCCGGCGGTCAGTCCGGTGGAGCAGCAGGCGCGTGAGCAGCTCGAACAGCGCCTGGCCACGCAGGGCTTCGTACCTGCGTCCCCCGATCACAGCCCGTGGATCACATCGGACAATATCGCATTCCAGAACGCCTCCATCCCCTGCCTCGCCGTTACCCAGGTGAGCGCCGCAGATGCCGCGCTGTGGAGACAATTGGAGGACGCTCGCAAGACATGGCAGGCGCGTGATGCCGAAGTGGATTGGCGCGCCTGGCAGGCGCAGAACAGCGGCACGGCCCCGCTGCCCGCAGAGGAGGCGCGCATTCTGAAGACACGCTACCAGGCAGCGGCCAGCGCTTATCACCAGTACAAGGCGCTGCGCGATGCGCACCCTAATGCACCGCCCACGATGATCCACAGCGAACGGGATCGCCTGCACCGCGTCAATCCTGCGATGGCGGTGGACTTCGCCAACGCGCTGCTGGATGGCGTGCGCCACCTTGAATGGAACGCCGATGCCGCTGGCGTGCCCCCCACGACACTGAACAGCTGAGCGTACCCATGCCCATCAATGCCACGCAGGCCCGTCAGCAGCAGGGCGCTTTCCAGCGCAAACATCGCGGTTTGGCTGCGCCCTCCCACATTGCGACATGCCAACAGCGCTATGGTCGACAACCGCCGGGACTCAATCTGCAGGGGGCGAGCAACCAGTTGGCGCTTATGCTGCTGTTGAGCACCGCGCTGCCCGCACTCGCCCACCGTCCTGCACCGGCCACGCAGGCGGCGCATCCGCCACCTCGCCCCGCGTCCGGGTGGCCACCCGCCGCGCAGGCGATGGACACCGGCATCGAGCTGCATGACATGAGGGCGGCCGCAGCGCGGGCTGCCGCGCACGACCCGCTGCTGGGCAGTGCTCCGACGGCCGTCGTCAACCTCGCCACTGACGCCGCGCTGGCCACCTGCCTGCGCCACCCCCGGCAGTGCGCTCCGGCTGTAGTGACGGCTGCAGTGACGGCTGCCGGCGTGACCGCCTTCTGGGCGGCAGCAGCCACGGCCGGCTATCTGCTCCACCGCGACCCGGTCACCGCCGACGATGCGGCCGAAGCGCCGGCCCCGGTCACGTATCCGCCCCTCCCGCGTTATAGGCTCGATCCGCAGCGGCTGCTGCCGCCGATGCGCTTCAATGTCAGTGACCTGGAACCGGGCATTTCCCCCTGCGTTTCGCTTGGTGCACACGTCAACCGGCGGTGGGAAGAGACGACCACGCTGCAGCCCAGTAGAACCCAGTTGGGCACGCTCGATCACCTGCGCACCAATGCACTGCTGGTCTGCCAGCAGTTGGCCGAACAGATGGCCATCGAGCGGACGCCGGACAAGCCAGCCAAGGTGATCGGTGACCTGTGGGCAACAGGCATGGATGAAGTGGGTATCGAGGTGGCCGACCGCCGGCCTCTGCAACCTGCGCTGGATGCCATCGAAGCGGTAGGGGACACAGACGCGCTCATCGAGTACCTGTTCGATGCATCCCGGCGTGACGCCAATCCATTGTTCACCTTTACCGTGCGTCCCGACTTCGAAGACCCGGCGACCAACATCGGGTATTTCGCGCAATCCGGTCTGGGCCTCCCCAGCAGCGAGTGGTACGACGACCCGCAAAAAGGACGCCTCATCGATGCATACCGCGCGCACGTGGTGGAAACGCTTGTGCTTTCCGGTATGCCCCGCAGTGACGCCGACAGGCTGGCGCCGGAAATCCTACTGATCGAGCGTGAGCTGGCGGCGGCTTCGGTACCTTTCTCCAAACTGGCTACCGATATCTCCGTGTTCCACAACATCGTCACCCCCGAGCAGGCTCGACAACAGACACCCAACCTTGATTGGCGGCGCTTCTTCCACGCCCAGGGTCTGCAGCCACCTGCCACCTTCTCACTGGGCATGCCGACCTTCTTCCAGAAGCTCGATACCCTGCTCAAGGACATGCCACTGGAGACCTGGAGGGCCTACCTGCGCTTCCATGCCACCGACGACGCGGCTCCGTGTCTGTCCACCGCCTTCGTCGACACCCATGATGCGTTTCATGGCGGGGTGATCAAGGGCCGCAGATCCCGCGTGCCCCGCTTTGCGCGGATACTCGGCATGATCCAGCAGGCAGCAGGGGACGCGATGGGCCCGGCCTACGCGCAGGTTGCGTTTCCCGCTGATACTGCACGTTCATTGCAGACCATTACCCAGCAGCTGACCTCTGCGCTGAAAAACAGGATCGCCCAGTGTGACTGGATGGACGCTGAGACCCGCGAAAGGGCGATGCAGAAAGCGAACACGCAGCGCATCGAGGTCGGCCATCCCAGCCAATGGCCGGTTTGGAGCGATGTCGGCACCGGGCGCAACTCGTTCCTGGAAAACATGCAGGCCGTGCGGGCACATGCCCAGCGTCGCAATGGGGCCCAGTTGGGCCAGCCCGCCGATCACCACCATTGGAAGCTGACGCCGCAGACAGTGAACGCCTACCAGGACGTCTCGCTGAACCTGATCGCGATCCCGGCCGCACTGCTGCAGCCTCCCTTCCATGACGCCAACGCCGACGCCGCCCTCAACTACGGAGGCATCGGCGCGATCATCGGCCACGAAATCGCCCACGGATTCGACACGGTCGGCACCTCCTTCGACGAGCGTGGTCACGAAGGCGATTGGCTTACGCCCTACAGCCGGCAGCAGTTCGACGCACGCGCAGACCGGCTTGCCCGGCAGTTCAGCGGTTACGAGGGTGACGGTGAAGCGGTGGACGGTGAGTTGACCCTTGATGAGAACCTGGCGGACCTGGGTGGGCTCTCCATCGCATTGCAGGCAATGCGGCAGGCGACGGCGGGGACGCCGGATCCGATGATCGATGGCAAGACCCGCGAGCAGCGATTCTTCATCGCCTACGCGATGGCACGTCGAGCCATTTCAACCCCGCAGCGGGCTGAGCTTGATCGCGCCATCGACAATCATCCGCCTGAACCTGTGCGCGCCGATGGTGCGCCGTCGAACATGCGGGAGTTCAGCACAGCCTTCAACTGCACCCCCGGCATGGCCATGGCACGACCTGCCGACCAGCAGATTCGTTTCCTCTGACCTCAGCTGCAGCGGCCAGATAGACCCTGGCCGCTGCAGCGCATGATCAACGCACGCTGAAACGCAACCTGCCGTTCTCGGCCTCCACGCCAATCGTGTCGCCGCTACTGAACTCACCTGACAGTATTTTCTGCGCCAGGGGGTTCTCCAGCTGCGACTGGATCGCGCGCTTCAACGGCCGTGCCCCGTAGACGGGATCGAAGCCCGCCGTACCCAGTGATTCGAATGCAGCATCGCTGACCTGCAGCTTCAAGCCGCGCTCGGCCAGCCGCGATTCCAGGCCACGCATCTGGATCCGCGCGATCTGCTTGATCTGCTGCTTGTCCAACGGGTGGAACACCACGATGTCGTCCAGCCGGTTGATGAACTCCGGGCGGAAATGCGCCTGCACCACGCCCATCACCGCGGCCTTCATCTGGGTGTAGGCCTCCGGCGAATCATCGCCACTCATGTCCTGGATCTGGTGCGAACCCAGGTTGGACGTCATCACGATGACCGTATTGCGGAAGTCCACGGTGCGGCCCTGGCCATCGGTCAGCCGGCCATCGTCGAGTACCTGCAGCAGGATGTTGAATACATCCGGATGCGCTTTTTCCACTTCGTCCAGCAGGATGATCGAATACGGACGACGACGCACGGCTTCGGTCAGGTAGCCACCCTCTTCGTAACCGACGTAACCGGGAGGCGCACCGACCAGGCGGGCGACGCTGTGTTTCTCCATGAACTCGCTCATGTCGATGCGGATCATCGCATCGGTACTGTCGAACAGGAACTCGGCAAGGGCCTTGCACAGCTCGGTCTTGCCCACGCCGGTGGGGCCGAGGAACAGGAACGAGCCACTCGGTCGGTCAGGATCGGACAGACCCGCACGCGAGCGCCGCACCGCATCGGACACGACCTTGATGGCCTCTTCCTGCCCCACCACACGCCGGTGCAGTTCGTCTTCCATCCGCAGCAGTTTCTCGCGCTCGCCTTCCAGCATGCGGTTGACCGGGATACCGGTCCAGCGGGAAACCACCTCTGCGATTTCCTCGGCCGTAACGCGGTCCTGCACCAGCTTGAACTCGGTGTTCTCCGCCTCCTGCGCGGCAGCGAGCTGCTTCTCCAGTTGCGGCAACTGGCCGTACTGGATTTCGCTCATGCGACCAAAATCCTGCCGGCGCTGCGCCGACTCCAGCTCCAGCCGTGCCTGCTCGATCTGCTCTTTGATCCGGGTTGCGCCCTGCAGCGCCGCCTTCTCCGACTTCCAGACTTCGTTGAGGTCCGAGAAATCACGCTCCAGCGCGTCGATGTCGCTCTCGAGGTCCGCCAAGCGCTGCCGGGAGGCCTCATCCTTTTCTTTCTTCAGCATCTCGCGCTGGATCTTCAGCTGGATCAACCGGCGCTCCAGTCGGTCCAGCTCTTCCGGCTTGGAATCGATCTCCATGCGGATGCGCGAGGCGGCCTCGTCCATCAAGTCGATGGCCTTGTCCGGCAGCTGCCGGTCACTGATGTAGCGGTGCGACAACGTGGCGGCCGCGACGATCGCCGGATCGGTTATCTCCACGCCATGGTGGACCGCGTACTTTTCCTTCAGGCCGCGCAGGATGGCGATGGTGTCCTCCACCGACGGCTCACCCACCAGCACCTTCTGGAAACGACGCTCCAGCGCGGCGTCTTTCTCGATGTACTTGCGGTACTCATCCAGCGTGGTGGCGCCGACGCAGTGCAGTTCGCCGCGCGCAAGCGCCGGCTTGAGCATGTTGCCGGCGTCCATCGCCCCGTCGGCCTTGCCTGCGCCGACCATCGTGTGCAGCTCGTCGATGAACAGGATGACCTGCCCTTCGCTCTTGGCGAGATCATTGAGCACGCCTTTCAGGCGTTCTTCGAATTCACCGCGGAACTTCGCACCGGCGATCAGCGCGCCCATGTCCAGCGACAGCACCCGCTTGCCACGCAGGCCTTCGGGCACCTCATCGTTGATGATGCGTTGGGCCAAGCCCTCGACGATGGCGGTCTTGCCCACGCCGGGCTCGCCAATGAGCACCGGATTGTTCTTGGTGCGTCGCTGCAGCACCTGGATGGTGCGTCGGATCTCCTCATCACGGCCGATCACCGGATCGAGCTTTCCGCTCTCAGCGCGCGCGGTCAGGTCGATGGTGTACTTCTCCAGCGCCTGGCGCTGTTCCTCTGCGCTTTCCGACTGCACCTTCTCGCCGCCGCGCAGCTTGTCGATGGCCGCCTGCAGGCGCGCCTTGTCAGCACCGGCAGCGCGTAGCGCCATGCCCAAGGTGCCGCCATCTTCCAGCGCCGCCAGCACGAACCATTCGCTGGCGATGAAGGCATCGCCCTGCTGCTGTGCCAGCTTGTCGGTGTGGTTGAGCAGCCGGTTGAGGTCGTTGCCGATGGACAGGTTACCGGCCTGCCCGGAAACCTTCGGCAATGCCGCCAGCGCCTCGTCCAAGCGCTCACGCAACACGGTCACATTGACGCCCGCCTGGGACAGCAGGGGCCGGGTACTGCCACCGGCCTGGTCGAACAGGGCGCTGAACACGTGCACCGGTTCAACGATGGAATTATCGCGGCCTACGGCCAGCGACTGCGCGTCCGCCAGCGCTTGCTGGAAACGCGAGGTGAGCTTGTCCATCCGCATGTCAGATCCTCGATCATGAGAAGCCGGCCACGCCGGCACTACCCACCAGATGCGGCTGCTGCCGCCGGTTTCAAGGGCATCTGAGATCATCGGCCAGACGGAGGAAACAGGGTGTGCAGGCCATGCTCACCGTTCCCTGCCCTTCCGCGTCACATACTGGCGTCGCCTTCATGACACGGGACCGACATGCATTACGAGCTTTATTACTGGACCGGGATCCAGGGGCGTGGCGAGTTCGTCCGATTGGCGTTGGAGGATGCCGGCGCCGGTTACACCGACATGGCGCGCGAACACGGGGATGAGGTGATGGACGCATTCCTCGCCGGCAAGGCCGAGGGGGGCCGCCCGTTTGCCCCTCCCTTCCTCAAGGCCGGCCGGCAGGTGATCGCACAGGTGGCCGCCATCCTGGATTTCCTCGGCCCCACGCTGGACCTGGTGCCGCATGCCGCATCGCGACGCACGCAGGCCGTGCAGCTTCAGCTGACCATTGCCGACCTGGTCGCCGAGGTACATGACACCCACCACCCCATCGCGGCGTCGGCGTACTACGAAGACCAGAAAGCCGAAGCGAAGGCGCGGGCAGCTTCGATGCGCGGAGAACGGATGCCCAAGTTCCTCGACTACTTCGAAAACGTGATCAAGGAGAACGGCGGACGGCACCCGCTGCGCGAGCACTCTTACGTCGACCTGTCGCTCTTCCAGCTGCTGAGCGGGCTGGACTACATGTTCCCGCAGCGGATGCGCACGCTGTGGCCTTCGTTGCCGCTGCTTGCAGCGCTGAAGGACCGCGTGGAGAAGCGACCGGGCATTGCCGCGTATCTGAAATCCGAGCGGCGCCTGGCCTTCAACACCAATGGCATCTTCCGCCATTACCCGGAGCTGGACGCGCCGGAATGAAACGGTAGTGACGGCCGCTGGCTGTCGGCGCCTGCCGCTGCGCTCGCCGAGCGTGGCTCGGCGCTACCGGGGGCGGAATGACACGGTAAAGACGGCCGCTGGCTGTCGGCGCCTGCCGCTGCGCTCGCCGAGCATGGCTCGGCGCTACCGGGGGCGGAATGACACGGTAAAGACGGCCGCTGGCTGTCGGCGCCTGCCGCTGCGCTCGCCGAGCATGGCTCGGCCCTACCGGGGGCGGAATGACACGGTAAAGACGGCCGCTGGCTGTCGGCGCCTGCCGCTGCGCTCGCCGAGCATGGCTCGGCGCTACCGGGGGCGGAATGACACGGTAAAGACGGCCGCTGGCTGTCGGCGCCTGCCGCTGCGCTCGCCGAACGTGGCTCGGCGCTACCGGGGGCGGGATGCGGTCGTCATTGGCGGGGGACGGGCTGCTTCTGCAGCGATAGCAGGGCCAGCAGCACGGCCAGCGCAACGTAGGCCCCGGCGAACTGCCAGCTGATGATGCGCGCCAGGCCCTGCAGGTCCCACGGCAGGTAGATGCCACCGCGGGGATCCACCGAATGGATCAGCCCGAACAGGGTCAGCCCTGCAGCCACCAGCAGGAAGCCACAGGCCCGGCGCAGGTGCCCGTCGACCATCGCCGCCACCGTGGCGATCCACAGCATCGAGGTGATGATGAAGCCATTGCCCAGCGCGAAGATCACCGCCAGCTCGGGCAGCCCATGCCCATCCACCTTGGTCAGCATGGCCACCAACTGCTCCGGCGCGATCCAGCCTGGCGCCTTGATCGCCAACAGGTAGGCCGCCGATGGCAGGAAACCCAGCACCATCGCACCGGCGTGCTGTTTCGGCGTGGCCTGGAAGGCCTGGGTGGTGATGTCGATGCCCACGTAGACGATGATCGGTGCCAGCACCGCCAGCGGCAGCCACTGCACCAGCCCCGATACGATGCCCAGCATGCCGCCGATTCCGATGAACAGCCCCGTCAGCAGGGTGTAACCGCTACGCGCGCCCATGTGCTTGTACGCCGGCTGGCCGATATACGGCGTGGTCTGTGCAACGCCGCCACAGACACCCGCGACCAGCGTCGCGACGGCTTCCACCAGCAGGATGTCACGCGTGCGGTAGTCATCACCGGCAGCGCGCGCGCTCTCGGACACGTTGATGCCACCGACCACCATCAACAACCCGAACGGCAACAGCAGCGGCAGATAGGTCATCGCCGTCGGCATGCCGTCGAGGAAGCCCAGCGTCGGCAGCGGCAGCACGATCTGCGGCGCTGCCCACACCGGTATCTGGAAGCCGGGCGCACCCAGCCCCGCCATGCCCAGTCCGTAATACAGCGCGGTGCCAAAGACGAAGGCCAGCAGTACGCCAGGCCCGCGCACCGGCAGCTTGCCCTTGGCGATCAGCACATACAGCAGCAGGCCCAGGGTGACGAAGCCGACCAAGGGCGAGCGCAGCGTTTCGAGCAGCGGCAACAGGCCCATCAGCACCAGCGCGATGCCTGCGATGGAGCCCAGCAACGCGGCCCGCGGCAATGCGCGGGTCACCGCTTCGCCGAAGAACGAGAGCACCAGCTTGAGCAGGCCCATGATGACCAGCGAGGCCATGCCCAGTTGCCAGGTAGCAATCGCTGCGGCGTTCGGGTCCATGCCCTGCGCCTTGAAGGCCACGAAGGCCGGCCCCAGTACCAGCAGTGCCATGCCGATGCTGGTCGGCGCGTCGAGCCCGAGCGGCATCGCGGTGACATCGTCGCGCCCGGTGCGCGCTGCCAGCCGCCGCGCCATGACGGTGTACAGGACGTTGCCGACCAGCACACCAAAGGCGGTGCCCGGGAACATGCGGGTGAACACCACCTCGGCCGGGAACTGGAACATCCCCACCAACGCCATGGCGATGAAACCGAGGATGGACAGATTGTCGACCACCAGGCCGAAGAAACCATTGAGATCGCCGGCGACGAACCAGCGCCGCGAAGCGGCAGGAGCAGGAACGGACATGTGGGGGCGGTGGGGGGGTGTGGGGACCGCCGATGGTAGGCCTCGCGAAGCCCGGATGCCAATGATGGTTCGTGCTGAAACATCCCGACCCGGGCATCACCGCGGCCACGGGCCGCACCTTCCTGCACCCGGGCGCAGAGCCCTCCCCTCTCGGGAGGGCTCCGGCGCCAGCTGCCTCAGCGCTTCAGGAAATTGTCCGCCAGCAGGTCCTTGACCTCACCGATACGCCCGGCCAGCACCGCCTTGGCCATGTAGCGCGCGGTGCCCACCACCTGCCCGGCCTCGACCTGCGGCGGCATCACCAGCTCGGTGGGCGTGGTGTGTACATCGAGCAATGCCGGACCGGGGTGTGCCAGCAGGTCCTGCACGGCCAGCGCCAGCTCTTCGCTGCGGGTCACGGTGCGGCCATGGAAACCGATCACCTCGGCGAGCTTGCCGAAATCCGGATTCTTCAACTCGGTGTAGTAGTCCAACAGGCCCTCTACCTTCTGCTCCAGCTCTACGAAGTTGAGCGAGCCGTTGTTGAACACCACGATCTTGATCGGCAGGTTTTCCTGCACCGCGGTCAACAGATCGCCCATCAGCATCGTCAGGCCGCCGTCGCCACACAGGGCGACCACCTGCCGGCCGGGGAAGGCCTTCTGCAGTCCCAGCGCCTGCGGCATGGCGTTGGCCATCGTGCCATGCAGCAGACTGGTCAGCGTACGCCGGCGGCCGTTGACGCGGATATGGCGCAGCAGCCACACCATCGGCGAGCCACAGTCGCCGGTGAACAGCGCATCGTCGGCCGCGTGCTGGTCCAGCAGCGCGGTCAGGTACTGCGGGTGGATCAGGCCCCCTTCACCCGGCGCTTCCTCCGCGGCGCGCTTGGCCAGGGCCTTGTCGCGGTGGCTGATGCACTCATCCAGGAAGTCGCTGTCTTCGCGCGGCGGCAGCATCGGCAGCAACGCCTCCAGCGTAGGCCGGATGTCGCCGACCACACCGAGGTCCACCGGATGGCGCCGGCCCAGATGGCTGCCATCGCGGTCGACCTGGATGATGGTGGCCTTGTCCGGATAGTACTGGCCCCACGCGAAGTCCGCGCCGAGCAGCAGCAACGTGTCGCATTCCATCACCGTGTGGAACCCCGATTCGATGCCGAAGATGCCGGTCATGCCCATGTTGAAGGGATTTTCAGGCTCGACGAAATCCTTGGCCCGCGATGTGTGGGCGATGGGCGCATTGAGCCGCCTCGCCAGCTCCAGCAGCGGCGCATGCGCGCCCTCGCAGCCGGCACCGGCATAGATGCCGATGCGCTTGCCCAGGCCGATCAGCTCGGCGATACGCAGCAGCTCTTCGTCCGACGGACGCAGCACCGGTTGCGCGCGATGCACCGCGAACGGCGGATCGTGCTTGACCGCCTGTTCGCTGATGTCGGATGGCAGGATCACCACCGCCACGCCACGTCGGCTGATCGCCGCCTGGCACGCCAGGGTCACCACGCGGCGCGCCTGTTCGGCGCTGTACACCTGTTCGCAGAACACGCTGCAACTGGCATACACCGCCTTGAAATCGACCTCCTGCGGAAACTCCATGCCCAGTTCGCTGGTAACGATCTGGCTGGCGATCAGGACCATGGGCGCGCGATTGCGATTGTTCTCGAACACGCCGTTGATGAAGTGCAGGCTGCCGGGCCCGCACGACCCCGCGCACGCGGTCAACTCGCCACTGATCAGTGAGTCGGCACCGGCGGCAAACGCGGCCACCTCTTCGTGGCGTACGTGCACCCAGTCGATCTCGCTGCCATGGATTGCCGTGGTGACATGGTTCAAGGTGTCGCCGACAATGCCGTAGCAGCGTCGTACGCCCGCCTGCTGCAGGGTCTCAACAACGATATCGGCGACGCGCTTGCTCATGGCCTTGGCTTCCTGGAGGGGGAACGCCGGAGTCTAAGCCCCCTCCGGTGACACCGCCGTAGGCATGCCGCCGGTCATGGCAAAGCGACGGGCACCCAGCCCAGCACCGGTCCCTTGGATGGATTGCGGTAGCGCACCTGCAGCCAGCTATCGCGCTCGTCCAACAGCTCAACGCGGTCGCCGGCAACCAGATAGCGGCGCGTGCTCGTATCTCCCGGTGCGGCATACAGCGGTTGGCGTGATGCGACAACACGCGCCGTCACGCCCTTCAGGGGCACGCCATGCGCGGGCACTGCCAGGCCACCGGCAACGGCGTGCTCCAGCACCCGACCGTCGGCCGCCAAGGTGCTCCAGACCGCCAGCGGGCCAGCGTCTTCGGCGACGTCGACGTCCAACACCGCCTCAAGCGCTGGCGTCTCCAGCATCATCATCCGCTCGACGCGATACAGGTACAGCGCGTCGCCCGCGTAGCGATAAAGGTCGGTGTACCACATGGGCCCGCCACGGCAGGTACTGACCAGCGTCCGGCTGGACACATCCACCGTGAGCGACCACAACCCATCGCAGTTGGCCTGCGTGCCGGACGGCACGCGCAGCGTCTGCAACCGCCCACTGGCCGCGTCATAGCGGTAGACCGCCACCGCTTCGTTGACCTGCCCCACGCTCGCCCGCACCACGAGATCCAGGCGACCGTCGAAGTCGACATCCTCATGGTCCAGCCGCGCCTTGCCATCCGCGTCGGCCACGCCCGCCACCTGTTGGATCGCACCCGCGCTGCCGATGCGCACCTCGACACCTCCCTCGTCGCGCACCGTCGCCTCGACGGGCACACCCGGTGCGACGTCGAAGCGGATCGATTCGCGGTCCTGTGCAAGGACCTCGTCCACCCCACCGGAACAGCCCAGCACGGCGATCAGCAGCCCATAGCGCAGCGCGTTCAGAAGGACACTTCCACCGGCTGGCGCGACCACAGCACGGACTGGTGCTTGGTCGCGGTTTTCCACGCCAGACGGATCGCTTCAATGTCGGCACGGCGCTGCGGGCTGTCTTCGTGCAGCACCACGAGCACCTTGGTACGCAGGCGATTGGGTTCCGGGTCACCGCGGAACAGCCACTGACCGTACGCATCGAACACGGTCAAGCCATCAGGGAAGCGCGGCGTCACCTCTTTGTCCAGGAACGCGCGCCACTGCGCGTCACTGATGGTGTTGGCCTGCTCACGCTCACCTGCACCGCGTTCCTCACCTACGCCGAAGTACAGCTCGCTGCGGACCCACCCGTTGGCGTTGGCCGGACGCGCGGCATCGCCCTGCAGGGTCGCGGTGGCAGACGATGTCGCCGGCGTGCCCGCCGACAAAGTGGTGCACCCGGTGGTCGCCAACGCCAAGGCAATCAGTACGGCAAAACGCTTCATCTTCAACACTCTCCAGAACCCCACGGTAACGCCGAAGTCTGCTCGGCGGACGACACGCAACGGCACAGCCTACACAGCCCCACAGGTTGCAACTGCAACCACCTACATGCCAATGCGGCATCAGCTGATGCGATGAAAAAGAGGGACTTGCGTCGCATCTCCCATCACGCCAAGATAATATATCGCTATATCCGGATGGATGTAACTGAAACCATCCTGCCCCTTCCCCATGTCGTGCCCGCAACCGGAGTTTCCATGTCCCACCGCCTGACCGCGTCGCCCTTGGGCTTCGCCATCGCGTTCGCGCTGTTCCCCCTGCTGGCCACCGCGCAGGACGCCACCAACCTGGACACGGTGATCGTGACCGGCACCCGCGCATCGGACCGCACCGTGCTGGAGTCCATTTCGCCGGTGGACGTGCTCACGGCAGAAGACATCCGCAAGGCCGGCGTGATCAATGGCGAGCTCGGCAGCGCGCTGCAATCGTTGCTGCCCTCGTTCAACTTCCCGCGCCAGTCCAACTCGGGCGGTGCCGATCACGTGCGCGCTGCGCAGTTGCGTGGCCTGTCGCCGGACCAGGTGCTGGTGTTGGTCAACGGCAAGCGCCGCCATCACAGCGCGCTGGTCAGCACCGGCAGCAAGATCGGCCGCGGCACCACACCGGTGGACTTCAACGCCATCCCGGTCAGCGCGATCAAGCGCATCGAAGTGCTGCGCGATGGTGCCGGCGCGCTGTACGGATCGGACGCGGTGGCGGGTGTCATCAACGTGATCCTGGACAACACGCCGGAAGGTGGCGCCATCGAGGCCAGCTTCGGCGCACACCACACCGACCTCAAGCCGATCGGCCGCACCCTGACCGATGGCCAGACCGGCAATTTCAGCGCCAACGTCGGCACCGCACTCAGCGACGACGGCGGCTTCCTGCGCGTCGGCGTGGAGTACAAGAACCGCGAAGCCACCAATCGCGCCGGCTTCGACCAGATCCCGCCATGGGACCAGACCGATGCCAACCTGGCGCTGCGGGGCCAGCGCAATTACGTCCTGGGCGACGGCGCCAGCAAGGACCTCAACGCCTGGTTGAACACGGAGATCCCGTTTGGCGAAACCAGTACGTTCTACGCCTTCGGCACCTACAACCAGCGCGACAGCGAAGGCGCCAACTACTTCCGCTACCCCGACGGCGAAGCGAACTGGAAGGAGCTCTATCCCAACGGCTACCGCCCGATCTCCGAAGGCGAGAACCGCGACGTGCAGGCGGTGGCCGGTGCCCGTGGGCAGTGGGGCGAATGGACCTATGACGCCAGCCTGGACTTCGGCCAGAACGACTTCACCTACCGCATGCGCAACACCTTGAACGCATCGCTGGGCCCGACCAGCCCGACGCGCTTCAAGACCGCCGATTACCAGTACGCGCAGACCGTGGCCAACCTCGACCTTGGCCGGGTTTTCCAGCAGGGCGAGGACATCACCCACAGCGTGGGCGTGGGCGCCGAAGCCCGCCATGAGCGCTATGAAACGCGCCCGGGCGATCCAGCAAGCTATGCGGCCGGCCCGTTCACCGACCGGCCCACCGGCTCGCAGGCGGGCGGCGGCCTGACCCCACAGGACGCAGCCGACCTCGCCCGCGACGTCGCCAGCGTCTACGCCAGCGTCTCCAGCCAGTTCGGCGAGCACCTTTCCAGTGATGTCGCGGCGCGCTACGAGCATCACGATGATTTCGGCGGCGAGCTGACCGGCAAGCTCGGCCTGCGCTACGAGTTCACTCCCGCCTTCGCCGTACGCGGCTCGGTCTCGAACAACTACCGGGCACCGTCGCTGGCACAGATCGGCTACGAGTCCACCTCCACCGGCTATAACGCCGCAGGCCAACTGGTGCAGGGACGGCTGCTGTCGGTGAACAATCCGATCGCCCGCGGCCTCGGCGCCAGCGACCTGAAGCCGGAGAAGTCGCTCAATACCAGCCTGGGTTTCACCAGCCGCATCGGTGAGAACTTCGACGTGTCACTGGATCTGTTCCAGATCGACATCGATGACCGCATTGCGCTGTCCGAAGCGATCACCGGCGATGCGCTGACAGCATTCGTGCAGCAGCAGTACGGCGTCGCCGGCCTTGAAAGCGCCAGCTTCTTCGTCAACGCCGCCGATACCCGCACCCGGGGTGCCGAACTGGTCGCCAACTGGCGGCATGCCGTGGGCAATGGCCAGCTGCAGCTGACCGGCACCTGGGCATACGCCAAGACCGAGCTCAAGAACGTGCTGCCGACCCCTGCGGCGCTGCAAGCGCTGGATCCAGCGTATGTGTTGTTCGGCGTGGAGGAAAGCAACACCCTCACCGATGCAACCCCGCGTACGCGTGCGCAGTTTTCTGCCTCGTGGAGCAATGATCGCTGGTCACTGACCAGCCGTGTCAGCCGGCATGGCAGCGCCACGCGGGTGTTCAACTTCGGCGGCGGCTTCGAGCCCACCCAGACCTACCAGGCCGAGTGGCAGCTGGACGCGGAAGCGGAATACCGCATCACCCCGCAGTGGAGCGTGGCGATCGGTGGCCAGAACCTGACTGACAACTATCCCGATCTGTCCAACGAAGACATCTACTACTACGGCAACCTGCCCTACGACGTGTTGTCACCGATCGGCAGCAACGGCGCGTACTTCTATGGGCGGGTGCGTTACACCTTCTGAGGCCGGACGCCGGGGTCGGATCGCCTGCGCACAGCGAAGGCGATCCGACCCCGCGCTTTACACCGCGATGACCTGGCGCTCACACCGGCGCTGGCATCGTGCCCGGCATGGCAAACGACCTTCCCCTACGTCCGCCGCCACCGTTGCTGGACGACGCCTGCGCGTTGTTCCTCGACGTCGATGGCACCTTGATCGAATTCGCAGACAGCCCCGACGCGGTGACGTTGTTGCCCGGAGTGCGAGAGGCCATCGGTCGCATCAGTGACCGACTCGAGGGCGCCGTCGCCCTGGTCAGCGGCCGCCCGCTGGCCCAGCTCGATGCGCTGTTCGCCCCCATGCACCTGCCCGCCGCGGGCCTGCATGGCCATCAGCTCCGCGACGCCTCCGGCACCGTCCACGACACGACCGAAGATGAAAGCACCACCGAGTGGCTGCATGCACTGCATCAGCAGGCCATGCGTTTTGCCCATGGCCACCCTGGTGTGCTGGTGGAAGACAAGGGTCCGAGCATGGCCCTGCACTGGCGTGCCGCACCGCACGCGGCGGAGCAGGTCCGCGCGTTCGCCGACCGTCATATCCGCGGCAACGCAGGCTATCGGCTGCAACCCGGCGACCATGTTGTCGAGTTCGTCCCGGTCGGCAGCGACAAGGGCCGCGCAGTACGCCGGATGATGCAGTACCTGCCCTTCCGTGGGCGCCTGCCGGTGTTCCTGGGCGACGACCTGACAGACGAACACGGCTTCGAAGCCGCCAACAGCCTGCATGGCTGGAGCGTGCTGGTAGGTGAACGCGACCCCAGCATGGCGGTGTTCCAGCTCAAGGACATACGCAGCGTGCACGCATGGTTGCGTGAGAATGCCTGGTAGGCCGGCCCCCACGGCTGCAGACGAGATGTTCCGCCCATGACCCACCCTGATCTGAACCTCGGCGTTGTCGGCAACGGCAGTTTTGGTGCGTTGATCGACCGCCAAGCCCGCGTTGTCTGGAGTTGCCTCCCTACCTTCGACGGTGACCCCACCTTCTGTGCCCTGCTCAGCCCCAACCAACAGGAAGGCGGTGACTTCACCGTTGAACTGGAGGACCTGGACAGCACCGAGCAGGAGTATTTCAGCAACACCGCGATCCTGCGGACAGTGTTGCGCGATACCCACGGCGGCGCGATCGAGATCATCGACTTCGCCCCGCGCTGGCGCCAGAACGACCGCTTCTACCGGCCCGTCAGCCTTATCCGCCAGGTGCGCCCGATCTCGGGCAGCCCGCGCATCCGCGTATTGGCGCGGCCCTTGGCAGACTGGGGCCAGCGCGTGCCGGACTCCACCTGGGGCAGCAACCACGTGCGCTGGGTCCTGCCTGACCACGTGTTGCGCCTGACCACCGATGTGCCCATCCGCTTCGTGCGCGAGAGCCTGCCCTTCGTCCTCAACCATCCCGTCCACCTGGTGCTGGGCGTGGACGAATCCCTGAACCGCTCACTCAGCGGCTATGTGCAGGAAGCCTTCCAGCGCACGCGGGATTACTGGCGCGAGTGGGTCCGCTATCTTTCCATTCCGCTGGAGTGGCAGGACGCGGTGATCCGCAGCGCGATCACGCTGAAGTTGTGCCAGTACGAGGACAGCGGCGCGATCATCGCCGCCATGACGACGTCCATCCCGGAAGCACCCGGCAGCATCCGCAACTGGGATTACCGCTACTGCTGGCTGCGCGATGCGGCCTTCGTGGTGCGTTCGCTCAACCGCCTGGGTGCTACCCGCACCATGGAGCAGTTCCTCGGCTACATCTTCAATCTCGCCACCGCCGACGGCACCTTGCAGCCGTTGTACGGCATCGGATTCGAGGCCACGCTGGACGAGCACGAAGTGCCTTCGTTGTCCGGCTACCGTGGCATGGGCCCGGTGCGCCGCGGCAATCTGGCCTGGGTGCAGCGCCAGCATGATGTGTACGGCAGCGTGGTGCTGGCCTCGACCCAGCTGTTCTTCGACCGTCGCCTGCAGGACCCTGGTGATGAGCATGCGTTCGCGCGCCTGGAGCCGCTGGGCGAACAGGCGTTCCTGCTGCACGACGTTCCCGATGCCGGCCTGTGGGAGTTCCGTGGCCGCACCGAAGTGCATACGTACACCGCGGCGATGTGCTGGGCCGCCTGTGATCGCCTGTGCAAGATCGCCGTGCGCCTGAAGCTCGACGACCGCGCAGACTACTGGCGCGGTCGCGCCGATACCATCCACCAGCGCATCATGCGCGAGTCGTGGAGTGAAGAACTCGGCCACTTCACCGATGCCTTCGGCGGCCACCGCCTGGATGCCTCGTTGCTGCTGCTCGCGGACATCGGTTTCATCGAAGCGAAAGATGCGCGCTTCGTCGCCACCGTCGAAGCCATCGGCCGCGACCTGAAGCATGGCGATGCGCTGTACCGCTACGTCGCGCCGGACGATTTCGGCGAGCCGGAGACCAGTTTCACCATCTGCACGTTCTGGTACATCGACGCACTCGCCGCGATCGGTCGCATGGACGAAGCACGCGCGATGTTCGAGGTCCTGTTGTCGCGCCGCAACCATCTGGGCCTGCTGTCCGAAGATCTGTCCTTCGAGACCGGTGAGGCCTGGGGCAACTTCCCGCAGACGTATTCGCACGTGGGACTGATCACCGCGGCGATGCGCTTGTCGCGTTCCTGGCAGGAGGCCTCGTGAGTCGGCTCGTCGTTGTTTCCAATCGGGTTGCGATCCCCGGCGATACCCGGCCCGGCGGCCTGGCGGTCGGCCTGCTCGCCGCGCTGAAGGAGCGCGGCGGTGTGTGGTTCGGCTGGAGTGGCAAGTCGGTCAAGGAAAACAGCGGCGCGCTGCACGAACAGGTGGAGGGTGACATCCGCTACGTCACCATGGACCTCAACAAGCGCGACGTGGATGGCTACTACAACGGCTTCGCGAACCGCACGTTGTGGCCGCTGCTGCACTTCCGCCTGGACCTGGTGGACTACGACCGGGGCACGCGCGAGACCTACCACCGTGTCAACGAGCTGTTCGCCAGCAAACTCGCGCCGCTGCTGCGCGAGGACGACATCGTCTGGATCCACGACTACCACCTGATCCCGCTCGCGGCCATGCTGCGCGAGCGCGGCATCGGCTGCCGGATCGGCTTCTTCCTGCACGTGCCGATGCCGTCGGCCGATCTGCTGCAGGCGATGCCGGACCATCTACGCCTGTTTTCCTCGCTGTACGCCTGCGACCTGGTGGGCTTCCAGACCCAGCGCGATGCGGATCGGTTCCAGACCTATCTGCGATTGTTCGGCGGGGGGCGCGTGCTCGGCGATGGCCAACTGGAAGCCCCGGATGGTCGGCACTTCCGCGCGGCGGCCTTTCCCATCGGCATCGATACCGAACGTATCGCCCAGCAGGCCAAGGCGGCCGCCAACAAGACCGCGGTCAAGGACCTGCGCAACAGCCTGCGCAACCGGCAGCTGGCGATCGGCGTGGACCGGCTGGACTACTCCAAGGGCCTGCCGGAGCGCTTCCAGGGATTCGAGCGTTATCTGGAACGCCACGCTGACCAGCATGGCAGCTTGACCTATCTGCAGATCGCGCCCGTCTCACGCGGCGACGTCACCGAGTACCGCCACCTGCGCAGCCAGCTGGAGCAGATCGCCGGACACATCAACGGGGGCCACGCCGCACCGGACTGGACGCCCCTGCGCTACGTCAACCAGAACTTCACCCATTCCACGCTGACCGGCTTCTACCGGGCGGCGGCCGTGGGACTGGTGACCCCGCTCCGCGATGGCATGAACCTGGTCGCCAAGGAATACGTGGCCTCGCAGGATCCGGAGAACCCGGGGGTGCTGGTGTTGTCCCTGCTGGCCGGTGCGGCCGATGAGATGAAGCAGGCGCTGCTGGTCAATCCGCATGATCTGGACGGCGTGGCCGATGCCATCGCCACCGCTGCCACGATGCCGCTGAAACGCCGCCAGGAGCGCTGGCACGCGATGATGGAGCATCTGCGCACGTATGACATCAATCACTGGCGGCAGAGCTTCCTGCAGGCCTTGGAAGCCTGAACCGGTAGCGCCGTTCCACGGTCGGCGAGCGCAGCGGGCCGTGGCCGGACACACGCCGCCGAGCACGGCTCGGCGCTACCAGAGCATCGGACATCGGTAGCGCCGACCCATGGTCGGCGAGCGCAGCGGGCCGTGGCCGGACACACGCCGCCGAGCACGGCGCGGCGCTACCAGAGCGTCCGCCACCGGTAGCGCCGACCCACGGTCGGCGAGCGCAGCGGGCCGTTGCCGGACACACGCCGCCGAGCACGGCTCGGCGCTACCAGAGCATCGGACAACGGTAGCGCCGACCCCTGGTCGGCGAGCGCAGCGGGCCGTGGCCGGACACATTCCGCCGAGCACGGCGCGGCGCTACCAGAGCATCCGACATCGGTAGCGGCGACCCACGGTGGGCGAGCGCAGCAGGCCGTTGCCGGACACACGCCGCCGAGCACGGCTCGGCGCTACCAGGGCGTCCGCCACCGGTAGCGCCGACCCATGGTCGGCGAGCGCAGCGGGACGTGGCCGGACACATTCCGCCGAGCACGGCTCGGCGCTACCAGAGCATCCAACATCGGTAGCGCCGATCCATGGTCGGCGAGCGCAGCGGGCCGTGGCCGGACACATTCCGCCGAGCACGGCTCGGCGCTACCAGAGCATCGGACATCGGTAGCGCCGACCCATGGTCGGCGGGCGCAGCGGGCCGTGGGCGGACACACGCCGCCGAGCACGGCTCGGCGCTACGCCATCCACACCAGCGTGGCCATACGCCCGGTACGGCGGTCTCGCCGGTGCGAGAAAAATCCCGGATCTGCGATCGTTGACAGCGTGCCACCGTGGACATCGGCTGCGTTCATGCCAGCCGCCTGCAGCCGCTGCCGCGCAAGTGCGTACAGGTCGACCTTCCAATGCCCCGCCCGCGTCGCCGCGAAGGCAGCGCCCGCCGCGGCATCGTGCCCGACGAACGCCCGGTAGACGTCCTCGCCGATTTCATACTCCGCCGGGCCCGCTGCCGGACCCAGCCATGCCACCAGATCGGCCGGTGCCGTCTCCATCGCCGCGACCGTCTGCTCCAACATCCCGTCAGCCAGCCCCCGCCACCCTGCGTGGGCAGCGCCCACCTCCCTGCCATCGCGCGCAGCCAGTACCAGCGGCAGGCAGTCGGCGGTCAGGATGGCCAGCACGACACCGGGGACCGATGTCACCGCGGCATCGGCGACCGGTTCGCCGCCACCCTCCGCAGGCGCTGCATCAAAGCGCAGCACCGTCGTGCCATGGACCTGCCGCAGCCAGTGCGGCGTGGAAGGCAGCCCAAGCCCCTCCTGCAACAGGCGACGATTGGACTCCACGCTGGCGGGAATGTCGCCGTCAGCGGTGTGTCGATTGCCCAGATTCAACTGGTCGAACGGAGGCTGCGACACCCCCGCTCCGTACCGCCGCGTAGTCAACGCGTGCACGCCGGCCGGGGCTGGCCAATCCGGCGTCAGCAGCGGCAGCGCACCCGCACTCACCAGCGGTTCCGCTCGCGTTCGGCGAAGGCCTTGCTGTCGTCGTGCAGGGCTTTCATCAGCTGCAGCATGTCCGCCGGCGCGGGGGCGGTGTTTCGCACCGGCTCCCCGGTGATCGGGTGGTTGAATTCCAGTGTCTCGGCATGCAGTGCCTGCCGCTTGAATCCGCGCAGCGCAGCGACGAGCTCGTCACTGGCGCCCTTCGGCAGCTTCAACGCACCGCCGTACAACTGGTCACCGACGATCGCGTGGCGCAGATGCGCCATATGCACGCGGATCTGGTGGGTACGGCCCGTCTCCAGACGACATTCCAGCGCGGTGTGCGCGCGGAACCGCTCGCGCAGGCGGTAGTGGGTGATCGCTTCCTTGCCGTCTTCGCGCACGCCCATTTTCAGGCGGTCACGGGGATGGCGATCGATCGGCGCGTCGGCCGTGCCACCGGCCACCAGCGCCCCCACCACGACGGCCAGGTACTGGCGGTGCACCTGGCGCTCGGACAACTGCTCCACGAGGGCGGTCTGCGCCTGGATGGTGCGGGCGATGACCATCACGCCACTGGTGTCTTTATCCAGGCGATGCACGATGCCAGCGCGCGGCAGCGCCGACACCGACGCATCGCGGTACAGCAGTGCGTTGACCAGCGTGCCGCTGGAATTGCCGGCACCCGGGTGTACCACCAGGCCCACCGGCTTGTTGATCACCAGCAGGTGCTCATCCTCGAACAGCACATCCAGCGGGATGTCTTCCGGCTCGGCGTGGGTCTGGGTTTCCAGCACAGCATTCAGGGTGGCGACCTCACCGCCACGGACCGGGTCGCGTCCGCGCACGGTGACCCCGTCCAGCAGCACATCGCCGGATTTGATCCATTCGGTCAGCTTGGAGCGGGAGTATTCCGGAAACAGCTCGGCCAGCACCGCATCGAAGCGGCGGCCTGCAGCGGTATCGGGGACGGTGGCCTGGCGGGCCTGTTCAGCAGAGGAATCGGACATGGCGGCAACTTTTCAAGACGAAATCGGGGATCCCGGCGACCTGTTTCAGTCGCTGGACAGGACACTAGGCTATCATCGACCCTTCGTATTCCAGCCGCGTCCCGCCTTGACACCATGATCCGACGCTCTTCCCCGTTCTTCGCGCCCGTCCGCCTGACCGCCCTGCTGCTGGTCCTGGTGATCGCCGCCACCGGCTGCAACCGCGGCACCAAGGGCGATAACCCTGATGATGGCCTGCCGGTCGAGACGTTGTACCAGAAGGGCCACGGCCTGATGGAAGGCGGCAACTGGAGCGGCGCCGAGGCCAGCTTCCGCCGCCTGGTGGCCCAGTATCCGTACGGTCCCTATACCGAGCAGGCGATGATCGAAACCGCCTACGCCCAGTACAAGGCCGGCAAGAACGATGACGCGGTGTCCAGCGTCGATCGCTTCATCCGGACCTACCCGACCCACCGCAACGTGTCGTATCTGTACTACCTGCGTGGCTTGGCCAACAGTAATCGCGATACGGTTTTCCTCCGCCGCGTATGGTCGCTCGATGCAAGCCGCCGCGATCTGTCCACGCCGCGTCAGGCTTTTGCGGACTTCAACATCGTCGTTGACCGCTATCCGAACAGCCGCTACGCCGCGGATGCGCGCAAGCGCATGATCGACCTGCGCGACGTATTCGCCCAGCACGAGCTGGACAATGCGCTGTACTACCTGCGTCGCGAGGCGTGGCTGTCGGCCGCAGGCCGTGCCACCTATCTGCTGGAGACCTATCCGCAGAGTGCCTACCAGTACGACGCGGTGGCGGTGCTGGCAGATGCCTACACCCACGCAGGCAACAAGGTCCTGGCCGACGACGCCCGTCGCGTTCTGGAGCTGAACGCTCCGGATCATCCGTGGCTGAAGAACGAGTGGCCGAACTACCCGTGGATGGTCCGCAAGCTCAACCCGTTCGCGGGTGAGAAGTCGGCCACCACCGGCCAGCGCAATGCGACGATGAACCGCAAGTAGGTCGCAACGGTATACCGGTCAGACAAACGCCCCGCTTTCGCGGGGCGTTTTTTTTGCAGGTCAGTGCGGAACTCTCAGCCGAGGCCGTGCTTCCGATTCAGAAAGTGCGCCAGTTCCTGCAGCATGCGCGTGACCTGCTTGTCGGAAAGGTCCGCATTACGCTCCCCCTGAGCCCCCAGACAGTGTGCGACGACAAACGATCTCTCGTGCGAACCCGCACCGAGTTCGCTGATGCACGCTGCGAGTGCGGGCTGCAGTGACGTGTACAAGACGGCAGGATCGGCACCGACGGCGTCCGCGTGCAGGGCCTGTACGCCGCCCTCTGCCCTGCTCCCACGCATCAGCACTGTGACGACGATGGTCCACTACGTCGCCGCATTGTGCAGCAGGCGACCCGGCGCCAGCACATCCAATGCGCCCATCACCGTCCTACCCAGCGGCGCTGCCGCGTTGCTTACCCCGCGCAGCGCCGCGCCGAACTGCAGTAACGCAGGTGATCGCGCATCATCGGGCACCCGCCGTACGACGCAAGCGCCCGGACAGGTTGTCGAGAGGACCATCCCTGCACCTCGCGAGTGCTCACGATGCGCTCCCTGCTCCGGCGGCATGGCGCTCATTGAGCCGTTGTGCGAGCTCGGCCAGCACGAACCTCAGCTGGCCCTTGGTGATGGGCACTACGCTGTCCACCGGGTACCGTTGATCCAACGCGTTTTCAACAGCCCCGAGCGCGGAGTCATCCAAACGCTGCGGCTGCAGCTGATAGGCCTGCGCAGCCAGCCGATGAACCACTGAGCGCAGCTGCAGACCGGCTTGGCTGCAAGCACCACGCAACGCCTCTCGATGGTCAGACTGCTCCACCAGCGCGTAAAGGTCCTGGTCGGTGCAGGGCCGCCTCATCTGCGTGAACGACTCACCCAGCCGCTCCCTCAGCGCGTGGCGAAGCCCGCCCAGCGCCTTGTGGTAGACGGGATCTGCAGCAGCTTTTGGATGCAGTTCGTTGAAGAGTTCCTCGGCACCTTCATCCTGTCCCGCCTCTTCATCGCCCGCCACAGCCGGCTGCAGGGTCTGTACCGTGCGGTCGACCACGTCCAGGCACGCGCTATCACCGGATTGGCCGCACACCTCCATCGCCTCGGCAACAAGGCAGTGTGCCATGACATGGCTATGGCGCCCGGCCTTGCCCGTTTCCACTGCATCACCGAGATATTTCATGCACCCCTGCAAGCCGCGCAGCACGTTCTGATCAAACATCGTCTCCAGCGCGGTTGGGCGCGAGCCGCTGCCATGCTCCTGCTCCACTGCAAATGCGGGATCTTCGTCGAGGTGAAGGAACTCGGCATCCGCGCCCCCCCAGCCACTGCTTCGCAGTGAATCAATACGGTCCCATTGCGGATGTCCGGCGATATCCGGACTGAAGGGAGGGGCGATGTGCCTGGAGCCGCGCGCCTGTGCATTGGCTACGGCGGACAGAACGAAGCCAATCGTGAGCCATGGCGCAGCGTTATGCAGCACGCGCCGGGGTGTCATCAGATCACACACCCCCTGCAGTGCCCTTCCCACCCCGGCGGCGACGTTGCCGACCCAAGCTGGCACGAGTCGCTGCTGCCCACGGAACGGTGTTGATCCATGATCACGCCCTCCCCGCGCCATGGTGCAGGGGGCGGCAAGCACGGGAGCTGCTGGAATTTCCATGTCGATGTCCTTCTCTCAAGTGATGATGAATCCGCCTCAGCGTCCTGCCGCTGTCGTCAGTGCCGGTTCAACCAAGCGGCCAACAAGCCGGTGACGTGATCGCGCTGAAGGTCACTGATCGCCCTTCCATCAGCCTGCGGCAGCGAAAGGTTGAGCCACTCGTCCAGTTCCGGACCCAGCGCGCTGGCGTAATGTTCAGGGCGAGCGTCGACCAGGTCATGGCCGATGCGCTGCAACAGAGGATGCAGGGCTGCCCCTGCAGCACGCAGCGCCCAGTCGAAACGCTCCATGGCACGGCTGCCGATCGGCTCGACCCTGTCAAGCTGTCGCACGCGCGCCAACAGATCACCACCCGCCATACCCGGCGGCACGGCAGCTGGATCGGATTCGATCAGATCGAAATAGGCCGATTCCAGCCTCTGCAGAATCTGCTGATACTCACCGGTAGTTCGGGCGTTGTGCTGGATCACGTCCTGCAGGTCGGGCAACGTAAGAGCCACCGCGGCGGGGCGGGGGCCCGGCGCATGGCGGTGTACCCGCTGCTCCAGCGCGCGCTTGGCGTGTCGGCCAAGAGCGCGCAGGCACGACGGATCGTCTCCCGCTTTACAGGCCGCTACGGCCTGCTCCTGCAGACACAACGCCTCGGCACGGGAATCGGGTAGCGCGTACGCCTGGCGCCGTTGCAGGCAGCCATGCAGCTGCCTGTCATCATCCCGCAACGGTAGGGCAATCGGGCCAGACCTGTCGCCGGCATTGGCCGGCACCTGCCAGTGACGACCCTCATTGCAGATGTCGGAAAGGGTGAGCCCCATCAACGGGCGCGTGTGCTGGTCGCCCTCCGCTGAACGGCGCCCCTGCACTGCAGCTCCCAGGCCCAGCGCAAATACAATACTTTCGTAAATCCTCATCTGCGCCACCTCCTTTGTCTGCGTCGATTTCCCGTCGGTAGCGCGGCTGACAGGCGTAACACCGGGCGCCTTGCCAGGGCATCAACTGCCGGGATGCCCTGGGTCGCGGTCATTGAGCCAGAAGGCAAGTTCCTGCAATACCTGCGTCGCCTGCTCACGCGTCAATTTCGCCTGCCCCGCCTGCGGGTACCGGACAGCGACGTCCTGCAGGAAATCCGCATGCCATTGTTTGTCCACCAGCTCGGGACGCTGGATGAAGACCCGCCCTCCTGCCTCAGCCAGAGCGCGCCCCAGTTGCACAGCCGGCGCTATGGCCGCCTTCCAGAAGCGCCGGCCCTGCAGCGGATCGCCGATGAGTAGCTGCACCTCGTCGGCGGAATAGCGAACGGCGGTATCGGTCAGATCACGTCGGGTCTGCTTGCTCAGCGCCGTGTACAGTGCTGACATCGAGGTGCCGTATTCGTCCGAGTCCTGAAAACGCTGCCGTGTTTCCTCTTCTGCCTTCTGCAATGCGTGGGGCGCTGTGAGCTGTTCATCACGGACGAGCTCGTTGCTTCTCGACTCAATGTCAGCCTGAAGGTTATCGGCTGCTCTTTTTACTGCCTGCTGCCTGCCCCTCTCCAGCGTTCTTTCCGCTACATCCACGCAGCCGAGATCCGCCCCCCCCGCGCAGGTACGCAGCGTAGACTCCATCTGGCATTGGGCTACACGGCGTTCAGCGGGAAGCTGACCGGCACCGGTCCGCCCCAGGCAAGCGCGCAGTTCAGGAACATCGAGATCAAAAAGGTAATTGGCCTCGGTCTGATAACGACCGCCATGGCGGAGCGGGCTGGCCGCTGCGTTGTAAATTCGCGACAACAGCAGTGCGCCAGTGACCACGTGCTTGAGCCCATGCAACACGCGGTTGGGCGCCACTTGGTTCAACACGGTGATTACCGCATCGCCGATGCGGCGTAACGCTTTGGCAGCACCGATGGCCGCATCGGTGCTGCGCTCGGCAAGGGAGAACGAGGGCGGCGGGAGGGAGCAGTTAGAGAGGCGCATCCGTTCGGTAGAGACGAGGGAAGGTCTCGTGAACGTTAATCAACGTCGCAGCCCGCCACTGCCATTTCCCGCGCACGCGCGCACCGATGCACGCTGGCCGACAGCGCTCAGCCCGTATAGCCGTTGGTGATCGGGTAACGCCGCTCGCGCCCGAACGCGCGTCGCGACACCTTCGGTCCCGGCGCGGCCTGATGACGCTTCCACTCGCTGATGCGCACCAACCGCAGCACCCGGTCCACGACCTCGGTGGCGTAGCCGGCCGCAATGATTTCTTCGCGTGACTGTTCCTGGTCCACGAACCGGTACAGGATGCCATCGAGCACGTCGTACGCCGGCAACGAGTCCTGATCGGTCTGGTTGTCGCGCAGCTCGGCCGATGGCGGCCGGCTGATCACCGCAGGCGGAATGACCGGCGCGCCCCCCACGGTGTTGCGCCACTTCGCCAAGCCGAACACTTCTGTCTTGTACAGGTCTTTCAACGGCGCGTAGCCACCGCACATGTCGCCGTAGATGGTCGCGTAGCCCACGGCATACTCGCTCTTGTTTCCCGTGGTGAGCAGCAGCCCGCCGAACTTGTTCGCCAGCGCCATCAGGATCACCCCCCGGCTGCGGCTCTGCAGGTTCTCTTCGGTGATGTCGGGCGTGGTGCCTTCGAACATCGGCGCCAACGCCTCCATCAGGCCCTTGAACGCCGGCTCGATCGACACCTGCTCCAGCTTCACTCCCAGCGTCTCGCATTGCTCGGCGGCCAGGTCATTGGATAGCCCTGCGGTGTAGCGCGATGGCAGCCGAACGGCGGTGACATTCTCTGCCCCCAGTGCATCCACGGCCATCGCCAGTACCAGCGCCGAATCAATGCCGCCGGAAAGGCCCAACCAGACTTTCTGGAAGCCGTTCTTGGCGCAGTAATCCTGCAACCCACGGGTCACCGCGCGCCAAGCCAGCGCGTCCATGCTTTCATCGCCGTCGTCCATCCACAGCAGCGGCAGGAACCGGCGCTGCTCGCTCTCGTATTCCACGACCAGCCACTGCTCGGTGAACGCAGCGGCCGCCGGGTGGACTGTGCCATCGGCATCGGCCACCACCGATGCGCCGTCGAACACCAGCGCATCCTGGCCGCCGACCACGTTGAGGTAGGCGATCGCCGCACCGCTTTCCCGCGTGCGCGCCGCCAGCACAGCATCGCGCTGCGCGTGCTTGCCGCGCTCGTAAGGTGAGGCATTGGGCACCACCACCAGCTGCGCCCCACTGCGCACGGTATCGGCCAGCGGTTCGGCGAACCACAGGTCTTCGCAGATCAGCACGCCCACCGGCACGCCGTTGACCTCGAATACGCAGCTGGGGCCGTCCGGATCGATGTCGAAATAGCGGCGCTCGTCGAACACGGCGTAGTTGGGCAGCTCGCGCTTGCGGTACGTTTTTTCCACGATGCCATCGCGGAGCACGCTGGCGGCGTTGTACACCACCGGCCCGGCCGGCTGCGGCCAACCCACTACCGCAGTAATGCCCTTGCACGATGCCGCGATGCGTTCCATCGCCTGCTCACAGTGGCGCAGGAAGCCGGGGCGCAGCAACAGGTCTTCCGGTGGATAGCCACTGATGGCCAGTTCCGGGAACACCACCAGGTCGGCACCGTGGTCGTCGCGCGCCTGCTCGATCATTTCGATGATGCGATCGGTGTTGGCGGCGACCGCGCCGACCGGAAAATCAAACTGCGCCATCGCGATGCGGATCGAAGCCATGAAGATTCCAGCCTGTGGTTGCTATGCCGCCATTGTAGCGCCGAGCCATGGCGGGCGATCCTGCTGCAACCTTGCGGACGCCCTCCGCCGAGCATGGCTCGGCGCTACCTGCCGTGCTGGCGTGCTGCCGTCCTGCCGGAGCGCTGCGCCCATACGCAGAAAGCCGCCCGAAGGCGGCTTTCTGTTTTCGCTGGCAGTCGCCGAGCGGGGCCCGGCGCTACCGATCATGCCGGCCGGGGCCGACAGCGATCTTACTTGACCAGCTTGGCGATGGCCGCGCCCAGATCGCCCGGCGAACGGACCGTGACCACGCCCGCCGCTTCCATCGCCGCGAACTTGCCTTCCGCCGTGCCCTTGCCGCCCGATGCGATCGCACCGGCATGGCCCATGCGCTTGCCGGCCGGTGCCGACGCGCCGGCGATGAAGCCGACGACCGGCTTCTTCACGAACTGCTTGATGTACTCAGCGCCCGCTTCTTCGGCGTCGCCGCCGATTTCGCCGACCATGATGATGCCCAGGGTCTGCGGATCTTCGTTGAACAGCTTGAGGCAGTCGACGAAGTTCAGGCCGTTGATCGGGTCACCGCCGATGCCGATGCAGGTGGACTGGCCCAGGCCGACTTCCGTGGTCTGCTTGACCGCTTCATAGGTCAGGGTGCCCGAACGGGACACGATGCCGATCTTGCCCGGCATGTGGATGTGGCCCGGCATGATGCCGATCTTGCACTCGCCGGGGGTGATGACACCCGGGCAGTTCGGACCGACCAGCACGGTGTCCGGATGGGCACGGGTCAGCACGTTCTTGACGCGCAGCATGTCCAGCACCGGAATGCCTTCGGTGATGCACACGATGACCTTGATGCCGGCCGCAGCCGCTTCCAGGATCGCGTCAGCCGCATACGGCGGCGGCACGTAGATCACCGACGCATCGGCGCCGGTGTTCTGCACGGCATCGGCCACGGTGTTGAACACCGGCAGGTCGATGTGGGTGGTGCCACCCTTGCCCGGGGTCACGCCGCCGACGACCTGGGTGCCGTACTCGATCATCTGGGTCGCGTGGAAGGTGCCCTGCTGGCCGGTAAAGCCCTGCACGATCACCTTGGTGTTCTTGTTGATCAAAACTGACATTGGATTTCCTTCGGTGTCGAATCAGGCGGCGTTCTTGACAGCTTCAACGACCTTCTTGGCGCCGTCGTTGATGTTGTCAGCCGGGATGATGGCCATGCCGCTGTCACGCAGCAGCTGCTTGCCTTCTTCCACGTTGGTGCCTTCCAGACGCACCACGACCGGGACCTTGACGCCCACTTCCTTGACTGCCGCGATGATGCCCTCGGCGATCATGTCGCAGCGGACGATCCCGCCGAAGATGTTGACGAAGATGCCTTCGACCTTGTCCGAGGACAGGATCAGCTTGAACGCTTCGATGACGCGCTGCTTGTTCGCACCGCCGCCCACGTCCAGGAAGTTCGCCGGCTCGCCGCCGTTGAGCTTGATGACGTCCATGGTGGCCATCGCCAGGCCTGCGCCGTTGACCATGCAGCCGATGTTGCCGTCCATGGTGACGTAGTTGATGTCCAGCTCCGAAGCGGTCACTTCGGTTTCGTCTTCCTGCGTCTTGTCGCGCATGGCGACCAGGGCCTTCTGACGGAACGCGGCGTTGTCGTCGCTGTCGAACTTGCCGTCCAGCGCGTACAGGTTGCCGTCGTCCAGGATGGCCAGCGGGTTGATTTCAACCAGCGCCAGATCCTTTTCGTTGAACAGCTTGTACAGGTTCACCATGATGCTGGCGAACTGGCCGGCCTGCTTGGCGGTGAGGCCGAGCTTGAAGCCGAAATCACGGCCGTGGTAACCCTGCACGCCCTCGACGAAGTCGACGTTGAGCGAATGGATCAGCTCAGGCGTTTCGGCAGCGACCTGCTCGATTTCCACGCCGCCTTCCGAAGAAGCGATGTAGGTGATGGTCTTGGTGCCACGGTCGACCAGCACCGAGAGGTACAGCTCCTTGACGATCTCACCGGCGGTGGTCACCAGAACCAGGTTGACCGGCAGCTCGACGCCTGCGGTCTGGTAGGTGGCCATCTTGGTGCCGAGCATCTTGGCCGCAGCGGCCTTCACGTCGTCGGTGGTCTTGCAGAACTTGACGCCGCCAGCCTTGCCTCGGCCGCCAGCGTGGATCTGCGCCTTGACCATCCAGGGGCCCTGACCCAGCGAGGTCGCTGCTGCGACTGCTTCGTCCGGGGTAGCCGCGACCTTGCCGGCCGGGACGGGAATGCCGTACTCGGCAAGCAGCTGTTTTGACTGGTATTCGTGGAAATTCATGCGTCACCGTGGGAATAGGAACGACCGCACGCATCTCCAAGGCTCCCTCGCAGGAGCACCGGCACGAACAGCGGCGGGCCCGCTATTGTGGCTGACCCCGGCGCGTGGCGCAAAGACGGCGACGCAAAATCCAGCATGCGACCGTTTTCTGCTGCGATTTCAGGCATTTGTGGTGGTCCCCCGCGCTGTGCCCGTGGACCCGCCCAGTGCCTGCGCGCACGCTGACCCACCCGAACGGCACGGAGGGACGACAACCGTGCCTATACTGCGCGGCAGCCAGAAGGGGAGTTTTGGCGTGGCACCCACCGCCTCATTGATCGACCGCATCGAGTCCATCCCTCGGCGCGAACTGTATTTCTTCGCCTTGTATCGCCTGCTGATCGCCACGGCGATCGCTGGCCTGATGTTCAGCCCGATGGCCGGGTTGTTGGGCGAGGCGCACCACCCGACGCTGGCCGCTTACGTGTCCGGCGGCTACTGGCTGCTGTCCGTGCTGATGCTGCTGCTCGGCCGCAGCGAGCGCTGGCTGCGGCCCATCGTGCTCGCCGGCGTGACCCTGGACATCCTCGCCGCCTCGTTGCTGGCCCATGCCTTGCCGGGTGCCAGCGCCGGCATCTCGATGTCACTGCTGTTCAACATCGCCGCCGCCGCCACCATGCTGCCGTTGTCGCTCGGGCTTTCCCTGGCGTTGGGTGCGAGCGTGGCCACCGTGGCCGAATACCTGTGGAAGCTGCTGGAGGGCGGCGCCCCCACCCGCACGCTGGCCGAGCTGGCCATGTTCACGACCAGCTACCTGGCGCTGGCCTTCATCAGCTCGGAGGTCGCCCACCGTGCACGGCGCAACCAACAGTTGGCCAACCAGCGCGGTGACGAGGTCGCCGACCTGTTCCAGATCAACGAGCTGATCATCCGCCGCATGCGCACCGGCGTACTGGTGGTGGACGGGCAGAACCGCATCACGCTGGCCAATGAGGCGGCGTCGACCCTGCTGGGCGACAGCGGCGGCGACAGTGACGGTGGCCGAGCGGGCTTGGGCCGTGCGGCGCCTGAGCTGTCACGCCGCCTGCAGCGCTGGCGCAATGGCTGGAACCAGGAAGAGGCGCCGCTGCAGCTGTCACCGGACCAGCCGGAGGTACAGCCACGCTTCGCCCGCCTGCGCAGCGGCAGCGACCTGACCCTGATCTTCCTGGACGACACCAGCGTGGTATCGCGGCGGGCCGAATCCCTCACGCTGTCTGCGATGGGGCGCTTCTCGGCCAGCCTTGCCCATGAAATCCGCAACCCACTGGCCGCCATCAACTACGCCGTGCAGCTGCTGGAAGAAGAAGACGGCAACTTCAGCGAAAGCGACCGCCGGCTGCTGCAGATCATCCACCAGCAGTGCCAGCGCACCAATGGCATCGTGGAGAGCGTGCTGGGACTGGCCCGCCGCGAACGCGCCAATCCGGAAAACGTGGACCTGGCGGCCTTCGTGCGCCGCTTCGTACTGGAGTACAAGCAGGGCCTGTCGCTGGAAACCGACAGCGTGGAATCGATCATTTCCGACACCTCCGTCGCGGCCCAGGTGGACCCGCGCCACCTGCACCAGATCCTGACCGCCCTGGTCCACAATGCGCTGAAGTACGGCCGGATCGGCGAGCAGCCCGCCCGTATCCGGCTGCGCGTGGCGCGCCAGGAAAGCGGCCCGGTGGTGGATGTGATGGACCGCGGCCCCGGCATTCCCGATGCGGTGGCGGCACAGCTGTTCAACCCGTTCTTCACCACGTCCGAGCATGGCACCGGCCTGGGCCTGTACATCGCGCGCGAACTCTGCCGCGCCAACCAGGCGCGCCTGGAGTACGTCCCGGTGCCTGCGGGCGGGGCCTGCTTCCGGGTGATCCTGCCCGCGCCGCACGCATTGGTCAGGCCATGATCGCGCCGCACACGCGTCAATGATTTGTCGCTATCGTCCCCCTCGGCTATCTTTCTCCACATGAACGAAACCCGTAGCGCACTTGTCGTCGATGACGAACGCGACATCCGTGAACTGCTGGTGTTGACGCTGGGCCGCATGGGCCTGCGCATCAACACCGCGGCCAACTTGGCAGAGGCCCGCGAGTTGCTGGCCAGCAATCCGTATGACCTGTGCATCACCGACATGCGCTTGCCCGATGGCAATGGGATCGAGCTGGTGACCGAGATCGCACAGCATTACCCGCGCACGCCGGTGGCGATGATCACCGCGTTCGGCAGCATGGACCTGGCCGTGGAAGCGCTGAAGGCCGGTGCTTTTGATTTCGTCAGCAAGCCTGTCGACATTTCCGTGCTGCGCGGGCTGGTCAAGCATGCGCTGGAACTCAACAACGCCGAACGCCCACGTGCGGTGACTCCGGGCGAGCAGAGCAGCCGCCTGCTCGGTCGTTCGCAGCCGATGGAGACCCTGCGCGCTACGCTGGGCAAAGTGGCCCGCAGCCAGGCGCCGGTGTACATCCTTGGAGAATCCGGCGTCGGCAAGGAGCTGGTCGCGCGCACCATCCACGAACAAGGCGCGCGCGCCGCAGGACCGTTCATTCCGGTGAACTGCGGCGCCATTCCATCGGAGCTGATGGAAAGCGAGTTCTTCGGCCACAAGAAAGGCAGTTTCACCGGCGCGCATGCCGACAAGCCGGGGCTGTTCCAGGCCGCGCACGGCGGCACGCTGTTCCTCGACGAAGTGGCCGAGCTGCCGCTGCAGATGCAGGTCAAGCTGCTGCGCGCGATCCAGGAAAAGTCGGTGCGCCCTGTCGGCGCATCGGCGGAAATCCCGGTCGACGTGCGCATCCTGTCGGCCACGCATAAAGACCTGGCCCACCTGGTGGATGAAGGCCGCTTCCGCCACGATCTGTATTACCGCATCAACGTGATCGAGCTGCGCGTGCCGCCGCTGCGCGAGCGCCACGAAGACCTGACCGAGCTGGCTGCCTCGATCCTGGCTCGGCTGGCGCGTAATCACGGCTGCGCCATTCCCCTGCTTGCGCCGTCCGCTCTGGATGCCTTGGCGCATTACAGCTTTCCCGGCAATGTGCGCGAGCTGGAGAACATCCTGGAACGTGCGCTGGCGCTCGCCGAGAGCGACAGCATCGGTGCCGCCGACCTGCGCCTGCCCCAGGCGGCCACGCGCGCGCCCGGTGCCGCTGCCGGGCCGGTGGTGGAGGCGGTGGTCGACCTGCCGGCCGGCAACGCCGCCCTGCCCTCTTACATCGAACAGATGGAACGCACCGCCATCCAGCGCGCACTGGAGGAGAACCGCTGGAACAAGACGCGCACGGCCGCCCAGCTGGGCATCACCTTCCGTGCGCTGCGCTACAAGCTGAAAAAGCTCGGCATGGAATGAGGGCAGTGACGACTTCTGGTCGTCCGTGTTCCGGGATGACGGCCAGCGTTGGTCACTTCCCAGGCAGAGGCAGGGGAATGGAAAGGGCGTGGCGGAAGATGTTGGTCGGGTCGACCTTTGCCTTGAGTGAGACGAGCTTCTCGATCAGTTCGGTATTCCACCCGTAATAGAGGTTCAGCCAGTCCTCGTCCTCCTGCCCAGCGTCGTCATACCGCATGTCGATGTCGGGGTAGTTGATGTAACAGCCATCAAACGCGGGGCGGGATGGTTTTCCCTGATGGACCGCAGCGTAGATCGTCCGCATCCATCCAAGGTGCGCCGCATCATCAGCGCAGTCCCCCCAATAAGACTGGAACTGGGTTTTCAGCAGCGATGCGCGTTGCGCAACAGCCGTCGCGCCGATGCCGTTGCGGTTGATCGCTCCCCCGTAGGAATCGATCTGCACCAGCGTCTGCCGGAACCGACGTTCGCTCGTCGCGGTCGTCAGATGCGTCCACAGCGCATCGCACATCGCGGGCGAGAACTGCGCGTTCTGGTACACCGATTTGTACTTGCCACGGTGGTTGGCGCCCGAACCATTCACGGTCTGGGTCAGGTAGATCCAATCCATGGCATCGTCGGCCTCCAGTTGCATCACGTCGCGGTGATGCGGGCCGCTCCGCGCCAAAGGCGGAATGTTCGGCATGATGAATTCCGCGCACCGCGTTGCGGGGATGCCCGCTGCCGCGTTCATCGTGCTGATGAAATCCAGCAGCGGGGCATCATTCTCCCCGCCCACGCCCCCCTGCGGGCCGGTGAACTGGATGCCCAGCACGACGTTGTCCGAGGCGTCGATGTGGTTGAGTTTCAGCACCGTGAACAGCCCGCCGTTGCCACGCCCCTGGATGGGATTCGTCGCATCCGCATCATGCGCTTCGAACCACGTCCAGTACGCCTGCAGGAAGCCAGTGAAGCGCCCCTTCAACGACGACCATGGATAGACCAAGGGCAACCAGTACGCCTTGCGGGGAGCCTTCGGCAGGTCGTCGAAGTAGTACGCGATGATGATGCCGAAGTTGCCACCGCCGGCACCGCAGCAGGCCGTGAAAAGATCACGCTGAATGTCAGACCGACTGTCTGCACGCACGTGCCAAGGCACCAGCGCTGTGCCCTGCGCGTTCGGCACGAGCACATCCACCCCTGTCACCCAATCCACGGTCAACCCGTGCAGGCGTGACAACATGCCATAGCCACCGCCACTGATATGCCCCCCCACGCCAACGGAATAACACGAACCGCCCGGGAGGGTCCGCCCTGCCTGCTTGAACAGGGAAACGTAGCCGTCCCAGTTCTGGTTGCCGGTAAGGATCTTGAAGCGGTAACGGTCCGCACCCTCGTTCCAGGGGGAGGTGACCTGTTGCTCCTCGTCGTACTGCATCCCCTTCATTTCACCCAGGTCGATGATGGACAGGGACTCGCCTGCCAGCTTGTTCGCCACCAGGCCTTCATAGCAATGCCCGCCGCTGCGCACGGTGATGCGATGCCCTGCCGCGAGCGCGGCGTTGGCTGCTGCGAGTACCTCCTCCGGCGTGGTGCATATGCGGATATCGTCTGCCCCCTCCGCCAGGCTGGGTGGCCATCGAAGATTGAACCCCTTCTGCAAGGCTTCGTGGCGGGCATCGAGGCGGGTGATGACGTTCATCTCTGCGACTCCTTCGTAACCGCTTCACCAACGTGGCTCGGCTGGATCGAAGATGATCCCCATGAGCGTCCGCGTCGATGCGGCAGAGACCCCGGCGTGCAGCGCACTGCAGACGCTTGACGCAGTGTCCGGCGTGGTCGCCGACAGAGACGTGCCCAAGAGGCGTTCCATCAGGCCCGTCCAGCGCGCCGGAGGCGGGGATGCCCTCCTGTGTGCAAAGGCTACGCGTTGATTCATCCGACAACGATCGCGCCATGACGCACCCTCTTCGACGGGCTTCCTCGCGCCCGCTGCGACACGCTGCGGTCACACCGCACCCGGCAACGCGCGCCACGCTCGGCGAGCGCAGCGGCCGTCAACGACAGTCCAGCGGCAAGCGGCTGTCGGTGCCTTACTCGTCGCGATACTGCCCGTCGGTCACCTGCTCGAGCCACGTTACAGGACTGCCATCGAGCGACTCTGCGATGGCGATGTGGCTCATCGCTGCATCAGCGCGAGCGCCATGCCAGTGCTTCACGCCCGGCGGGATCCACACCGTGTCGCCCGGACGCAGGGGTTGCCGGGGCTTGCCCCACTCCTGCACCCAACCCGTACCGGTGGTGACGATCAGCGTCTGCCCCAGCGGATGGGTATGCCAGGCCGTACGCGCACCGGGCTCGAAGGTCACCGTCGCCCCGCCAACGCGCGCAGGCTCGCTGCCTTGGAACGGCGCATCGATCCGAACGGTGCCCGTGAAGTAGTCTGCGGGGCCGGCCGCAGATGCCTTGCTGCCGGCGGGGTTGACCGCGATGGATGCGCCTTCCGGCGTGCCAGCGGTCGTGGCCATGGCCATCGCAGCGGTCAGTAGCAGGGACATCGTGTATTCCTTGGAAACGGTTGGAAACGCCAGCCTACGCCTCGCTGGGGCCGCCATTGCAGCAGCCTGAGCGGATGCATCCAGAAACGCCGCTCATCAATCATTGCCCACCGTGACCCAGCGCGCGATGATGCGCGCATGCCGCGCGAGAATCTCAACGATCTGCAAGCGTTCGTCCATGTTGCCCGGGAGGGCAGCTTCACCCGCGCCGCTGCCCAGCTGGGCGTATCGCAGTCCGCGCTCAGCCATACCCTGCGTGCGCTGGAACAGCGACTCGGCGTGCGCCTGCTGACCCGCACGACGCGCAGCGTGTCGACGACCGAAGCCGGGCAACGGCTGCTGGACACCCTGTCGCCGCGGCTGGCTGAAATCGAAGAAGAGCTGACCGCGCTGGCCGAATACCGCGACCGACCCGCGGGGACCATCCGCATCAGTGCCGCCGGCCATGCCGCCGAGCACGTGGTATGGCCGCGGCTGCAGCGCGTACTGCTCGACTACCCGGATCTGAAGGTGGAACTGACCGTGGATTACGGGCTGAGCGATATCGTCGCCCAGCGGCATGACATCGGCATCCGGCTGGGGGACCAGGTGGCCAAGGACATGATCGCCGTGCCGATCAGCCCACCGCTGCGCATGTGCGTGGTCGGCACGCCGGCGTACTTCCGTCACCATGTCATCCCGATGCATCCGCAGGATCTCGCCGCGCACAATTGCATCAACCTGCGCCTGCCCACGCATGGCGGCTTGATGCCATGGGAGTTCGAGCGCGATGGCGAAGAAATCAACGTCCGCGTAAGCGGCCAGTGGACGTTCAACAACAGCGCACTGATGTTGCGGGCCGCGCTGGCGGACGGGGGCCTGGCCTGGCTGCCCTGTGACCTCGCACGAGTCGCAGTCGACAGCGGCCAGCTGCTGTCGGTGCTGGAAGACTGGTGCCCGGATTTCGATGGGTACTACGCCTACTATCCCTCGCGTCGCCAGGCCTCGGTGGCCCTGCGCATCGTCCTCGATGCACTGCGCGAAGCCCGCTAGCGCCGCGCCCTGCGCTGCGAGCGCAACGCGCGGCTTGTAGCAGACATCACCCTGCCGGACCCGATGCCGTCGAGCAGGGCTCCGCGCTATCGCCCTACCAACTGGGCCTGCGCCGCACTGTAGCGCTCACCCACGATCGCGATCTCGGCCAGCGCCGCTTCGATGTGCGCCAGCGCCGCACCGTCCAACGTCAGCGACGCCGCGCCGAGGTTTTCCTGCAGCCTGGGCAGCTTGGTCGTTCCCGGAATCGGCACGATCCACGGCGCCTGCGCCAGCAACCACGCCAGTGCCACCTGCGCCGGCGTTGCGCCGGTATCAGCGGCGATCGTACCGATGCGATCCACCAGGGCTTGGTTCGCCGCGCGCGCATCGGCTGCGAAGCGCGGCACCGAATTCCGGAAATCACTGGCATCGAACGTGGTATCGGCCGAAATCGCGCCGGTCAGGAAGCCCTTGCCCAGCGGGCTAAACGGTACGAAGCCGATTCCCAGCTCTTCCAGCACAGGCAGCAGTTCTGCTTCCGGCTGCCGCCACCACAGCGAGTACTCGCTCTGGACCGCGGTTACCGGCTGCACCGCATGGGCGCGTCGTACGGTCGCGGCAGCGGCTTCGGACAGACCAAAATGCTGCACCTTGCCTTCGGCGATCAAATCACGCACGGTCCCGGCCACATCTTCGATCGGCACGTTGGGATCAACGCGATGCTGGTAGAACAGATCAATGCGATCGGTACGCAAGCGCTTCAGGCTGGCCTCGGCCACCGCGCGGATGCGTTCAGGGCGACTGTCCAGTCCGGCGCCGGCGCGGCCTTCCTTGAAACCGAACTTGGTGGCGATCACCACTTTCTCGCGGTACGGCGCCAAGGCCTCGCCCAACAGCGCTTCGTTCTCGAATGGACCGTAGGCTTCGGCGGTGTCGAAGAACGTCACCCCCTGGTCCACCGCCGCATGCAGCAGTGAGGCGGCCTGCGCGCGTTCGGTGGCGGGGCCATACCCGAAGCTCAGGCCCATGCAGCCCAGACCGATCGCGGAAACGTGCAGGCCACTGCGGCCGAGTTCACGGGACTCCATGGAAATGCTCCTGCCGGCGATGCCGGAATCAACAAAGGAAGCCCACCGTACGCCGTGCGGTGTCGACGATTGGATCCCCTGCGGCGCTGGCGGTGATGAGCCGGGCTCATGAAAGCAACAGCGGTGGCCTGTGGCGGTGTGCTTGATCGCGTTGCTTCGCTGCGTTGCTTCGTCGGTGCGCTTCATCGCTTTGCTACATCGCGGCGCTTCACTGCTTTGCTTCACTGCTTTGCTTCGCTGCTTTGCTTCACCGCTTTGCTTCACCGCTTTGCTTCACCGCTTTGCTTCACTGCTTTGCTTCACTGCTTTGCTTCACTGCTTTGCTTCACCGCTTTGCTTCGCTGCTTTGCTTCACTGCTTTGCTTCGCTGCTTTGCTTCGCTGCTGTGTTTTATCGCTGTGCTTTATCGCTTGGTAGAGCCGACTTCAGTCGGCTGCTTCACCGACAGCCGACTGAAGTCGGCTCTACCAGAGCAGGTGCCGACTGAAGTCGGCTCTACCAGGGCAGGTGGAGCAGCCGACTGAAGTCGGCTCTACCCGTCGGTTCTAGCAGGACGGGCGTGCCGTCGTGGTCAGCGGACTTCGGAAATCTCCACACCGTCCAGGCCCTGCGACAGTGTGCGGGCATCGCCGCCCTGGCTCAGCTTGATGCGCAGGCGCACTTCGTTCTGCGAATCGGCATACCGCAGCGCGTCTTCGTAGCTGATCTCGCCCGCCTGGTACAGCTCGAACAAGCTCTGGTCGAAGGTCTTCATGCCCAGCTGGGTGGACTCCTTCATGACTTCCTTGAGCTTGTGGATCTCGCCTTCGCGGATGTAATCCTGCACCAGCGGCGTACCGAGCATGATCTCCATGGCGACCTTGCGCGAGCGTCCGTCCGGCGAGGGAATCAGCTGCTGCGCGACCACGCCCTTGATGTTCAGCGACAAATCCATCAGCAGCTGGTTGCGGCGATCTTCGGGGAAGAAGTTGATGATGCGGTCCATCGCCTGGTTGGCGTTGTTCGCATGCAGCGTGCACAGCACCAGATGGCCGGTCTCAGCGAAGGCAATCGCATGGTCCATGCCTTCGCGGGTGCGCACCTCGCCGATCATGATCACGTCCGGTGCCTGGCGCAGGGTGTTCTTCAACGCCGCTTCCCAGCTGTCCGTATCGATGCCGACCTCGCGCTGGGTGATGATGCAGCCTTCGTGGCGGTGCACGAACTCGATCGGATCCTCGATGGTGATGATATGGCCGGTCGAGTTGTGGTTGCGGTAGCCGATCATCGCCGCCAGCGAGGTCGACTTGCCGGTACCGGTCGCACCGACGAACAGGATGATGCCGCGCTTGGTCATCGCCAGCGTCTTGATGATCGGCGGCAGCGCCAGCTCATCAACGGTGGGGATGCGCGTTTCAATCCGGCGCAGCACCATGCCGACCTGGTTGCGCTGGTAGAAGCAACTGACACGGAAGCGGCCGACACCGGACAGGCCGATGGCGAAATTACATTCGTGCGTCTTCTCGAACTCTTCGCGCTGCGCCGGCGTCATCACGTTCAACACCAGATCGCGGCTCTGCTGCGGCGTCAGCGGGGTCTGGGTGATCGGCGAGATCTTGCCGTTGACCTTGATCGCCGGCGGCATGCCGGCCGTGATGAAAAGGTCTGAGGCGCGCTGGTGCGCCATCAGCTTGAGGAAGGAAGTGAAATCGATGGTATTGGTGGCGGCACTGTTCACGGCGGACTCCAGATGGCGGGGCGGTAGGCGCGATGCATCGGCGTGCGATGCGCGCCGGTTGGACGCGCCCCGCCCTGCCGTTGCCGCGCCTTACTCGAACAGGCGCTTGTCCTTGGCGTACTCTTTGGCTTGGTTGCGCGTGATCAGGCTGCGCTTGACCAGATCCTGCAGATGCTGGTCCAGGGTCATCATGCCGTACTGCTGACCGGTCTGGATGGCCGAGTACATCTGCGCCACCTTGTCCTCGCGGATCAGGTTGCGGATGGCGGGCGTGCCGACCATGATTTCCCAGGCCGCCGTGCGTCCACCGCCGACCTTCTTCAGCAGCGCCTGCGAGATGACCGCACGCAGCGACTCCGACAGCATGGAGCGCACCATCGGCTTTTCGCCGGCGGGGAACACGTCGACGATACGGTCGATGGTCTTGGCCGCCGAACTGGTGTGCAGCGTACCGAACACCAGGTGGCCGGTTTCCGCCGCGGTCAGCGCCAGGCGGATGGTTTCCAGATCGCGGAGCTCGCCGACCAGGATGATGTCCGGATCTTCGCGCAGCGCCGAACGCAGCGCTTCGTTGAAGCCGTGCGTATCGCGGTGCACTTCGCGCTGGTTGATCAGGCACTTCTGCGAGGTGTGCACGAACTCGATCGGATCCTCGACGGTGAGGATGTGTCCGTACTCGTTCTTGTTGATGTAGTCGATCATCGCGGCGAGCGTCGTCGACTTGCCCGAGCCGGTCGGCCCGGTCACCAGGATCAGCCCCTGCGGCTGCTGGATGACCTCGCGGAACAGCGGTGGGCAGGCCAGGTCCTCCAGGGTCAGCACCTCGGACGGAATGGTACGGAACACCGCACCCGCGCCACGGTTCTGGTTGAAGGCATTGACGCGGAAGCGCGCGAGCGACGGAATCTCGAACGAGAAATCGACCTCGAGGAACTCTTCGTAATCGCGACGCTGCTTGTCCGACATGATGTCGTAGACAAGCGCATGCACCTGCTTGTGGTCCAGCGCAGGAATGTTGATGCGACGGACATCGCCGTCGACACGGATCATCGGCGGCAGGCCTGCGGACAGGTGCAGGTCGGATGCTTTGTTCTTTACGGAAAACGCCAACAGCTCGGCGATATCCATGAGCGGCTACTCCCCAATAACGGCTTGGACTGGAAGGATCTTTCCCCGGGCGTCAGTATAGCGTTCTGTCAGACCGGAACGCGTTACGTGCAAAGTCCCCTGCCCGGAATACTGAGCAACCTGCAGAACGCGGCCCAGGCCGCCGGGCGGCCAACCCCGTCCCTGCTGGCGGTGTCCAAGACCCACCCGGCCGACGCCATCGCCGCGTTGGCCGCCCAAGGCCAGCGCGGGTTCGGCGAAAACTACGTGCAGGAGGCCCTGGCAAAGATCGAGGCGCTGCAAGGCCTGGCACTGGAATGGCACCTGATCGGCCACCTGCAGTCGAACAAGGCCGACGCGGTTGCGCGCGCCTTCGACTGGGTGCAGAGCGTAGACCGGTTGAAGCTCGTGCAGGCGCTCGCCCGCCACCGTCCCGCCACCTTGCCGCCGTTGAATGTCCTGATCCAGGTGAACGTGGATGACGAAGACAGCAAGCACGGATGCGCGCTGGAGGCAGTGGATGCGCTGGCCGCGGCGATTTCGACCGAGCCGACCCTGCGCCTGCGCGGCCTGATGGCCATCCCGGCGCCATGGCCCGATGCCGCGCGTCGGCAGCAGGCGTTCAGGCGCATGTATCAGGCGCAGCAGGCGCTTGCCGACCTTCATCCCGGCGCAGACACCCTGTCCATGGGCATGAGCGGCGACTACGCCGAGGCCATCGCGGAAGGCTCGACCATGGTCCGCATCGGCACCGCACTCTTTGGCGCCCGCCCGCGCCCCGCATGAATTGAAAGGAAGATCCAGATGACCGATACCTCCATTGCCTTCATCGGCGGCGGCAACATGGCGCGCAGCCTGATTGCCGGGCTGGTGCGCCAGGGCACGGCACCGGCCCAGATCCACGTGGCCGAGCCGGTGACTGCGCTGCGCGAAGCGTTGACGGCCGAGTTCGGCGTCAAGACCTATGCAGGTGCCAGCGAAGCCGCGGCGCAGGCGGGCACGTGGCTGCTGGCGGTCAAGCCACAGGTGCTGCGCGATGTATGCGCATCGCTGCAGCCGCTTGCCGCAGCAACGAAGCCGCTGCTGGTGTCCATCGCCGCCGGCATCACCAGCACCCAACTGGACCGCTGGCTGGGCGGAGACGTGGCCGTGGTGCGCGCCATGCCCAATACCCCGGCCCTGCTGGGGGCCGGTGTCACCGGACTGTTCGCCACGCCAGCGGTCACCGACGCGCAACGTACGCAGGCCGACCGCATCCTGGCCAGCGCAGGCGGCACGGTCTGGGTGGACGACGAGGCGCTGATGGATTCGGTGACGGCTGTATCCGGCAGCGGGCCGGCATACGTTTTCCTGTTGGCCGAGGCGATGGAAGCCGCCGGCATTGCACAGGGCCTGCCCGCGGAAGCGGCACGCACGCTGGTGCAGCAGACGCTGCTCGGTGCATCGCGCATGCTGGACGAAGCCGGCGAGGCACCCGGTGAGCTGCGCCGTCGCGTCACCTCGCCGGGGGGTACCACCCAGGCGGCAATCGAAAGCTTCCAGGCAGGCGGCTTTGAAGCGCTGGTCGCAACGGCGCTGGCTGCCGCACAGACACGTGGCCGCGAACTGTCCGCCGCCAACGATTGACCCCCGGTAGTGACGGCCGCCGGCCGAGCTTCAGCTGCCGCCCCACAGGTAGAGCCGACTTCAGTCGGCTGCCCCACCACGGGTAGAGCCGACTTCAGTCGGCTGGTGTTGGCGCAGCCGACTGAAGTCGGCTCTACCGGGGTTCGGCTGGCGTTGGCGCAGCCGACTGAAGTCGGCTCTACCGGGGTTCGGCTGGTGTTGGCGCAGCCGACTGAAGTCTTCTCTACCGTACCTCGGGCGTCACCGGAAACCGCTCCATCAGGAAATCAACGAAACACTGCAGGCGTGGCCGAGGGCGGCGGTCCGGCAGGTAGATCAGGTGCATCGGCCGTGCGGCCGGCACGTGATCGGCCAGCACGGTGACCAGCCTTCCCGCCGCGATGTCTTCGCCCAGCAACGCGGTCGGCTGCAATACCAACCCGGCACCGGCCAGCGCAGCCTGCCGCAGTGCCTGGCCGTCGTTGCTGCTCAGCCGTGCACGCGGCTCCCAGTCCACCGGATCGCCGTTCGCCATCTGCCATCCATGGCCCCCGCGCCAGGACAGATGGCTCAGGCACTCATGCTGGGCGAGGTCCGCTGGATCACGCGGCGTCCCTTTCCGCCGCAGGTAGTCCGGCGACGCGCACAGGCTCATCGCGTAGGGCGGCAAGGGGCGCGCCACCACCTCGCGGGACGGCAGCGGGCCTACCCGGATCGCCGCGTCGAAGCCGTCCTCGATCAAGTCGACAGTGCGATTGCTGAGGTCCAACTCGATATTCACCAGCGGCTGCGCTTCCAGCAACGAAGCCAGCGCCGGCGCAAGCACGCAGCTGCCCCACGTGCTGGGCGCACTGATCCGTAGCAGCCCACGTGGCTGCAATTGCAGGCCCGCGACACTCGCTTCGGCGTGCTGCACCTGCTCGAGCACCTGCCGGCATCCGGCCAGATACGCGGTGCCGGCCTCCGTCAAACGCTGACGTCGGGTGTTCCGTTGCAGCAGCGCCGTACCCAGATGCGCCTCCAGCTGCTGGACGTACTTGCCGACCATCACGGCGGACACGTCCAACTGTTCGGCCGCGCGCGCGAAGCTGCCGAGGTCGGCCACGGCGACAAAGGCCTGCATGCAGCGGAGCCTGTCCATTACTAACTCCAGGTTAGGAATGAGCGAATCATACGCCCCTTATCCAAAGCTGATCGCCGCGCCAGACTGGCCTCACTTACTGAAGGAGTATCTGCATGAAGATCCTGATCGTTGGTGCCTCTGGGACGTTGGGGCAGGCGGTAGCCCAGCATCTGGGCCAGCACCATGACGTTGTCACCGCAGGACGTCGAAGTGGCGATCACCGCGTGGATCTGACCGACGATGCCAGCGTGCACGCCCTGTTCCAGCAGACCGGCCTGCTCGACGCGGTGATCGCCACCACCGGCCAGTTGCACTTCGGCCCCCTGCAGGACATGACGGCTGCCCAGTTCAACAGCGGACTGCAGGACAAGCTGCTTGGCCAGGTGCGTCTGGCATTGGCCGCGCAGCATCACCTGCGCGCAGGGGGTTCGATCACCCTCACCAGCGGCATAGTGAGCGCCCAGCCGATCAGCGATGGCAGCAATGCGACGGCGGTGAACGCTGGCCTGGAAGGCTTCGTGCGTGCGGCAGCATGCGAACTGGTGGCGCGCGGACTGCGCATCAATGTGGTGAGTCCTACGGTGTTGCAAGAATCCGCAGTTGCCTACGCGCCGTACTTCCCGGGCTTCGAACCGGCGGCTGCCAGCCGGGTCGCGCTGGCCTACCAACGGGCGGTGGAAGGCATCCAGAGCGGGCAGACGCTCACGGTCTGGTGAGCTGCGGGCGACGGACCGAACAGGTCCAGAAGGCATGGGATGTCCGGGGTGTCCGGGGTCCACGGGATCTCGGGGATGCCCGGGGATGCCCGGTAGAGTCGACTTCAGTCGACTGATCGAACAGGCCAAGGATGCCCGGTAGAGTCGACTTCAGTCGACTAGCGCAGGCGGAGCCGACTGAAGTCGGCTCTACCAAACCAACAGCGGACAGCAGCCGACTGAAGTCGGCTCTACCCAACCAGCAGCGAGCAGCAGCCGACTGAAGTCGGCTCTACCGAACCAGCGGCGAGCAGCAGCCCGAGGGCTGTCCTCAGTCCCAGCGCTGCGGCCCTTCGCCCTGTTCTGCCAGCACATCGCCGGGGTTGGCCAGCCAGCAGCGTTTCAGCGACAGGCAGCCGCAGCCGATGCAGCCGGTCAGCTGATCGCGAAGGAACTGCAGCAGGTGGATGCGCTCATCCAGTTCGCTGCGCCAGCGCGCGGACATGCGCGCCCACTCCGCCTTGGTGGGTGTGCGTCCTTCAGGCAGCTCTGCCAACGCCGCACCGATTGCTTCCAGTGGCATGCCTACCCGCTGTGCCACCCGGATCACTGCCAAGCGCCGCAGTACATCGCGCGGGTAACGCCGCTGGTTTCCTGCGTTGCGCAGGCTGCGGATCAGCCCCTTGCGCTCGTAGAAGTGCAGCGCCGACACCGCCACGCCGCTGCGCTTGGCGACCTCGCCTACACTAAGCTCCTGCATCGCCATCTCTTGACCTCAACCATGGTTGAGGGCGGATGCTGCCGCCTCCGCATTCCCATTACAAGCCCTGACATGAACTCCGACGTCTCTTCTCTGGCCCTGGTGGATAAGGCATCCATCCTCTCGCCACGCTATCGCGCCACGACGGTCGGCATGGTCGCACTGGTGGCGCTGGTGGCGTTCGAAGCGCTGGCCGTTGCCGCGGCCATGCCTACCGTCGCGTTCGCACTGGATGGTCTGCGCCTGTACGCGTTGGCCTTCGGCGGCGCGTTGGCGACCAGCGTGATCGGGATGACCGTGGCGGGTCGCCTGTGCGACCAACGCGGACCATCGCGGCCACTGTGGCTGGGTCTCGCGTTCTTCGTCATCGGTCTGATCGTCGCCGGCCTCGCCCCGCGCATGGGGGTTCTGGTGGCCGGACGCCTGCTGCAGGGCGTGGGCATCGGCGCGGTATCGGTATCGCTGTACGTGCTGGTCGCGCGCACCTTCCCCGAGCCGCTGCGGCCGAAAGTCTTCGCCGCCTTCTCTGCGGGCTGGGTGGTCCCATCGCTGGTAGGCCCGGGGCTGAGCGGCCTCATCGTGCAGTACGCCGGGTGGCGCTGGGTATTCCTGGCGGTTCCGGTGCTCGCGCTGCCGGCTGCCTGGTTGCTGGTGCCCGCGCTGCGCGCCAGTGCACAGGACATTCGCACCGACGTCGTTGCGCGCCCGGTCGTGCGGTGGGCCGTGGGCGCGGCGCTGGCCGCCCTTCTGTTGTACCTGGGCGGTCAGCAGCAGGGCGTCACCGCGCTTGTGTTGATGACCAGCGCACTGGTCGGGCTGGTGGTATGCAGCCGCCACCTGCTGCCTACTGGCACCTTGGCGCTGCGGCGCGGCTTGCCCAGTGTGATCGCGCTACGCGGTATCGCCGCGTCTGCGTTCTTCGCCGCGGAAGCCTTCCTGCCGCTGTTGTTGCAACGCGAACGTGACCTTTCCCCCCTGTGGGCAGGCGCTGCACTCAGCATGGGGGCGTTGGGCTGGTTCTCCGGCTCATGGCTGCAGGGACATCAACGTTTTGGCTGGACCCGTGCGCATCTGGTGCAGGCCGGTTCGTGGATGATGGGCGGCGGCCTGCTGCTCACCTCGCTGACCCTGCAACAGGGCGTGCCCCTGCTGCTGGCCTTGGCAGGCTGGTCACTGACCGGGCTCGGCATGGGCCTGATCTACCCCAGTCTGTCGGTCCTCACGCTGTCGATGTCACCGCGTCACGAACAGGGCGCGAACAGCTCGGCGCTGCAGCTCAGCGAAGGCATCGCGGTGGCGACCACGCTGGCGTTGTCCGGCGCACTGTTCGCCGCCTTCATCAATGGTCGCGAAACACTAGGCTACCTGCTGTGCTTCGCGGTGACCCTGCTGCTGGCGCTGCTGGCCACGGTGGTCGCGCGGCGCATCTGATCGCATGCGATCAGGGTCGGTGACGACGGTGGGTTGTCACGCCGTTGGTGGGTGGCGGCTCTGTAACAACGAACGGTCGTCACCCACCAATAGCGATCGTTTCCGACCGCGCGTTGCACCTCTGCGGATATAGCAGAACAACGCCCGATTGCTTTTCGATAGCTTCGCTGCATTCTGAGACGTCAGCCACGTGCGACGCTTCGGTAAACCGCAAACATGCGAGTCCAGCACAGAGGACAACGCCATGCTTGCCACCGCGCTCCTTTTCTCAGCCGCTCTGACCCCGCTGCCAATGGCCGGTTACATCGACCGCATTGTGCAACACCGTGCAAATGGCGACGTCATACTTCGTACATCCGAGCACTCTGACTTCAACGGAGGGAAGATCCGTCTGGAACAAAAGCTGCGCCGTCTCTCTGGCAATAAGTTTTCCATAGACTTCAGCGATCAGCCTGCTGCCACAAAGACCTACCATGAAGCGCTGTGCCTTGAGAGCGGGATGCGACCCAGCACGGGGCGGGGAATACTGGGAGGTGAAAATGCCATAGCCGCTTGGTCGTGCGTATCTTCCGAAACGCGAGAGGGCACTCCGGCCACCATCGAAGAAATCGAGCGCGCGTTCGACGAGCCTGCATCAAGCCAGGACAACTGGACAGACTATGCACGTACCGCCGCTCCCTCTGGGAGTGCAGCACCGGGGCAGCCGTTCTTCGCCATCGGATCAATGAACGTGAAAAGCTCAGTAGCCGGCGCAGTGTCCTACAGCGTCAGCGTCGATGACAGACGATGCTACGCTCAAAGTGCCGAGCGTCACGCGGGTGCCTTCGAGCTTTCAGCCCAGACAGGTGTGAACTGCAGCGGCACCCGTCCCGGTTCTCTCAACACTGAACTGCGCGCCTGCGTCCCGCGCGCGTGTGGCCTGAGCCAAGGCAGCTACCGCATACGGTGAAGCGCCCCCAGGGCCTGTGACGACCAGCGGACGTCATCCCCCAGACTCCAGCTCACGGCCTTGCACCCACCTCGTCCACGTCTTCGCGCAGGATGCGGCGGATTTCCAGCACGGCCTGCGGCGTCTCCTGCACGCTGTGGCCGGAGATGATCACCTTCTCCGACACGGCGCCCTCCAGGTGGGAACTCCAGTACGGCACCAGTCCGTCATCGGACTGCAGCAGCGGCACTTCTGGCTTGCGCTGGGCAATGATCGAGTGATACTTCAGCCCGGGCTGGATCGGCAGCGAGCCGGCTGCCATGACGAAGGGATCGGTGGATTTCAGGTTGTCGATGCTGTTGGGCACGCGCAGCTTTTCACTCCCACTACGTTGCGCATCGGCCTGCTGCAGGGTATTGAATGCATCCTCGAACGAACCCAGGATCGTCAACGGCAGACGCACCAGACGACCGATCAGGCGCCCCACCCGGTTGCCCGCGATGTCCGTTCCCTTGTGCGGGGCCGCGATGAAGATCGCCCGCTCCACGTTCGGCTGCGGCTGGAACTGCAGCAGCGGGCCCAGCTTCGTCTTCACCCGCTGCAGGCGCTCGCCTTTCAGGTCGTAGCGTGCCATCAGGTCGTTCCACAACGCATCGCCGGATGCGCTGACCATCAGCCGTCCCAGTACGCCGCCCATGCTGTGGCCGATGAATACCTGGTCCTTCGACGCACGCGTCTGCCCGCTGGGATCGAAGTGTTTCAGGGTGCTGTTGAACGCGCGCGAGATCTCGTACCGGTTCAGCGCAATCGGCGCATTGGTCGGGTAATACACCTGCCACACCTGGAATTCGCGACGCAGCTCCTCTTCGCCCATGATTTCGTTGGCCACGTTCACCCACGCTTCCGGACTGCTGCCCAATCCATGCAGCATGAAGATGATGCGGCGGTTCGGGTCCCAGGGTTGCATCAGGTAGATGTGCGGCTCCTTGATGCCTTCGGCCAAGCCGAACAAGGTGCGCAGCGCCTGCGTGGCGAACCCGCTCTGTGCAAGCCACAGCCCATACGCCGCAGTGAAGTTGCCGGCCAGCGGCACCTGCTGCCCGTGCAGGTCGACCCGCTCGGTCGCTTCCGGGGAATACACATCCAGCAATACCTGGCTGGTCTTCAGCACGTCGTCCAGCGAGTCGCCCTTGAAGCGCAGCAGCGCGGTGGCGTTGATCGAGGACATTTCACTGTACTGCGGCACTTCGTGCTTCCTGGCGGGCGCGGCCGCATCCACCGGCGCGTCTGCCTCCGGCAAGGGGGTGCTCAACCGGGGTGGGTCCATCACCACCACCAGCTCGGCACCGAACCCATCACGGCGGTAGGTGCTGCGCAGGCCAACGAAGCTGATCGTTGCCGCCGACACCAGCCGGGTGGGCATGCTGGGCATCGACAGGCGATCGTAGTCGGAGGTGATCGTCCAGCGCTCGCCGGCCACCGGCGCGTTGTAGTCTTCGCCTTCCAGCGCGGACGCGCGTGCCCGACGGAACACCACCGACGCCGTCTGCTCAGCGGCATAGTTGTAGTAGTCGCGCACCTGCGTCTGACGATCCTCGAAGGCACGATCAGAGGGCGCGCGGCCACTGAAGAACAGGTACGCATACGCGTAGCGCGCCGCCTCCAGCCACGCATCCACCGCCGCGTCGCTCATCGGCTCCTTGTCTGCATGCTTGGGTTTCGGACTGAGGGCCAGCGCCGTCTGCACCCACAATTCGGACAACGCCGACATGCGCTGTTCGGCACTGATGCCATCGGTATCCAGCAACGTCCTGCGGCAGACCACTACGTCCTTGCCACACTGGCTGGCATCCAGCCCCACCACGCTCAGTGTTTCCTGTGATGCCGCACTGAGCTTGCCGGTGGTCAGCACATCCGAGCGCTTGCTGGACAGGTAATCGGTGTTGGCCACCTGCTTGACCGTTACCATCGCGCAGCCACTGCCCAGAAGCAGCACGGCGGCAGCGAGCAGCAGGCGTACCCTCTTCGGCCAGTAAACCGGCGCCCTCATGTCGATCATTGTTCACCTTCCTGGGCGGTGCCGGGCACGCCACGGCGGATCCATCTGGAGAAATCCCTGTCAGACGCCGGCTGCAGCGCGCGATCAGTGATCCGTGCACGCTCGCGGAGCGCTTTGAACGAATGCCCCGGCGTCAACGCGCCTTGATCGAATGCGTACCGGTCCAGATACCCGGACAGCAGCAGGCGGTAGTCCAGCGGCAGCCCGGGGGCGATATGCCGTGCCAGATCAAATACGATCGTGGTGCAGTTGCTGGTCAAGGTGTTGTAGAACGCCGGCGCCGCATCGAGCGTGCGCGCCTCGTCGATGTAGGCGGCGAACAAGGTACGCAGCTGGGCCTGGCTCAGGCCATGCAGCCGGTACAGATAGACATCCTCACCGCGCGCATTGGTGCGCGTGCGGATGATGTCGGTTTCTTCGGACGCCACCAGGGTCATTTCGAACTTGCGGAAGAAGCCGCCCAGCGCGGAGAACGACTCGCCCTGCTCTTTGCGGATCTCCAGCGAGAACACCAGCTGCCGACCGTCCTCGAATCCGAACGACACCAACGTGTGGGCGATGGCAGGTCCCATCCAATACGACATCACCAGGTCGGCCGACGCCAACTGCTGCAGGTCGTACTCCCGGCGGACCCAGCGCGCATCGTAGTCCTGCTCGGTGCGCCAGGTGAAGTCGCGCACGTTGTCCAGCACGACCCTCCGACCGTCGAAAGAGGCCACGTGCAGCCGCTGCGCAACGTCGTCAGCCCATGCGCGGTCCTGTCGCGGCGTCAGGCCCAGCCACGTCAGTGCCGCGGCCACCATGCACAGTCCGTAGGCCGCGGGCAGCCTGCGTCCCGCCCGTCCGCGCGCTACGCGCACCGACATCCAACCACCCGCCAGCAACCAGAGCAGCGCCGCGCATCCCGCCAACCAGCCGGGTCCCGGCACCTGATAGAACACCAGTCCAGCGACCCACAGGGTCGCCAGCAGCATGAGGGTTCCGATACTCCAACGGCCTGCTGCCTTCACGGGGACCTGTCGCATTCATCTTGGGGCGCCTAGTTAGCCACAAGCGAGGTGCCGGGGAAATCCGAGGGCGTTCAGGAATGGCCGCCGCGCGGACCGGTGGCGTCCCGGTAGCCGCCGGGAGTGGCACGACGCGACAGGAGATACTTCGGGCAGAATGACGCCACGCATCGGGAGGGATCATGGGCATCAAAGAGGTTTCGGCTGTGGCAGTCAACGAATGGCACACCGCCAGTTGCCATTGCGGCGCTGTGCAATTGCGCCTGCATCTGCCCGATGGCATCGTCGATCCGCGCCGGTGTGACTGCTCGCTGTGTCGGCGTCGTGGCGCCATCGCGGCCACCGTGGCTGAAAACGGGATCGAGATCCTGCAGGGGCACGCCCACCTGCGTCTCTACCAGTTCAACACCCACGTGGCCGAGCACTGGTTCTGCGATGTCTGCGGAATCTACACCCACCACCGTCGGCGCTCGAATCCGCATGAGTACGGCTACAACGTGGCCTGCCTGGAGGGCATCGATCCGTTCGGGCTGGGCGTGGTACCCACCAATGACGGGGTCAACCACCCGGCCGACCGATAGACACCAGGTCAGTGCCTGCTGCGGCGGCTCGGGGCGGCAACCTTCTGCCAGGGCGAGATCGCCAAGCGACCTGCGCGTACGGGGCGCTTCAAGGTCAGGCGCCGGGCGCCTGCTTCGGGAGGCGCATCCGGTCCCTCTTCGATCGGCCCTGCATCGCTTGGCGTTGCCAGTAGTGCAGTGTGCGGAAGCAGGCGGTCGATGAGCCACATGGCGGAACTCCGTTGGGGGCGGGTGCACCCACCCTAAGTCCGCCCCGGCGACCGCCATGTGATCCGCCGATGACATGACGATGACCGTGCTGAACGGCACGGCCACTCACGTTCAGGCGCTCTTTTTCCGCCGGCCCAGACCGCGCACCAGCACGAAGAACAACGGCACCATCAAGATCGCCAACAGCGTGCCGGACACCATGCCGCCGATCACGCTGATACCGATCTCGCGCCGGCTCACCGCCCCGGCACCCGTGGCCAGGGCCAGCGGCACTACGCCGGCCACGAAGGCCAGCGAGGTCATCACGATGGGCCGCAGCCGCAGGCGCGCCCCTTCCAGTGCCGCATCCACCGCAGAGCGTCCGGCACGGTACTCGGCCTCGGCGAATTCCACGATCAGGATCGCGTTCTTTGCGGACAGGCCGATGGTGGTCAACATGCCGACCTGGAAATAGATGTCGTTGACGAAGCCTGCGACGGTGGTCGCCAACACGGTGCCGAGCACGCCCAGCGGAATCACCAGCAGCACCGCCACCGGCACTGTCCAGCTTTCATACAGCGCCGCGAGGCACAGGAAAATGAACGCAATGGACGCCAGGTACAGCCAGATCGTCTGGTTGCTGGAGAGCTGCTCCTGGTAGGACAGGCCGCTCCACTGCAGGCCGAATCCCTCTTCCTGGGCCACCAACTGCGTCATGCGGCCCATGGCCTGACCCGAGCTGCTGCCCTGGGCGGCACTGCCCTGCAGCTGCATCGCCGGCAGGCCGTTGAAGCGCTGCTGCAGCTGCGGTCCGCGCTCCCAATGCGTGCGGGCAAAACTGGCAAACGATGCCATCTGCCCATCGCTGCCACGCACATACCACTGGTTGATGTCATCGGGCACGGCCCGGTACGGGGCGTCGCCCTGAATGTAAACGCGCTTGACCCGGCCGCGGTCCAGGAAATCATTCACGTAGGTTCCGCCCCAGGCGGCCGACAACGTGGTGTTGATGTCCGCCTGCGCCAGACCCAGGGCGCTCGCCTGGGCCTGGTCGATATCCACCTGCAGCTGGGCGCGATCGCCCAGTCCATTCAAGCGCACCGATGAAAGGCCGGCGTCCTCGTTGGCCGCCTGCACCACGCGCTGTTGCGCCCCCTTCAGCGCTTCGCGGCCCGCCGCACTGCTGTCCTGCAGCCACAGTTCGAACCCGCTGGACTGGCCCAGCCCGCGCACCGCAGGCGGCGACAGGACGTTGACCTGGGCATCGGCCACAGCACGGAAGTGCGCGTTGGCGCGGGCGATGATCGCATCGGCGCTGGTGTCCCCATCGCGCTCACTCCACGGTTTCAGCGCAAGGAACCCCTGGCCCGCGTTCTGCCCTGTACCGGCATTGTTGCGACCGACCACCACGAAGGCGACATCCACGCTGTGCTTTTCATTTTCCCGAAAGTAACGTCCGATGTCCTCGCCCAATGCTTCGGTCTTGGCCATGGGCGTACCCTCCGGCGTGGTGAACTGGAACATCACCAGCCCTTGGTCCTCTACGGGCAGGAAGCCGGTCGGCATGCGCAGGTACAGGCCCGCCACCGCTACGACCACCAGCAGATAGAAGACCATCCAGCGCCGTGGCCGACCGACCACGCGGGCCAGGCCGGCACGGTAGGAGGCCTGGGTGCGTTCCACCCGACCGTTGAACCAGCGGAAAAAGCGTCCCGGCGGGCGCTCCTTGTCGGCGGGCTTGAGCAGGGTGGCGCACAGTGCCGGGGTCAGGGTCAACGCGACCAGCGCGGAAAGCACCATGGCCGACGCAATGGTGATCGAGAACTGCCGGTAGATGATGCCGGTGGCTCCGCCAAACATCGCCATCGGCAGGAAAACGGCACCGAGCACCACGGTGATGCCGATCAGCGCACCGGTGATCTCGCCCATCGAGCGCTCGGTGGCTTCGGCCGGTGGCAGCCCTTCTTCGTGGATGATGCGCTCGACGTTCTCCACCACCACGATCGCATCGTCCACCAGCAGACCGATCGCCAGCACCATCGCGAACAGCGTCAGCGTGTTGATCGTGAACCCGGCGACGGCCAGCACCCCGAAGGTTCCCAGCAATACCACCGGCACCGTGATCGCCGGGATCAGCGTCGCGCGCAGGTTCTGCAGGAACAGGAACATCACCACCACCACCAGGATGATCGCCTCGATCAACGTATGGACCACCCCTTCCACCGACACCCGTACAAACGGGGTGCTGTCGCGTGGGTACGCCACCTCAAGGCCCGGCGGGAACGTCGACTTCAGGCGCTCGATCTCCGCACGCACGGCATCGGCGGTCTGCAGGGCATTGGCACCCGAGGCCAGGGTGACCGAGAAGCCGGCGGCCGGGTACCCGTTGAGGAAACTGCTCATGGTGTAGCCCTGCGCACCGATCTCGATGCGCGCGACCTGATCCAGCGTCAAGGCCGCGCCATTAGGCAGTGTCTTGAGGATGATCGCGCGGAACTGCTCCGGGGTCTGCAGCCGTGACTGCGAGGTCACCGTGGCGTTGAGGCTCTGGTCGTCCATCGCCGGCAGCCCGCCCAGCTCGCCGGCCGTCACCTGGGTGTTCTGCGCCTCGATGGCGCTGCGCACATCGCTCGGCATCAAGCTGTAGGCACGGAGCTGATGGGGATCCATCCAGATGCGCATCGCATACGGCGCGCCGAACACATCGATCTCGCCGACGCCCGGGATACGGCTCATCGGATCCTGCACGCTGCTGGACAGGAAATCCGACACGTCCACCCGCTGCATCTTGCCGGTGGTGTCATACAGCGCGACCACCATCAGCGAGTCGCCCTGCGACTTGGCTACTGTCACGCCCTGCTGCTGCACTTCCTGCGGCAGGCGGTTGATCGCCTGGTTGACGCTGTTCTGCACCTGCACCTGGGCGATGTCCGGGTCGGCCTGCTGGTCGAAGGTGACCGTGATGCGTGCCTGCCCTGCAGAGGAGCTGCTGGAAGAAAAATACAACAGGTGGTCGATGCCCTTGATCTGCTGCTCGATCACCTGCGTGACGCTGTCTTCCACGGTCTGCGCGGACGCACCGGTGTAGTTGGCGGTGATGTTGATCTGGGGAGGCGCGATGTCGGGGTACTGCTCCACCGGCAACTGCAGGACCGCGATGCTGCCCAGGGCCATGATGGAGATCGCCAGTACCCAGGCGAAGATCGGACGGTGGATGAAGAATCGGGAGAGCATGCGCAGGTCAGCCTTTCTTCGCTGCGGTATCGGCGGGCGCCACGGCAACCTTGGCGCCGTCCTTGGCGTCCGTCACCGCCACCTTCGCCCCATCCACGAGACCTTGCCGGCCGCCGATGACGATGCGCTCCCCGGCCTTCAGGCCATCCGCCACCAGCCACTGGTCGCCGACCGCGCGCAGGGTGCGGAATTCCCGCTGGCGTACCACATCGTCAGCACCCACGACCCAGGCAAGCGCGTTTCCCCGCGGACTGCGATCGACCACGGCCTGCGGCACCAGCACGGCCTGCTGGCGCGTGCCCTGCCCGACCATCGCACGCACGTACATGCCCGGCAGCAGTTGCCCGTCCGGGTTCGGGAAGGTCGCCCGCAGGGTGATGCTGCCGGTATCCTGGTCCACGTCCAGATCGGCAAACTCCAGCGTGCCCTGCAGCGGGTACGCGCTGCCGTCGGACAGCTTCAATGTCACCGGCGTCGCCGATGCCTGCACGCCGCCCTCGGCAATGGCACGGCGCAGCGCCAGGAACTCATTGCTGGACTGGGTGATATCCACATTCATCGGATCCACCTGCTGGATCTTCGCCAGCGGCTCGGCCTGGCCGGAAGTCACCAGCGCGCCCGGAGTGAAAAGCGCCCGCCCCACCCGCCCGCTGATCGGTGCGGACACCGCGGCGAACCGTAGATTGGTCTGCGCGGTCTGCAGGGCCGCATTGGCCCCATCCACCGCCGCGTCGGCCTGCTTGGCCGTGGCGATCGCATCGTCCACCGCCTGCTGGGAGGTCAGCTGCTCCTGGCCCAGCGCCTGCAACCGCCCGGCGCGCAAGCGCTCGGTCACGGCCGTGGCCTGCGCCGTGCGCAGGTTCGCCGCCGCTTCATTCAACGCCGCCTGGTACAACGACGGGTCGATCTGGAACAACGGATCACCCGCGCTCACGGTAGCCCCCTCTTCGAACAGCCGCTTCAGCAACACACCCGAAACCTGCGGGCGTACATCCGATTCTTCGAAGGCAACCGTGCGTCCCGGCAGCTCCTGGTCCAATGCGACGGCCCGGGCCTGCAGGGTCATCACCGATACGTCGCGCGGCGCGGCGGCGGGGGCGGCCTCTTTCTGTGTGCACCCGTTGAGAATGAAGCAAAGGGTGGCGGCGAGGACCAGCCTGCCGAAACATGGAAAAACCATTGGACATTTTCCTGCGGGGGAAGGAAATCGGGGAGTTTTCGGACGAATCCGATGCGACGCGTCAGGGGCCATGCCACGGCGGTGCCGGCCACGCCGCATCCTGCGTGCCGCGAATATAGAAGAAAACCCCCGCACGGACGCGTGGACGCCAAATGAAACTTTTTTCATCCGTAGCAGACGCCTGCGGTTGCGGGGATGCACTGCTCCCTGAACCCGGCTACGGCGCTGCCGCGCGCATTGTCCATCAAGGCTGACGCCGTCACGGCTGAGGGAATGGCGACAGAGCTGGATAGTCGCAGCTCACCGTCCCGCTGGGCCACGACGGCGACGTGGCAACTGCACAGTCCGCCACCTACGGCGTCGTCACGCTCGATCGCATCCCCGGCCAGCGCGGATCACCCAGGATTGAGGGCCTCAGGGGACGGTTATCTGACCCAGTCCGTTGCGTCGGACGCCATGTTCACACGCGTGGGGGTCCCGCTGCGTCGCCATGTACAGGTTTCGGCGGCGGACAGCACGTTGCGCGCAGGCGACCTGAAACTGAATATGATGGCGCGCGGTACACAATGACATCGGTTCAGCACCGCACCCGCAAGAAGGCTCGCGCGCAGTTGGTTTCGTATTCATCCCAGAAACCCGCCGGATGCTTCGCACGAATGTCGGGGGTCACCTTTGGCCACATCCAGACACTCTCGTGGAAGCCTGCCTGTTCGGCCGCGGCCTCATGGCTGGCCGTATCCCAGTTGTAATCCACGACGACCGCATCCTCCCGGGCACCGAACCGGATGCGCATGCGCTGATGACCCTCGCCGCTCACGCACTCAAGCACCTGCGCATGTGTGGCGGGGTTGATGCTGCCGGTGTGACGGTACTGGGGGTTGTTGACCACCGCGATGAAACAGCCACCAGGTCGCAGCAGGCGCCTTGCCTGTGCGTACATCGCTGCAAGCTCGTTGCGGGTCTTCGCAAGACAGAGCAACCAGGCCCCCGTCACGATGTCGAACTGGCCATCCCGCTCCACATCCATCACATCTGCGTGCAGGAACGTCATGCGGTCGCCCTCGTCGGCCGATCTTGCACGACCTTCAGCGATCATGCTGGTGCAGATATCGATCCCCAGCGCTGACCTCGCCCCGGCGGCGAGCAATTGGCGACCGCACCACCCCTCTCCGCATGCAAGATCCACTACATCGCGGCCACTCAGGTCACCGGCCAGTTCCAGCAGCGTGCATCGTTCCAGTGAACGAGAGGGGGACGCGCGCTCAAGCGCGAGATAGTAGCGGCAGAACGCGTCATACGAAGCAGAGACAGGCATCGGAAGGAGCTCCCCAGCAGTCGAGCACCATGCTTGCCGCTGCTGCCGTCCTGCGTCGAGAGGTCGTCACGACACCGTCGGATCGGCCCGGTGGCTTATCGTTATATATTGTGCAACAACTGCCTGTTTCATTCCGGCGTGCCAAGAGGGACACGCAAGCGTCCCGGCGCCCGCCTATTGGCCCTCCGCCCATCGCCGACCGAGACTTTCCGCTCCATGCAACGTTCCGCCATCAAAGCCTGGTTCGTCGTCCATAAATGGACAAGCCTGGTCTGCACGCTGTTCCTGCTGCTGCTCTGCCTGACCGGCCTGCCCCTCATCTTCGGCCATGAGATCGGGCACCTCACCGGCGCTGACCCCGAGATTCCCGCTGCCCCTGCCGATGCACCGATCCGCAACCTGGATGCGCAGGTTCAGACCGCCCTGCAGCATTTTCCCGGCAATGTGCCCCTGTTCGTCGGCTGGGACCCCGATGCACCGCTGATGTACGTCAATACCGGTGCGCGCAGCGACACGCCCGCGCCGCAGATGCAGACCGTGCTGCTGAACACCGTCAGTGGCGAACAGGTCCCCGCACCGCAGTTCAACGAAGGCGTGATGTACTTCCTGTACCGCCTGCACACGGATCTGTTCCTTGGGCTGCCGGGGTTGTTGTTCATGGGCGCGATGGGGCTGCTGTTCGTTGTCGCCATCGTGTCCGGGCTGGTGCTCTACGGCCCCTTCATGCGCAAGCAGCGCTTCGGCACGCTGCGCACGGGCCGCAGCCGCCGTCTTGCCTGGCTCGACCTGCACAACGTGATCGGCATCGTTACCCTCGGCTGGGCGCTGGTCGTCGGCCTTACCGGCGCCATCAACACGCTGGCCAAGCCCTTGGAACAGGCCTGGCAGACGCAGCAACTGGGCGAGTTCGCTGCACGCTACGCCGGCCAGCCCAAGCCGACGCAGCTTGCATCGCTGCAGGCCGCGGTAGACACCGCGCGCGCGGCCGAGCCGGACATGCGCCCGGCGTTCGTCAGCTTCCCCGGTACCGGCTACAGCGGTGACCACCACTATGGCGTGTTCATGCAGGGCGATTCGCCGGTGACCGAGCGGTTGTATCGGCCCGTATTGATAGATGCGCAGACCGGCGCCCTGACGGCACAGCCGCAGTTGCCCACCTACATGACCGTGCTGCTGCTGAGCCAGCCGCTGCACTTCGGCGACTACGGCAAGCTGCCGCTGAAGATCCTGTGGGCGCTGATGGACCTGCTGACCATCGCTGTGCTGATCAGCGGACTGTACCTCTGGTTCAAGCGCGGGAGCACTGCCACCCGCGTAGCGGAGATCGAACGTGCGCAGACCCAGGAGGTTGCATGAAGAGTCCTTTCATCGCACCTGCATGGATCACGCTGGCCAGCCTCATCGGGCTGGTCAGCGCGCTGCTCGGCGACGGCCTGTTCGACCTTGTGTCCTGGGTCATCTTCAGTGGCCTGATCGCGTTGTTCGTGCGGGCCTGGATCAAACGCGACCGTCGCTGATCGGCGTGCGCGGTCGGCGATCGGCCTTCGTCGATTGCCGGCTCTGGATGGCGCGTGCCACGTCGACACCGCCTGCATCCCAGCGTCGGTACCCTCGCCTGATGCGGCTCACCACCTCCCCTCGTTTCCTCAACACCGTGCTGCTTGGCGGCGGCACCTCGCAGAAGCTCGCGGCCGCAGCGTCCGCCGGGTTCGATCAGGTCGAGATATGGCGCCAGGATGTAGAGCCGACGTCGGCCGCTGCAGTGCGTTCCGCGCTGCAGGACACCGCGATGGGACTTACCGACGTCCAGGTGCTCCTCGATTTTGACGGTGCACCCGACCCGCATCGCCGCGATAAACGCCACGAGGCCATCGGCCTGTTGGATCTGGCGGCTGCATTGGGGGCCCGGACGGTGCTGGTACCCGCCTCCACCGACACGCGCTGCATCGGCGATCGCGTCGGGCCGGATCTGCGCTGGCTGTGCGCGGAAGCGGGATCACGAGGACTGCGCATCGCGTATGAAGGGATGGCGTGGAGTGTGCTCAACTCCACGCTCCCCGCCGTGTGGCGTCAGGTACAGGCGGTGGACGCTGACAATCTCGACATCGTCGTCGACGCATTCCATCTGTTTGCCACAGGCCGCAGCGTCGACGACCTGCACGGCATTCCCGCGCACCGCATCGCGCTGGTGCAACTGAGTGACGTGCAGCAGCAGCCCCTGCCCGGCCACATGATCGACACCGCCCGCCATGCGCGTTGCCTGCCGGGTGAAGGCATCTGGCCACTTCCCGAACTGCTGGATGCGCTGCAGGACATGGGCTATTCCGGCCCGGTGGGCCTGGAAGTATTCAACGATGCCTTGAAGGCAGAGGATGTCGGCACGGTGGCACAGCGCGCGATGGATGCACTCGACCGGGTGTTGTCCCGGCGCTGATGCGTCAACGTTCGCACACCAGGTTCACCGACATGCAGTTGTGTACGTAGCCCTCCCAATAGCCGGCAGGACGGCCGCGGATATCCGCTTCCAACAGATGCGGTTCATGCCAGCTGACAGCACGGAACCCCGCTGACCGGATCGCATGCTCGTAGTGTTCTCTCGCCCACCGGTAGTTGGTGATCCGCGCCGGGGGCGAGCCAGGGAACTCGAACACCAGCCGTGCACCCTCCCGCCACGGCACCTCCTCGATCGCCTTCACCCCGTAAGCAGAATAGTTGCCAAGCGCCATCCTGAATTCCGGATTGAGCGTCTGCACCACCAGCCTGCCGCCACGCTTCACGTGCGGGATCACCGATTCGAACATCTGCTGCAGCGCGTCCAGCGACTGCGCGTAATTGAACAGATAGGCCGCCAGCACGATGTCGTGCTCCGCCGTTGCGGGCATTGCGGTCACATCATTCACCTCGAAGGTCATGTCGTCACCGCGGTCCGCGGAAAGCGCGCGTGCGTAGTCGATCATGCCTTGCGATAGATCTACCCCGTGCGCGCGGCCGGCACCGTGGCGAAGAAACTCGCGTCCGTAATAGCCGGACCCACAGGCGAGATCCAGCACCGACCTGCCCTCGATCTCGCCCGCCAACTGCAGCATGGTGCGCATCTCGATGGGCCGGGTGGGCGAGGAGCTGGCGTAGGCCACGTACTGATCCACCATGTTGTCGTAGTGCGCGGTCATCACATCATCCTTTGAGTGTCCGGAACCTGTGATCAGACGCTAGCGACGAAGCATTCGCCCTTGAAGAGTCATATGCGTCGCCCGCGCGCTGGATGTCAGCCGCTGGCCACCATGCGACCATCTGCCGCGTGCAGGAAGGCCTGCAACGCCGGCGCATCGTTCAGCACAGTGGTGCAGAAGCACAGATCGAACGTGGTCACCGGCGCCGACAAGGGGACATAGGCGATCTCGGCGGCGCGGAAGCCCACCATGCTGGCCGGGATGATCGCAATCCCGGTTTCCACTGCCACCAGCGAAAGTACGGCGTGCATGCCGTGCGCCTCCTGCACGACATTGGGTATGAAGCCTGCAGCACTGCACTGCTGCATCACGTGCGCGTGGAAACCCTCACCTTCGGCCGCCGGCCAGCCGACAAACTCCTCACTGGCAAGGTCGGCCACCTGCAATGAGGCGCGGGCGGCGAGTGGATGATCGCGGGGCAGTGCGATCGCCAACGTGTCGCTGTCGAACGCGTGCAGCCGCAGGTCTGCGGAAGAGGGAAGCGGGGGGATGAGGATGCCGACATCGATCTGTCCTTGGCGCAGCATCGCCTGTTGCTGGAATGAGGTCGCCTCGCGCAGCTCCAGGCGCACGCCCGGATGACTCCGCCGGAAGCATCGGATCCGCTGCGGCAGGCTGCCGTACAGCGCACTGCCGACATACGCCACGCGCACCACGCCGGTGCGCCCCGCTGCCGCTTCGCGGGTCGCAGCGAGCGCATGGTCGGCCTGCTGCAAGGTGCGTCGTGCTTCGACGAGCAGCACTTTCCCGGCAGCCGTAAGCCCAAGTGTCCTGTGCCCGCGCAACACCAGCATGGCACCCACGTGCTCTTCGAGGCGGCGGATCGCAGCGGTGAGGGGTGGCTGGGACATGTGCAGGCGCGCCGCGGCACGATGGAAGTGCAGCTCTTCTGCCACGGCCACGAACTGGCGCAGCAGACGGAGATCGATCATGGCGGTCGCCTTGCAGACAAGGCACTCAGGGTATCAGCAGCGCTCAGCCGGAATGCGTCGAGCGCGACTCGGTGTTGGTCAACGCGATGCGTGGCCACGCGGCATTGAATCCTTCAACCGTGTCGACCGCGATCGCCTTCAGATCGCGCGGATAATCCACGCCGGCCGCTTCGCCTGCGCGCGTGGCGTGGAACTGCCCGTTGCTCGCACGCAGGATCCAGCCGCCTTCCGTGCAACGGGTGGACGCCAGCCACGCAACGCCCGTGGCCACCGCATCGGGGTGCAGCTCATCAGGCTCGCCCTGGTGCCCCCACATGCGTGTCTTCGCTACCGGCGATATCGCGTTGACCACGATGTTGTCCCCAACCCCTTCGGCGGCCAGCACGTTGACCAGTCCGACAGCAGCCATCTTTGCCATCGCATAGCTGACCAGCCCCTGCTGCACATGCTGCGGATACAGCGCCCGATCAGACGTCGTCACCACGATGCGCCCGCCTCCATTGGCGCGCATGCTCGGCCATGCCGCCTGTGCCAACCACAGCGGCGCCTTGGCCGCGATAAGCAGCGTGTGCTCCAGCTGCGCTTCGTCTACGTCCTGCACCGGCTGGTAGGCCACCCAGCCCGCGTTGTGGATCAGGAAGTCCAGGCGTCCGTGCTGCTGCAGCACGTCGTCGACCAGTGCGTGGCATTGCGCGCGCGTGTTGATGGGCAGGCAGTGACTGCTGACCGTGCGACCTTGCGCCTGCAACTGCTCCGCTGCACGGGAGATGCGGGTCGCATCGAGGCCTCTGCCATCGGTATCGGCGCCTACATCGTGCATCGCGACCGTTGCGCCACGACCCGCCAGCAAACGCGCGTAAGCGAGCCCAAGGCCGCCTGCGGCGCCGGTGATGAGGCCAACCTGGCCTTGGAAAGAAACAGGGGTATGCATGCGTCCAGCCTGAACGACCGGATGAACAACGGCCAATACCGTTGTCTGCCAGCATTGATACCCAGCACGTATCAATGCTGCCCGCGCTAGCGGGACAATGCCTCGGTGCGGAACGCGGCCACCGTGCCCAGCAGCTGCGTCGCCTGTTCTTCCATGCTGCGCGCCGCCGCGGATGCCTCCTCGACCAATGCCGCGTTCTGCTGGGTTCCCTCGTCGATGTGATCCACCGCCTGGTTGATCTGCACGATGCTTTCGCTCTGGTGTTGAGCGGCCGCGCTGATGCCGCGGATCAGATCGTTGACCCGCCGCACGCTCTGGACGATGTCGTCCATCGTGCGCTCTGCCCCCTGCGCCAACGTGCTGCCGGCGCCGACCTTGCCGACCGAATCGCTGATGATCTGTTTGATCTCGCTGGCGGCGGTAGCCGACCGCTGCGACAACGACCTGATCTCCGATGCAACCACGGCGAATCCACGCCCGTGCTCGCCAGCACGCGCCGCTTCTACCGCAGCATTCAATGCCAGGATATTGGTCTGGAACGCGATGCCGTCGATCACGCCGATGATGTCGCCGATGCGATGCGAAGACGCCGCGATCAGCGACATGGTCGAGACCACGTCATGCACGGCTTGACCGCCCTGTTCGGCCACCCGCACCGTCGCGCCAGCCAGCTCGCTGGCCTGCTGTGCGCTGTCTGCGGTCTGCCGCACGGCCGCGGTCAGGCCCTGCATCGATACGGCGGTTTCCTCCAGCGACGCTGCCTGCTGCTCGGTTCGCCGTGCCAGGTCATCGTTGCCTTCCGCGATCTCGCCTGCGCCCATCGCGACCGCATCCGCGGATGCCTTGATCCGCCCGATCATGCCGGCCATCGACTCGACCAGCAGGTTGATCCCCTGGCAAAGCTCGCCGATCGCGCCGCGTTTGCCGTTGAGGTCGATGCGGCGACTCAGGTCACCGCCCTGCGCGGCGGCGACCACGTCCCGGGTCTGGTCCACCGCCTGCTGCAGTGCCTGTGACTCGAGCACCTGCGCCGTGATATCGCTTGCGTACTTGACCACCTTGAACGGCCGCCCATCCATGTCATGGATCGGGTTGTACGAGGCCTGGATCCACACCTCACGGCCACCCTTGCCAAACCGGCGATAGCGTCCCGCGTCGTATTCGCCGCGCCCGAGTTTCTCCCAGAACTGGCGGTATTCGGCACTCTGGGCATAAACGGGGTCGGCAAACATGGAATGATGTTTGCCGCGTATCTCATCGAGCGAGTAGCCCGTGGTCTCCAGGAAGTTCTCGTTGGCGGTCTCGATACGCCCGTCCAGGCTGAACTCGATGACCGCCTGCGATTTGTTGATCGCGGCAAGCTGGCCCGCGACATCTGCGGCACGTTGCCGTTCTTCCGTGATGTCAGTGGCGAACTTCACCACTTTGCAGGGCGTGCCCTTGCTGTCGAAGACCGGGTTGTAGGACGCCTGGATCCAGATTTCACGCCCGCCTTTGCCCACCCGCCTGTATTGACCCGCGTCGAATTCGCCACGGCCCAGCTTTTCCCAGAAGGCTTTGTACGCTGCACTGCGCGCCTGCTCCGGCTCCATGAACATGGAATGGTGCCGCCCCTGGATCTCTTCCATCGTGTAGCCGAGGGTCGCCAGCACGTTGGCATTGGCTTTCAGCACGGTGCCATCCAACCCGAACTCGATGACCGCCTGTACCCGGTGCAGTGCATCGACCTGCGCCTGCAGGTCCTGGTCCCTGCGCGCCGCCGCGTCCGCCGCCGCGTGCCGGGTGGCGGACGGTCGAAACAGAAAGGCAGAGAGGCGTGCGGGTACCCGGGTACCGACAGATGGGCTGGGCATTGCAGGGTCCTCGGGTCCAACAGGCTGAAGGGCTGGGCCGTGCAGATACACGGCGGGGCGACGCGATGGCGTGGGGACGAACGAAGGCCGCAGCAGGGAGAGCAGGATGCTGTGAAGTTTGTAACGGCAGTTCGCAGATTATCTTGAGGATTAACTTTGAGACCCCGGTCACGATTATCGAGATATCCGAGAGATCAGTTTCTCACTGCATGCCCTGTTCCGCCCCTTATGCGTTGACGTCGACCACCGTGCGGCCCTGCACACGCCCTTGCAGCACGTCCGCCGCCAGTCCGGGAACGTCCGCCAGGCCGATCATCCGGGTGGTGCGGGCAAGCTTGTGCAGGTCCAGATCCGTGGCCAGTCGTGCCCAGGCCTGTTCGCGCGCGGCGTACGGTGCATTGACCGAATCGATGCCGGCCAAGGTCACATTGCGCAGGATGAAGGGCAACACCGAACCCGGCAGATCCGCCCCCTGCGCCAGCCCGAACGCCGCCACGACGCCGCGATAGCGGATCTGGGCCAGTACATTGGCAAGCGTGTGGCTGCCCACGGCATCAATGGCGCCGGCCCAGCGCTCCTTCGCGATGGGCGCACCCGGCGCCGAGAGCGTGGCACGGTCGATGATCTCAGCGGCACCGAGTTCCTTCAGATACTCCGCTTCCTGCAGGCGCCCTGTCGACGCCACGACGCGATAACCGAGCCGGGACAACAGCGCGATCGCGATGGACCCGGCCCCGCCATTCGCCCCCGTCACCAGCACGTCGCCGTGGTCGGGCGTCAATCCACCGTGTTCCAGCGCGAGCACGGACAGCATCGCCGTATAGCCGGCCGTTCCGATCGCCATCGCATCCTGCGTGGAAAATGCCTCGGGGACCTTGACCAACCATTCCCCGGGTACGCGCGCTTTCTGCGAAAAACCGCCATGGTGGGTCTGGCTCAATCCCCAGCCGTTGACCAGTACGCGGTCACCCGCAGAGAAACCGGCATGGCCGGAGCTCTCTACGATGCCCGCCAGGTCGATGCCGGGAATCAACGGGAACTTACGGATCACCGGGGAATGTCCACTCAGGGCCAGCGCATCTTTGTAATTGACCGTCGAATACTCCACGGCAACGGTGACGTCACCGGGCATCAGGTCATGTTCGTCGAGCTCTACGACGTCAGCTGCGATGCGGTCACCGGTCTGGGTGGCGAGAAGCGCTTTGAAAGTCATGGTTTACTCCGACTGTGGCTGGCGAGGGGGTGGATGCGGCGCCTGGGGCGGTACGAAGATGCACCGGGCGCCAGACAACGCGATGTTCGGGGGCCCGGCGCGCGCTCAGCCCTGAAAGACAGCAGCGCGTGCTGATTCATCCGCCAGCACCGCATGGCGGCAGGCCTCGAGTATCTCATCGGCCAGTGGCGAATCATCCGGGCACGCCCTGGACAACACGATCGCACCGACCGCCTGCGCAATCAGGGCGATCCGCTGCGCACGTGACCTGCCCTCCGCTACCGCCGCAGAGGCATCCGCATCCGGCATCGGTGCGGACACCTGGCGCTCGATTCCTTCGGCGAAGACGGCCCTGACCGCATCGGGCTGGCGCGCAGCATCGGTGCTCAGCGCGGCCATCGTGCAGCCCACGGCCGGGTTGTCACGGTGCGCGCGTGACAGGTAGTGGCCGAGAAACGCATCCAAGCCACCGTCACCTGCCGCCGCGAGTGACTGGGCAAAGCCGCACGCCGCTGCTTCCGCCATCAGATCCGCCTTGGAACCGAAGTGTTTGTAGAAGCCGCCGTGGGTGAAGCCGGCATGGGCCATGAGGTCCGCGACGCCCACGCCGTCATAGCCCTTTTCGCGAAACAACGCGGAGGCGACCTCAACGATATGGGCGCGGTTGGCCTGCGCCTGTGCCTTGCTGACTTTCATTGCGGGGGTACTCCCTCAGTGCGGCCATGTGCGTGGAAGCACTATATCACCCATAGATGATGCCCATAATCAAACCATTGACATTTAAGATTACGGTCATCATCATTGCTCTCGTCAGCCAGAGCCGGCACGCCCAAGCGACCCGGTTGGCCCCCGTCATCACCAAGAGAGAGACATTCCATGGCGACCCCATCGCTGTTCGACCCCCATGCTCTGGGCCCGCTGGTGCTTGCCAACCGCATCGTCATGGCGCCGTTGACGCGCAACCGTGCTGGACCCGGCCTGGTGCCCACCGATCTCGCCGCCACCTATTACGCACAGCGCGCGTCGGCGGGCCTGATCATTACCGAAGCCACCCAGGTTTCTGCCCAGGCGCAGGGCTACCAGGACACTCCCGGGCTGTACACCCAGGACCAGATCGACGGCTGGCGCAAGGTCACCGACGCCGTGCACCGCGAGGGTGGGCGGATCTTCGTGCAGCTGTGGCACGTCGGCCGCATCTCACATGTCGACCTGCAACCGAACGGTGCCGCTCCGGTGTCAGCCTCTGCCCTGCGTGCGCAGACCAAGACCTTCGTGAACAACGGTTTCGCCGATGTATCCGAACCGCGCGCGCTGGAGATCGACGAGCTGCCCGGCATCGTCAACGACTTCCGCCAGGCCGCGGCCAATGCAATCGCCGCAGGCTTCGACGGCGTGGAAATCCACGGCGCCAACGGATACCTGCTTGAGCAGTTCATCAAGGACGGCGCGAACCAACGCACCGATGCGTACGGTGGCTCCATCGAGAACCGCGCGCGACTGCTGCTCGACGTCACCGCTGCGGTGGCAGAAGAGATCGGTGCCGACCGCACCGGTGTGCGCATCTCGCCGGTGTCGCCGGCCAACGCTATCTCGATCAGCGACCCACAGCCGCAGTACGACTACATCGTCGACCACCTCAACCGCTTGGGCGTGGTGTACCTGCATGTGGTCGAGGGCGCCACCGGCGGCCCGCGCGATGTCGCGCCGTTCGACTTCAGCGCGTTGCGCCGACGCTTCAAGCAGACCTATCTGGCCAACAACGGCTATGACCTGGAACTCGCAACCCGCCACGTGGCAGAGAACAAAGCGGATCTGGTGGCCTTCGGACGCGCCTTCATCAGCAATCCGGATCTGGTGGAACGACTGAAGACCGGGGCGCCGCTCGCTCCACTCCATCCCGCCACGCTGTATGGCGGAGGCGCCGAAGGCTACACCGACTATCCAAGGCACCCCGCCGCATACGCCGCATAACTCCCCCGATCCCGAACATCAGAGACCTACCGCATGAACACTGCACACAGCGTCCTCATCACCGGTGCCTCCTCCGGCATCGGTGCCGTCTACGCGGACCGCTTCGCACGGCGCGGCCACGCACTCGTCCTGGTGGCCCGCGATACCGCGCGCCTGGAGGCACTTGCCGCACGACTGCGCAAGGAAACTGCCGTGGCCATCGACGTGGTGACCGCAGACCTCACCCACCCGGATGACCTCCGCAGGGTCGAGGCGCAACTCCGCGACGACACCCGGATCGGCATATTGGTCAACAACGCCGGCATGGCACAGACGGGCAGTTTCCTCGAGCAGTCCGCAGAGGGCATTGAGCGCCTGCTCACGCTGAACACGCTGGCGTTGGCACGGCTTGCCGCCGCGATCGCCCCGCGTCTCGCCGCCGCCGGTGAAGGCGCCATCATCAATGTCGGCTCAGTCGTTGGACTCGCCCCGGAGTTCGGCATGACGCTCTACGGTGCAACCAAGGCCTTTGTCCTGTTCCTGTCGCAGGGCATGCAGCTGGAACTGGGCCCAAAGGGCGTCCATGTGCAGGCCGTGCTGCCTGCTGGAACACGAACGGAAATCTGGTCGCGAGCAGGTATCGACCCCGACACGCTTCCCGACCTGATGGAGGTAAACGAACTGGTGGACGCCGCCCTGATGGGCTTTGACCGCCGTGAAGAGGTGACCATCCCGCCGCTGCACGACGCGTCGCGTTGGGATGCCCTGCAGGGATCACGCCAGGCATTGCTCGGTGACATCCGCCAAGCGCACGCTGCCGAACGCTACCGCAGCGGCGACTGACCCGCGTGACCGCGTCGCTTCGGCGATCGCGTTCTGCTCCACGTACACCGGCCTGCCGCATCCACCCAACAGGACACCTGCAATGAAAGCCTTCATCATCGACCGCCATGGCAAGAAGGAAGTGGGCCACATCGCCTCCGTGCCGGAGCCGGCACTGCGGGAAGACGATGTCCTGATCCAGGTGTATGCCGCCGGTGTCAACGCATTGGACAGCAAGATCCGCAGCGGTGAGTTCAAGCTGATCCTGCCCTACACGCTGCCGTTGACGCTCGGCAACGATGTCGCCGGCACCGTGGTCCGCGTTGGCAGTGCGGTGCAGCAGTTCAACGTCGGCGATGAGGTGTATGCCCGCCCCGACCAGGATCGCATCGGCACCTTCGCCGAACGCATCGCGGTGAAGGCGGCCAGTGTTGCGCTGAAGCCAACGAATCTCGGTTGGGAAGAAGCCGCCTCGGTGCCGCTGGTCGCGCTGACCGCCTGGCAGGTGCTGGTGGAAACCGCACACTTGAAGAAGGGCCAGAAAGTACTCATCCACGCCGGCTCCGGCGGGGTGGGTACGATCGCCATCCAACTCGCCAAGCATCTGGGCGCGTTCGTCGCCACGACCACCGGCACCGCCAATGTGGAGTGGGTGAAGGCGCTGGGTGCGGACCAGGTGATCGACTACCGGACACAGGATTTCGCGGACCTCCTGCACGACTACGACGTCGTGTTGAACAGTCTGGGCAACGACGTGCTGGAGAAGTCGCTGACCGTCCTCAAACCCGGCGGAATGTTGATCTCCATTTCGGGGCCGCCTACCCCCGCCTTTGCCGCAACACAGGGCTTGTCCTGGCCGCTTCGACAGGTCATGCGCCTGCTGAGCAGCGGCATTCGGCGCAAGGCCAAGCGCAAAGGAGTCGAGTACCGCTTCGTGTTCATGCGCGCTGATGGCCCGCAACTGCGCGAAATAACCTCGCTGATCGAAGCAGGCAGCATCCGCCCCGTGCTGGATAAAGTGTTTCCCTTCGAGGCCACGGCCGACGCGATGGCCTACGTGGACGCCGGACGCGCCAAGGGCAAGGTGGTGGTGCAGGTCGTGCCGCCTGCTGGGCGCGGATCGGAGTGATGCCGCGCCGCACGCGGCGACCGCAACGGCAGGCTCACCTCACGTGCCCAGCAACCCGGCATCCCACCGTAGCGCATCAAAATGCACGAAATGCACGAAATGCACGAAATGCACCGAATGCGCGGAATGCACGGAATGCATGGTGCGCGGAATGCGCGGAATGCACTGGTAGAGCCGACTTCAGTCGGCTGCATTGGCGACGGCAGCCGACTGAAGTCGGCTCTACCGGAGAACGCCGCACTTCAGCGCGTATCTGCAGCAGACCGGCGCGCCATCGCACTGAAGAACCGCGGCGGCTTGATGTACGACGTGCCTGGCGATTAGCACGCCGCCGAGCATGGCTCGGCGCTACCGGTCGCCTGGAACGTCCAGGATCCCTGCCTGCGGCGTCCGTCAGCCGTGCAGACGCCCCTCGCCCCCTAGAATGGGGGCAGACGGCAATGCCGATCCTGAAAGAGGAACGACAGGTTGAAGATCCAGCGCTACCTCCCCCACATCGCCGCGTTACTGGCTGCCGCCACAGTTACCGGTGTTGTGGCCAGCATCGTGCAGACGCAGCTCGTCCTCGGTGAGTTGTCGGGCTTCGGCATTCCCCTGCCTGCGGCTCTGCGGGTGTGGACCACGCTGGAAGACCTGGCGATGTTCGGCCCGGTCATGACCGGCATTGCGTTCGCTTCCCTGCTGCCTGCCATCGTGGTGGCGCATCGGATCATGCGCATCACCCCCGGTGCATGGCGGAACGGCGTGTTCGCTGCCGCCTCTCTGGCCGGTGTGTGGGTGGCGTTCTGGATGATGCGTTCGGTGATTCCCATGCCGGCCCTGCCCGGAACGCGTGGTCCACTCGGCCATATCCTGATGTCACTGGCAGGCGGGGTCGGCGGTGTGTTGTACGCCACGATGAGCGCGCCGGGGCGTGGCACAGCGCAGGCGACCGCACCGGGGTGGCCGTGGCGCCATGGTGTGCTGGCCGCCGTGCTGCTGTTCGTCCCTGCCCTGCTGTTCTTCACCACCGTGCCGCTTGCCGGCGACAGGCCGGTCGACACGCCTGCTGCGAGCTACCAGGTCCAGACGGTCACCAGCGGCTTGAACCGCCCCTGGTCACTCGCGTTCCTGCCCGATGGCCGCGTGCTGGTGACGGAGATGGGCGGACGGCTGCTGGCCATCGCCGCCGATGGCACCCGTTCGGAGATTGCGCTGGACGGGTTGGCCCCGATCTTCCGGCAGGGCAGCACCGCCGGCCTGATGGACATCGCGTTGGACCCGCAGTTCGACCAGAACGGCTGGCTGTACCTGACGATGGGCTACGGCGTGGCGTCGGCCAATGGCACACGCGTGGTACGTGCACGCCTTGCCAACGACAGGATCGAGGAGGTCCGCGTCCTGTTCGATTCAACGCCAAAACCGAGTGCCGGCAACAACGGCGGCCGCATCGCGTTTCTTGCCGATGGCACGCTGGTGCTGACGGTCGGCGACGGCAGCGCGCGGCGTGAGGAAGCACAGAATCCCGCCAACCACCTGGGCGCCGTGATCCGGATCGACCGCGAAGGCCGCCCGCCCGCCGATAATCCCTTCATCGGCCAGCCCGGTACCGCGCCGGAACTCTACAGCCTCGGCCATCGCAATGCGCAGGGGATCACCATCGACCCCACCACCGGCGATCTACTGCTTTCAGAGCACGGTCCCCGCGGCGGCGATGAGATCAACCGCATCGTGGCGGGCGGCAACTACGGCTGGCCGCTCGTCACGGGTGGCATCGACTATCCCTTCGCCCGCGTGACGCCTTTCCGCCGCCTGCAGGGCTACCGGGACCCGATGCTCGAATGGACACCTTCGATTGCGCCGGCGGGCCTTGCGGTGTACGACGGAGACCTGTTTCCCGCGTGGCGCGGCAACCTGCTCGTGCCTGCACTGAAGGAGCGCGCGGTGCGGCGTGTGCTGCGCGATGGCCGTCGCATCGTGGGACAGGAGCTGCTGCTGGCTGACCTCGATGAGCGCATACGCGATGTCAAGGTCGCTCCTGATGGGTCGATCCATGTGCTCACCGATGGGGTCGAGGGGAAGCTGCTGCGACTGACGCCGCGCACTGGCGGCGTGTGAGTCGCCCGCGCAACCCGCCGCCCACCTCACCGCATGAACCGACCGCTTAACGATAGACGACGAGCACCCACATGCATTACCCAACACTGCAGCACGGCATCTGGCACAACGCGCCGGCAGAACACCCGCTTGATGCGGACGGCCAGCTTCAGGTCGTCACCGCACCGGGCACCGATTTCTGGCGCGAAACCCACTACGGATTCACCCATGACAACGGTCACTTCCTTGCGGTGAAGGCCCCGGCTCGCTTCACCTGCCAGCTGCGTGTACGCGGTGACTACCAGGAACTCTACGATCAGGCCGGCATCATGGTGCGCGTCGACGAGCAGCATTGGATCAAAGCCGGCATCGAACTCAGCGACGGACGGGCCATGCTCAGCAGCGTCCGCACCGATGGCGTATCCGACTGGGCAACGGCGCCCTACCCGGGCGACCCCACGGACTTCTGGATGCGCGCCACCGTAGACGCCGGCGTGCTGCGGCTGCAGGTTTCTGCGGACGGCACACACTGGCCCCTGGTTCGACTCTGCCCGGTGCCCATTGCCGCGCAATACCAGGTGGGTCCGATGGCGTGCAGCCCGAAACGCGGGGGCCTCCGTGTCACGTTCTCGGACTGGACGCTGGGACCTGCTTCAGGAAAAGATCTACACGACCTGTCCTGACGGCATGCCGGCGATGCGGCAAACAGCGGGATGGTTGCAATGACCAAAGGGGCTTTCGTCCACGCTCCGTGTCGCCCAGCATCGGCCACAGGCAAGGCATCGGCCTTTGCAGAGGAAGCAGCATGATCAGGCGCATCGGCGGTAGTTTCATCCTTGGACTGTGCAGCGCCACCGCACTGGCAGCCAGCCCCGGCTATCAGCCCGACTTCCACCCCGAGACATTGAAGGGTCCGCCAGCGGGCCGCGCCAATGAGGTGCTGGTGCTCGGCTCGCCCCACTTGTCCGGGCTGCCGGACACCTTCACCCCCGCCCAGCTGGAACCCCTGATGGAGCGCCTGACGGCGTGGAAGCCGGACGCCATCGCGGTGGAGGCGGTATCCGGCCTGCAGTGCGATTACATGCGGCGCTTCCCGTCCCGCTACGTCGACAGCATCGACAGTTACTGCCCGGATACCGGCCCTGCGCAGATCGCTGCCGGCCTGGACGTGCCTGCGGCGAACGCCGAAGCCGAGCGACTGTTGGCCAGCCTGCCCAGCACGCCCACCTCCTCACAGCGACGCCGACTGGCCCTGGTGCTGCTGGCGGCCGGCGAACGCAATTCCGCCATCGTGCAATGGCTGCGTCTTCCCCCGCCGCAGCGTATCGCGGCCGACGGCCTGACCGATGATCTGGTCGCCTACCTGGACAAACGCCTGCAACGGCGCGACGAGTCGATTCTTATCGCCGCTACGCTGGCTGCAAAGCTCGGCCTGGAGCGCGTGTGGGCGGTCGATGACCACACCGCCGACTCAGCCACACCGAAGGCGTTGGAGAAGGCCTCCGGCGAAGCCATCATGAAGGCATGGGACAACCCGTATACCAAGGCGCGCTCTGACGCCGATGATGCGCTGCATGCCAATCTCGGCAAGCCCGGCGGCCTGCTGGCGATCTACCGCGCGTACAACGCGCCGGAAGCCGCCCTGCAGACGTATCACAGTGACTTCGGCGCGGCGCTGATGGAGCCGTCATCGCAGGGCTTTGGGCGCAATTACGTGGGCTACTGGGAAACCCGCAACCTGCGCATGGTCGCCAACATCCGTGATGTGCTGGGTCACGCGCCCGGCACGCGCCTGCTGGCCATCGTCGGCGCATCGCACAAGCCGTACTACGAGGCGTACCTCAACCTGATGCACGATGTGCAGCTGGTGGATGCCGAGAACGTACTGCGCTGAGCCCGCGCGATGGCCCGCCCATCGCCAGCGCGCTGACTCCTGAATATCACTCAACAGTTCATCCAGATCAGCCCCCCTTATCGGAGGCGATGGAGCGGGAGATCATGGCCTCCGGTGCAGCGCGCCGGATGCTGTCGCATCCCATGTTGCGGCAGCACCCTGACTCCCCCGAAGGCTGTTTTCCATGAATCCTGTCACCACATCCGCCGCTGCGGAGCGTGTACCCGCTCCCGTTGCCGACGCCCCCGCACACTGGGCCGGTGTCTTCGCCATGACCCTGTGCGTGTTCGGGCTGATCGCATCGGAGTTCATGCCGGTCAGCCTGCTGACCCCCATCGCGACCTCGCTCGGCGTCAGCGAGGGGTGGGCGGGCTACGGCATCGCCATTTCGGGCGCGTTCGCCGTCATCACCAGCCTGTCCATCCGTCGCATCGCGGGGGACCTGGACCGCAAGACCCTGCTCCTGCTGCTGACGGTACTGATGGGCGTTTCCGGCGTCATCGTCAGCCTTGCCCCGAACTACCCGGTCTACATGGTCGGACGGGCACTGATCGGCGTCGTCATCGGTGGCTTCTGGTCCATGTCCGCCGCCATCGCGATGCGGCTGGTGCCACCGCAAAGCGTGCCCAAGGCGCTGGCGGTGTTCAACGGCGGCAACGCGCTGGCCACCGTCATTGCCGCACCGTTGGGCAGTTACCTGGGCGGCATCATCGGCTGGCGCGGTGCTTTCATGTGCCTGGTACCGATCGCGCTGGTCGCACTGGTCTGGCAGTGGATCAGCCTTCCTTCGTTGAAGGTAGCAACGCGCTCCGGCGTGACGCCCAGCGTCTTCGCCGTGCTGACGCGGCCACTCGTGCTGCGTGGCATGGCAGCTGCGGGCGTGTTCTTCTGTGGACAGTTCATGCTGTTCACCTATCTGCGCCCGTTCCTGGAGACCGTGACGCGGGTGGATGTGGCCACGCTGTCCCTGATGCTGCTGGCGCTGGGCGTGGCGGGCTTCATCGGCACCGTGCTGATCGGTAGCTTCATGAAGACCAGTGTGTACCGCCCCCTGACGATCATTCCGCTGGTGATGGCCGCCATCGCCCTCACCCTTACGGTGTTCGGACAGTCCGGCAGCGCGGTGTTCGTCCTGCTTGCAGCGAGGGGACTGGTGGCTACGGCCGCGCCGGTGGCCTGGTGGGCCTGGCTGGCCAAATCGCTGCCCGATGATGCCGAGGCCGGCGGTGGACTGATGGTGGCGATCGTGCAGTTGGCGATCGCGCTGGGCTCCACGGTAGGCGGGCTGCTGTTCGACGGCAGCGGTTACCGCGCCACCTTCATCGCCAGCGCTGTCGTGCTGGTGGTCGGGGCGCTGCTGGCCGCGATGACCGCGCGTACGACGGTCACGCCGGGTATCGCAGCGCGTTGACGAGCGCCGAAAACGCAGGCGATGGCTGGCGGCGGTTGGGGTAGTAGAGGTGGTAACCGGCGAACGTCGGGCACCATGCATCCAATACCTGTACCAGTTCACCGCGGGCGATGTGCGAAGCGACAAGATCCTCGGTGACGTAGGCCAGGCCGATACCATCAACGGCCGCGTTGATGACGTGGTACATGCTGTTGAAAACGAGCTGCCCCTCACCCTTCACCGTGAACTCTTTCCCGTCCTTCCCGAACTCCCAGGCGTAGATGCTCCCCGTCGGGCGGTGGCGGATGTTGACGCAGGGCAGCCCGGTGATGTCATACGGCGTGGTAGGCATGGTGTGACGCTGGAAGTACGCCGGCGAACCCACCACCACCAGTCGCCAATCCGGACCGATGCGTACCGCGATCATGTCGTTGCTCAACGCCTCACCCAAGCGGATCCCCGCGTCGAACCGCTCCAGCACGACATTGGAGAAGCCGTAATCGACATGGAACTCCAGCGTAATGTCCGGATAGGCCGCCAGGAAGGCGGCCAGCCGCGGACGGATCACCATCTCGATGGCATCGTCGCTGCAGGTGATGCGAAGGGTTCCCGCCGGTCGGTCGCGCAGATCACCAAGCGCCTCCACGCTCGCACTGATGGCATCGAAATGCGGGGCGATGGAACGCATCAGGCATTCGCCCGCCTCGGTGGGCGCCACGTTGCGCGTTGTCCGCGCCAGCAGCCGCACACCCAGGCGTTCTTCCAGCTGCCGCATGGTGTGGCTAAGCGCCGAAGCCGAGACGCCCAGCCTGGCGGCCGCCTTGGTGAAGCTCTGCTCCTGCGCGACAGCGAGGAAGGCTTGCAGATCATTGGTCTTGAACCCTGCCATTGCTGATTCCGCCCAGGCGCCTACGTGGTGACCGACAGTATCACCGCGATTGGTGAGCAGGGCTCAGTAAGCCTTCAACGGTGCACCGGCTAATCAGGGACTTTGCGGGCGGCTACCGTGGACTGCGCCATTCCTGTGCGACGCCGCCCTGCCCTCTTACCGAGTAGACCCGATGAAACACCTTGCCCTGTTGCTGGCGCTCACCGCCAGCACATTCACCGCGATGGGAGCCACCATGCCGACCGGCGCAGACAATTTCTACCGAAGCGATGACGTCACCATCGAGAAAGTGAGCTTCAAGAACCAGTACCACATGGAGGTCGTGGGCAGCCTCGTGCGCCCCACGCATCCAGCTGCCACCACCGGCAACTTGCCCGCGGTGATCGTGGGCCACCCGATGGGAGCGGTCAAAGAACAGAGCTCCCTGCTGTACGCGCAGAAACTGGCAGAACACGGATTCGTGACGTTGGCCATCGACCTGCCCTTCTGGGGCGAGAGTGCCGGCGAGCCGCGTAATCTGGTGGCGCCGGAGATGTACAGCGAAGCCTTCAGCGCGGCCGTGGACTATCTGGGGACCCGCGATTTCGTCGACCGCAGCCGGATCGGCGTGCTCGGCATCTGTGGCAGCGGCAGCTTTGCCATCAGCGCTGCGAAACTGGATCCACGCCTGCGTGCCATTGCCACGGTGAGCATGTACGACATGGGCGCGGTGACACGCCACGGCCTGGGGAATTCGGTATCGCTGCAGCAGCGCAAGGACCTGTTGGCGAAAGCAGCGGAGCAGCGCTATGCGGAGTTCACCACGGGCCAGGGAGTATTCCTCGACTATCTGCCCGTGGAACTGCCGGCCGACGCCGATCCGGTGACGCGGGAGTTCTGGGCGTTCTACCGCACGCCGCGCGGCATCTCGATTCCGCAGGGGCGTACGCTGGAAACCACCCAGAACCGCATGCTGACCAGCGAGGTGCGCTTCATGAACTTCTATCCGTTCACTGACATCGAGACCATCTCGCCGCGCCCCCTGTTGTTCATCGCCGGCGACAAGGCGCATTCGCTGGAGTTCAGCCAGCAGGCCTACGCGCTCGCCGGACAGCCGAAGGAGCTCTACCTGGTACCCGGCGCAGGGCACGTGGATCTCTACGATCGCGTGGATCTGATTCCATTCGACAAGCTGGTGGCGTTCTTTACCCGCACGCTTGCAGGCACCTGAGGCTGCGTACAAAGTTGAAGTGCACAGTGGCATCGATGCGGGGGACTTTACCTTCCTGATCAGGGCGATGTAGCCGTCGTGGCCCGCGAGCTGCGGCTATCGCCCCTGAGCAGCTCGACCCCGCTCGCTACGCTGCATTCTTGTCCGTCATGAAATCGATGAATGCACGAAGCTTGCCGGGCATATGCGTTCGATGTGGGTAGTACAGATGGAACGCGTCATCCATTCCACTGTGCTGTTGCAGGACCCGCTGCAATCGGCCGCCCGCCAACTCCTGCCTCGCAAAATCCTCATACACGAAGCCGATACCTTGGCCTTGGACGGCGGCATCCACGACAGACTTCATTTCATCGAAGAGGAGGCGTCCATGAACTTCGATCTGGACTGTCTGCCCATCGGCATCGAACTTCCAGTCGAACCATCGTCCTCCCCCGGAGTAGCGCTGTCGTATGCAGTCATGCTGCAGCAGATCGTCGATCGTACTGGGCTCCGTCCGCCCCTGAAAGTAATCTGGCGCAGCCACCACGATTCGTTTCTGCGCAGCCCCGAGCTGTTTGGCGACCATATCGTTCTGCACTCTTTTTCCCATGCGGATGCCGATGTCATAGCCACTACTGACGATGTCGCCCAGCACGTTGTCCAGTGATATCTCGACGTGGATCAAGGGAAACCTGGCGAGGAACTCGGGAAGATGCGGCTCGATCAACGTCCGGTAGGCCACGTAGGAAGAATTGACCCGCACGGTGCCAGATGGCTGATCGGTCGCCTGCAGCGTCTCTGACAAGGAACTCCTGATCAGCGCAAGCGCGGGGGACAACGTGGCGCTGAGTGACGCCCCCGCTTCGGTCAAGCTGACGCTGCGCGTGGTCCGGTTGAAGAGCCGGACATTCAACTGCGCCTCCAGGGCTTTGATGGTGCGGGACACCGCGGTCGGGGTAACGCCCAGTTCGCCTGCCGCCTTGGAGAAGTTCAGGTGTCGGGCCACTGACTCGAACGTCAGGAGTCCTTGCAGATACACCGGGGGAGCAGAGTGACCATTTGCCGCACTGTCCCCCTGCGCTGCAGACCGGATTGTGAACTTATGGTCCATACCGTATCTCCCGTTGTGTCTATTCACGTCATTATCGCACGCTCGCATACTCCTGAAATCAAATGAATTCAGCAGGCAACCCGGTTGCCGAAAGGAACAGCGATGATGCCCAGCACCTCTCCCAACGATCTCTTCTCTCCGGTAGCCTTAGGCGCGCTGAAGCTGGCGAACCGGATCATCATGGCGCCGCTGACGCGAAGCCGCATGGGCGCGGATGGTGTGCCGAACGAGATGCATGCGCGGTACTACGCACAGCGGGCCAGCGCCGGCTTGCTCATCAGTGAAGCCACCAACATCTCCGCTCAGGGGCGGGGCTACGACCTGACGCCCGGTATCTGGTCGGAAGAACAGGTGGCCGGCTGGAAAGTAGTGACCGACGCAGTACACGCGGCCGGTGGCCTGATCGTTTGCCAGCTGTGGCATGTGGGGCGTTTCTCCCACGTCGACCTGCAGCCGGATGGAGCCCAGCCGGTCGCACCGTCGGCGATCCGGGCAGAAGGGCACACGTTTACCGCGAAGGGAATGCTCGATGTCTCGCCGCCCCGTGCGCTGGAGACGTCCGAGATTCCGGGCATCATCCAGCAGTATCGGCATGCCGCCGAATGCGCAAAGCGCGCCGGCTTCGATGGTGTGGAAGTGCATTCGGCCAACAGCTACCTGCTTGACCAGTTCCTGCGCGACTCCACCAACCAACGTGACGACGCGTACGGTGGCACCATCGAGAATCGCAGCCGACTGACGCTGGAGGTCACGGCTGCAGTGGTTGAGGTCTGGGGTCACGACCGGGTCGGCATCCGGATTTCGCCGGTGACGCCTGATGCAGGCAACACGCCCTTGGACAGCCAGGTGATGAAGACCTACGGCTACCTGATCGAGCAGCTCAACCGATTCCAACTGGCCTACCTGCACTTTGTGGAAGGCGCCACGGCAACCTCGCGCGTGGTGCCGGAAGACGTTGATCTGGACGCACTGCGCGCCCTCTTCAGCGGCCCCTATATCGGCAACAACAACTACGACCTGGCGTTGGCAGTGAAGCGTCGGGAAGAGGGCAAGATCGATGCCGTAGCGTTTGGCCGCCCGTTCATCGCGAATCCGGATCTCGTGCGTCGATTGAAAGAAGGTGCCGAGCTCGCCGTCGCGCCGCGCGATACGTACTACGGGAATGGTGAGAAGGGCTACACCGACTGGCCGACGCTCGCCAACTGACGCGAAAGCGTACCGAACGGCCTCAACCCACCACGTCAATCAAGGAACAGTCATGACCGAATCAACCTACGTCCAGGATTACCGCGCCATCGCGGAGGTACTGAACCAGTACATCGCGGGCTGCAGGCAGGGCCAGAGCAGCATCATGAAGCCCGCATTCGCCCCGCAAGCAACGATGTACAGCATCGACCCCGAGGGCAAGCTGTCGGGTGGCGCCATCACGGTGCTGTTTGAAGGTATCGACACGCACTTCCACACCTCTCCTGACGCTGAGGCGGAAGTCACCCGAATCGAAATCGTCGGCACAGCGGCCAGCGCCCGCATTGATGCCAATGGAATGTCGGGCCTCTCGTTCACTGACTTCTTCCACCTGCTGAAGATCGATGGCAAGTGGCTGGTCATCAGCAAAGTGTTTCAGACCCACGCGGCACCTTGACCGCGCATCCGCACAGCAACTCCATACGCTCGTAGGTGCCTCAAGCAGTCGGCGCATGCCGCCGACTGCTTGAGCGCGCTGGCGCCAGGCACGCACAGTCAGGAACTTCTTCCGATGTAGGCGTGGCTGCTCAACCAACTCAGATTTGATGACCCCATTCTTTACGACGCTCCCACGCCCAAGACGATTACCCCCGCACCCACGGCACAGCGCGCGGCAGGTAGCGCGCAATCAGGCAGAGGATCAGTGCGGCCAGTGACAGCGCTGCCGCAATCCACAGATTCCCTTGGATCCCGGTGCGATCCAGCCACCAGCCTCCTGCCCAGGCTCCGGCCGCAATACCGATGTTGAACACGCCCACATACAACGATCCGGCAACCTCCATGGCACGGGGGACGGCTTTCATCATCCAGGTCATCAGACCCACCGACACGCCTCCATACGTCAGTCCCCACACCACCAGCACGACGATAGCGCCCCCAAAGGACGTACCAACGGACAACAGCAGCAGCGGCGTCAACAGCAACCCGACCGAAAGCGCTAAAACTGCCGGCCACGTACGACGCGCAGCGAGTGGGCCCATGACGAAGTTGCCGGCAATCCCTGCGACGCCGTAGGCAAACAGCAACGCGCCCATCCAGCGTGCATCGATGCCGGACCAGGCCGCAAGCAAGGGACGCACGAAGGTGAACACCATGAAGTGGCTGGACACCAGCAGCAAGGTCAGCAGCAGTCCCACCTGCAAGGCACGATTGCCCAGTTGCTGCAGAAACAGCCGCGCAGTCGTACCCAGTGCTACGGGCAGTGCGGGCATGACGCCCAGATGCAGCAGCAACACCAATGCACTGAACGCCGACATCGCGAAGAATACGGCGCGCCAGCCGAGCGCTTCGCCGATCATCGTGCCCAGCGGGACACCCAGCACAGAGGCCGCCGCCACGCCGCCAAAGATGATCGAGGTCGCCAGGCCGACGCGGTGTGCAGCCACCAGACGTGCAGCCAGCCCGCCCGCGATGGCCCACACGCCGCCCATGCACAGCCCCACCAGCGCCCGCGCCGCGAGCATCGATCCGATGCCTGGTGCCAGCGCCGATGCAAGGTTGGCCACCACCAGCAACGCCAGCAGTGCGCGCAGGATCAGTCGGCGGTCAAGCGTGCCGGCGGCGATGACGAGCAACGGTGCACACACTGCCGCCAGCAGTGCGGGCAGCGAGATCAGCCAGCCAGCATCGCCGGCACTGATGCCGAGCGCGTCGGCAATGGGAGTCAGCAATCCCACCGGCAACATCTCGGTGGTGACGACGGAAAATGTGGAGAGGCCTACGGCCGAAACGGCCAGCCAGGGATGACGCGCGAGCGGCTGGGCGGCCGCCGACGAGGGGGTGGGCATGGGAGTGACCTCTAACGGGACAGGAGTCGATATCAACCGGCGTCGGTGACGGTTCGCGCGATGGGTTCAACGCGATCCAAGCGCGCAAGTGTGCGGCTGGCCATCAGGGCACTGATCAGCACGAGGCCGCCCGCGCAGAGCGCAACGACGAACCCGGCCGACGGCCCCATGCGATCCACCGCTTGACCCGAGGAGGCAGCGCCTGCCGCCACGCCGACATTCAGGCCGGCCAGCAGCCAGGTCATGCCCTCGGTAACGCGATGCGCGGGCACCTGCCGTTCAATCAACGACATGGCGACGATCATGGTCGGCGCGAAGAACAAACCGGCAACCAGTACCGCCAATGCCAGCGGACCAACAGCCGCGACGTACAGCAGCGGGAGCGTGGTGAGCGCGGTAGCGATGCCGCTCCACAAGAGCAGCCGATGCAGGGGAAACGGGAACACCCGCGCGCCGAACAGCAATCCTGCCGCGCAGGAACCGAGGGCGTATGCGGAAAGAACGAGGCTGGCTGCGGCGGGTTGGCCAAGGGATGCAGTGAAGGCAACACTGGTGATGTCGATGGTGCCGACAATAAGGCCCATTGCCAGCATCAGCAGGACCAGCCAGCGCACACCTGGCAAGGTGATCATCGACCGCTGTCTGCCCCGTGCCAGGGCGTTGTTTTCCACGGCAGGCTCGGTGCCCCGCTGCACCACCAGTGCGGCTACTCCGACAGCCAGCAGCACAGCCGCCGCCAGCACACCCGCTTGCGGCAGCAGCCCGATCGACAGCGCAACCGCAATGGGCGGGCCGGCAATGAAGCTGAGCTCATCGAACACCGTTTCCAGGGCGAACGCGGTCTGCAACTGCGGGCGCCCCCGGTGCAGCGCGGTCCAACGTGCGCGGACCATCGCCGAGACGCTGGGCATGCACCCCGCAAGCAGGGCACCGGCAAACAGCATCCAGTCCGGCGCCTGCGCGAAGGTGCTGACGGCAAGGAGCAACAGCCCGGCGATGCTGATGGCCGTGGCAAGGGGAAGCACCCTGCCCTGTCCGTGCCGGTCGACCAGCCGCGAGACCTGCGGTGACACAACGGCATAGGTGAAAACGAACACCGCCGACACCGCGCCTGCAAGCGCATAGCTTCCTTTTACGGCGGACAGCAGGGTGATGATGCCGATGCCGGTCATCGGCAGTGGTACGCGTGCAATCAGCCCGGCCAAAGCGAGGGCGCGGGTGCCAGGCGTGTCGAAGAGCTCGCGGTAAGGCGTTGCCATTGGGTTCTCCAGAAGGGCCCGCGCTTGCCTCATGCAGGCTTGGACATGACAATACATACAGTGCGTATGAATAAGAGGCTACATTCATACGCCACGTATGTAAACGATCATGCATGCCCACCACCAGGAGCTCCGATGGTTCGCCGCACCCGTGCAGAGATGGAACAAACCCGTGCCAGCCTGATTTCCACCGCTCGACGGGTCTTCGGTGAACACGGCTATGCCGCGACCTCCATGGATGACCTGACGGCCCAGGCAGGGCTTACGCGTGGCGCGCTGTACCACCACTTCGGGGACAAGCGCGGCCTGCTGGCAGCGGTGGTCGACCAGATCGATGCAGAGACCGACGCACGTCTGCAGGCGATCAGCGACCAGATGGAAGACCCGTGGGAAGGCTTCCGTCAGCGATGCGGCGCTTACCTGGACATGGCGCTGGAGCCGGACATCCAGCGCATCGTGTTGCGCGATGCACGTGCCGTGCTGGGCGGTGCCTCACCGGATTCGCAGCGCTACTGCGTGACGTCGATGCAACGGCTCATCGAAGGGCTCATCGAGCGCGGCGTGATTGCAAAGGTGGATGCATTGGCGCTGGCCTCACTGATCTACGGCAGCCTCGCCGAGGCCGCGTTCTGGATTGCGGAAGGCGATGACGGAGACGTGCGTCTGGTGCAGGCGAAGGCAGCGCTCGATCTGTTGTTGAGGGGGTTGAGGGTTGGCTAGGATTGGGTTGTGCCCTGACATGGCTGCAACGATGAGCGGGGACGAACACGGAGGCGGTGCTGTACTTTCTCAACACCTGCAGGTGGGTCGCATTCACCCGCACGATGGCTACTCTGTACAACTACGTTCGCTGACGGGAGTGCGCTGACTCAAGCGAGAGTTTTTCATGCTCTTCAGCGCCTGAAAAATGGTCTGTTCCCGCGACGGAATTGCTGACATCGACGGATCCGCTTTCGGCCAAGAGCGGACATTCGCAAAGACCTTAATCACTTAACGACATGAAGTGGCTTGACTAGCCGTCAGAGTGCACTATACCTCGCCTCCGTTTCGAGGATTAGCTTAGTAAGCTCTCGCTCAATCATAGCCTCGTCAACACCGAATCTTTCCCACAACGAGTGGTAGATTGGCGTCACGAGTTCATCGGCATGGTCGAACAACTCAATCATGGAGCTCAGCTCCACTTTCATTGCTTTCTTCCCCGCCGGATGCGTGGCGTTCGCCGCATGCTCTCGGAAGAAATGATGGATTAGCCGGTTTCGCTCAGAAAGGGCTCTGGTCAAAACGAGATCCATTCCAGCTGGAATGGCCGTCAGCAAGTGAGTTGCTTTGAGAAGCTGACCGAGCGTTCTTGTCTCGAAGTGGCCGAAGGCGGTATCGAAGTCTTGGCGGGTTGCTCCAGAGATAGTTCCAAGACGCAGCGCGACAGTCCAGTTGATGAAGCTAGATTCCAAGAGATTTGCAGCAAATACGGCGAGTCCAAAAAATGCAAGGACTTCTTTCGGATCGTCGAAATCTGGGGTGGGTACGTCAGGCATGATTGGTGGGCTCGATGTGCAAGAAGCCTAGATGCTCGCACCGAGGCATACGATCTACGTCCATCAAGCTGGATTGTAGTCGAACTCGGCGGTGGCGTCGGAGCCGAGGCAAGAGCATATTCAGCGGGTAGGCCGATGCCCGCCAATGAGGCGTGACACCGTACTACCCGAAGCGGCCCTCGCCATGCCGAAGTTGAGCCTAGCCGTAGCGTTTTCGGCACAAATAGGCCGCTAGGGAGCCACGCTATCATTTAGCCCAAGAAGGACGCGTATCTCTTCGTGGTCTGGGCGGGTTCGATGCACCAGCCATCGCACGCCAATATGCCCAAGCAAGACAGAGAAAGCACCCACGCAGTTCAAGGCAAGGAGGCTGGTCTGGGACGTAGCGCCAGAAATCTCATTGCCGTGAGTGTGCATAGATTGGAAGCGATAGAAGATGTTGTACAAGTCAAGTAAGCCTGCTTCTCGCGCCATCACCTCTACCGAAACTTGCCTTAGCCCACGCGCCGCGCGGCCGCTAGACAAAAATTCGGCAGTGCAATCATTCCCTTGCCCATCAACAATCTTTGCGATCCCTGTCCGCGCGTTGACCGTGAAAATGGTCTTGACTTGCTCCGCAGACAGCGCCAGAAGGTGCCTCGCATTCTCAGACGACAGCGTGGCCCAGTGTGTTTTGATCGAGAACTCAATTATGGACCGCGCTAGTATGTTAACTGCAAGATCGTTTGAACCAGTTGCAAGGCAAGCACAGGACGTCATCAGTTCACTCCCCACCCTCAGGGCTTGACGAACGAACGAATCCACGTCGGGGTGAAGTGAGTCTTTCGAATCCACAGATGCGCCTGCAGCCATGGCACCAGACCTTAGCATCAGATCACTAGCGATGGTATCGACATTACTTTCCATGTATCTCTACCGCCTAAGTTAAGCCGACTTGCAAACGAGATCCAGCTTCGATGAACTGATATCTCTATCGAGGAAACAGGGCATGGAAGCTTCGTTTGCCCGTGCCGTCGTAGACATAGATCGCTTTGAACACTGCAATAGAGTTGCTTGAGACCAACTCGGCGATTGCACCACTCTCTTCATGTGACACGACTTCGGCAGTTGTAAATGGGGTAAAGACTCCCACTAGAAGGATGCCGGGGCCAAGATCATTGGCAATTGAACGCATCGATGCTTTTTCGTACTTCGCCGAAATAACAGAGTGAAGCACGCTTGAGAACATTGCATCTGGATCACAAACGAGCCTGCCGTCATCAGAGATGTGCGCCATGTCATCAGCTGCGGCAGACGTCAGGCTAATCGCATGATCCTGGTCTAGGAACGCATCCGTAATCTCAATCCAAGTAACCTCACCGTTTAGCTTGACGATTGCCTCTGGAGGTTCCGGCCTTTCCAAGATATCTAGGGAGATACCAACGCTCTCCAGATGTGTCGTAAACTGGCGAAGCACTGCCCCCTCATGAACGCTCTTTAGTTTTCTTCGATTAACCATGATGCTCGCTCGATGCAAAAACTAGATCGCGGAGAATACCTCGCTCCCACCGTAGGGGGTATCCATTGCGCATCGCTTGCGCCCGCTACTTGATCGGCTCGATCTTAATGCCACCCTCTCCGACTAACAAGATGACCTGTAGACGTCCAAAGCTGTTTGGCCGGACACTCGACAGATGGGCAGGGTGCTTGCGATCATTGGCTACGGTTCAGAAACGGACACTCCATAGTCGTGCCGATTTTTCCGGCCAGGCGCCTGCTTTCGTCCAGAGGCAGACGTAATCCAAGAGTTGCCCCTTCCCTTCGCAGGAAATCATGGAGATGAACAGCTTAGCTGAGAGATATTGTGGCTAGCCGAAGGTATGGACGTCCACATCAAGACGCACAAATCCTATTCATTATCCTTAAACCTCAGCACATCTCGGTGCTGCTCGCTGATAGCCAGAACAGCTGCCTGCAGATCAGGAACCCGGGTGAGAACTGCCAATTGCAAGGCAGCTAATACGCCCACTCCATTGATGTTCTTCAGCGCCTGGACAACGAGCTCAGGCTGCATGCCCTCCTCGTGCGATCTCAGCGGGTGGATGCCTGCATGCACGTACGAATTGAGTGCCTTGAGATTGTATTGGGAGAACTCCTGAATAGCGTCGTAGGCCGGTGCCGGAGCCTTATTAGCCAGAACGTCCATCATTTCTTTGGCTCCAGGCAGGCTCTTTGCAGCTTGCTCACTGATCGGGTCCAGATGGGATGCAAGCTTCCCCACCTGCCCATCGTTAGCGCCGTAGAGTACCCATACCCCACGAAGCACTGCCTCAAACTGCGCGCGGTGAACTACCAGGGCTGAAGGGAAAATTCCTTGAGCAAGCAGAGACAACGCGCCGTCGCAATGGTCTAGTGACAGCGAACATAGCAAAGCGCTTGTACGGCAGCGCGCGTCTCTTGGATAAAGCGGCAGATCGATGATCTGCAGCACTTGGGAACGCAATGACTCGGACTGCGCGAAGAGAATTTCAAGCTGTTCAACAGAATCGTCTTCGTCACTCATGCTCAATCTCTCCCTAGTTGCACAGCTTGGAAAGCATACCGTCGCATCATCTCATCTGCTGAGAATTGTCCACGCGTTTCATGTCGCAACTTAGAGAGGGACATGAAGTCGAATATCTAGTGTGAAGCAAGCCCACATCGTTCGGTCACGCTGATCCAATCGTTACCGATCCCCGCCTTCTTCTCCGAGAGTGGATATCGGTTCGACCGGTGCCATTTTCCTCACGCGCACGGCGCCGTTGAGCACCCCGCTACCACCCGGCAACCAATCGCACCGCAAACCCAGTCCGACAACCCCGCCCCAACCCAGCCACCGGTCACCCACCCCACCGTGCTAATCTGACCGGTTGCATCCGCCGCCCCTTGCCACGCCATGCCCTCCTCGCCCAAACCCCGCGCAGCGATCCAGACCGGAACTGCCTCCCGCACGCTGTGGCCGCTGTTGGCGGTCATGGTGTTCTTCCTCGCCAGCGGGTTCCTGGCGGTCAAGAACATCCACACCATCCGCGAGGGCAGCGCGCTGGTGATCCGCTCCCAGGAGACGATGACCGCTTTGGCGGATGTCCTCTCATCGGTGCAGGATGCCGAAACCGGCCAACGCGGCTATCTGCTCACCGGCGATGACAACTACCTCGAGCCTTACCGGGCCGCATTGGGTGTGGCCAGCACGCGATTGGAGGCGGTAAAGGAAGCCTTGGCCGATGACCCGGCGCAACGGGACCGGCTCAAGTTGTTGGCCCGCAGGGTGCAGGACAAGCTGGACGAACTGCACGAGACGATCGAAGTGCGTCGCACGCAGGGGCTGGAGCCCACGCTCGCCGTGGTCGGCTCCAATCGCGGCAAGGCGGCCATGGATGACATCCGTGCGCGCTTGGCCGCCATGGGCGCAGTCGAACTGGACAAGCGCGCCCGGCGATTGGAAGAGATGGAATCTGCCTACAGCGCAGCGCTGAGCTCGGGTGCGGCAAGCGCCGTGCTGGGCATTGTGCTGACGATCTTCATCGCCTTCCTGCTCCGCCGCCATACGCGGGCACGCGAGCGCGATGCCTGGCTGCAGCGGGGTCGGCTGGAGCTGGCCACCGCCACCGGTGGCGACCTGGACAGCGTCGCACTGGCACGCGCCAGCCTCGGCTTCCTGACGCGCTTTACCGGCGCAGAGGCCGGCATGCTGTTCGAACCGGCAACCACGGGCTTCCGCCAGATCGGCGCGGTGGGCGCCGCGTCCTCCCCCGACGGCGCCAACGTGCAGCGTGACCGCGGCAGCCTGCTCGGTCGTGCGGTGGATGAGAAACGCGTCTTGGTGGTATCGGATGTGCCGCCGGGCTACTTCACGGTGGGCTCGGGTCTTGGGCAGGCGCAGCCGCGCCACCTGGTCATCGCTCCCAGCATCCACGAGGGCGAGGTGAGCGGGGTCATCGAGCTGGGCTTCTTCGGAGCGGTACCGACAGAGGTCGTCGAACTGCTTGAACTGGCCTCCGCCGACATGGCGGTCGCCTTGCGGTCAGCGGCCTACCGGGCAAGGCTTTCCGAGCTGTTGGCGCAGACGCAGCGGCAGACCGAAGCGCTGCAGGTGCAGAGCGAGGAGCTGAAAGTTTCCAACGAGGAACTCGAGGAGCAGAGCCGTGCCCTGCGCGGCAGCCAGCACGAGCTGGAGGAACAGCAGGCCGAGCTGGAGCAGACCAACAGCCAGCTGTTCGACCAGTCACAGCAACTCGAGGAAGAGCGCGACAAACTCGCGCGCGCCAACGCCGCCATCCTGGCCGAATCGCACAAGGTGCAGCGTGCCAGCCAGTACAAGTCGGAGTTCCTGGCCAACATGTCGCACGAGCTGCGCACGCCACTCAACTCCGCGCTCATTCTGTCCAAGCTGCTGGGCGACAACCGCGATGGCAATCTCACCGCAGAGCAGGTGAAGTTCGCGCGGACCATCCATTCTTCCGGCACGGACCTGCTCGTGCTCATCAACGAAATCCTCGATCTGTCCAAGATCGAGGCCGGCCACATCGAGGTGCATGCCGAGCGTTTCGGCGTGGAGAAGCTGCTGTCCGGCATCGCGGCCCTGCTCGGCCCTGTGGCCAGTGAGAAGGGCCTGTCGCTGGACGTGCTGATGACAGCCGACTGCCCGCCGGTGATCGAATCCGATCGCCAGCGCATCGAGCAGATCCTCAAGAACCTGCTGTCCAACGCCTTGAAATTCACCGAACAGGGCGGCGTCACAGTCTCCGCTTCGGCCAGCGGCGATGGCCACATCGTGTTCTCGGTGACCGATACCGGCATCGGCATCGCACCCGAGCAGCAGACGCGCATCTTCGAGGCATTCCAGCAGGCTGATGGATCGATCAGCCGTCGCTACGGCGGAACGGGCTTGGGGCTTTCCATTTCGCAGGAGCTTGCACGTCTGCTGGGCGGCGACATCACCGTGGAGAGCGAGCCGGGCAAGGGCAGCTGCTTCCGGCTGGTCGTTGCGACCCGGTTGGCGACCGCAGCGCGCCCTGCTGTCTCCGTAGCGGTCACGGCCGCAGCATCCGCTCGCGCCACGTACGTTGCCAACACCCCGGCGGCGACACCGGAGCCGCGTCCGACCAGCGGCGGAGGCCACAGAGCCGACAGCACCGAGCGCGGCTTGATCCTGATCGTCGAGGACGACATCGCCTTCGGGCAGATCGTCAGCGACCTGGCGACCGAGATGGGCTTCCGCGCGCGCGTGGCGCAGACGGCAGGCGAAGCGTTGGCGGCTGCGCGCGCAGAGCTGCCGCATGCCATCGTGCTGGACGTCGGCCTGCCCGACCAATCGGGTCTGTCCGTGCTGGACGTGCTCAAGCGCGATATGCATACGCGGCATATCCCCATCCACGTCGTGTCCGCGCTGGATCACTCGCGCAAGGCGCTGTCGCTGGGCGCGGTGGGCTTCCTCGGCAAGCCTGCCACCCGCGATGAGCTCGCCGGCGTGCTGCTGTCTCTGGAGCGCCGCCTTTCGCTGCGTCCGCGCCTGGTACTGGTGGTTGAAGATGACGCCGTCCAGCTGGATGCCGTGCGCGAGCTGCTGGCCTTGGCGGATGTGCAAACGATCGGTGCGCGTTCGGCGGCGGAGTGCCTCCAGGCGCTGGGCGAACATTCCTTCGACTGCATGGTGCTGGACCTGACGCTCTCCGATGCGTCGGGATTCGAGTTGCTGGAGATGCTCAGCGCGCAGAGCGCGGAGGCCCTGCCGCCGATCATCGTCTATACCGGTAGGGTGTTGTCGACCGCCGAAGAAGTGCGACTGGGCCGCTACTCCCGCTCCATCATCATCAAGGGCGCGCGCTCACCCGAACGTCTGCTCGATGAGGTGACGCTGTTCCTGCACCAGGTGGTCAGCGAGTTGCCGGAATCCAAACAGGGCATGCTCCGCACCGCGCAGCACCGGGACACTGCATTGGAAGGACGCCGCGTGTTGATCGTGGAGGATGATGTCCGCAACATCTATGCGCTGATGAACGTGCTCGAGCCACACGGTTGCAAGGTCACCATCGCGCGCAACGGCCAGGAGGCCATCGATGTCCTGACCGCTGCCGTCACCGGTCCTGCGCCCATTGAACTGGTGCTGATGGACATCATGATGCCGGTCAAGGATGGCCTGACCGCGAGTCGCGAGATACGCCAGGACGGGCGCTTCGACACATTGCCGATCATCGCCCTGACCGCCAAGGCGATGCCCGATGATCAGCAGCAATGCATCCAGGCGGGTGCGAACGACTACGTGGCCAAGCCGCTGGACGTGGACAAGCTGGTGTCGTTGATCCGGGTCTGGCTGACGGCCTGACCCGGCTAACGCATCGTCGTCCCGCTGCGGATTCGGAAGAAAGGATGCTGGCCTCCTGCTGGCGCCTACGTCACAGCGATCAGCGCGCCGAACGCTGCGGCTGAGATACGCCACGCGTTCAGGGCATCGAGCGCAGCCACGCTGCGGCAACCTCAACGGCGTCCTGATCACGGGGCACCAGATGCTCCGGCTCGATGCCTTGGGGGTAGGCTTCACCATCACGGTCGAGCATTGCCCCGACGGTCAACCGAAGCATGCCGCCATCTGGAAGCGGGAAGCCACGATTGGACGTCGCGAGCCCTGCTGTGGTCTGCCCAAAGAACCGGGTTCCGGGACGTGCCCTGAACGCCACGGCGATGGCCTCCCCGGAGCTCGCCGTCTTCGGCCCCACCAGCACGGCCACGGGACTACGGGAGAGGTCCACACTGCATCCAGGCGTGGGCCGCGAGCGCCAGCGTGTCACGGCACCGTCCCGATTGCGGAATGCTCCCGCATCGTGGGACCCCAGCAAGGAATGCAGCCCGTTGAGCATGGGCCACATGTTGCCGCCCGTGTCCTGACGAAGATCGAGGATCCAGCCCTTTGATGAGGCTGGCGCGAGTGTGGTGATCCGCTCGCAGAGCTCTGCGGTAAATGTGGCACCGGCGCCCGCATTGTTTCCACGCAGGCCGGGCACCAGCACGTAGCCGATATCCTGCATCAACCTGGACTCGATGGGCCTGCTCGCAACCGCGCTCTGGCGGTAAGCGAGGGCCTCCCTTGGCATCTGAAGCAGGCTGTGGCGATCTGCCAAGGCATCCAGCACCTTGCGCAGCCTGCTATACGCCTCCTGCGCAGGAAGATCCTTAAGCTCCGGCGACAGCTGGACCGTCTCTTCGGCAGACCAATTGACGTTACCCGCGTTCAGTGCCTCGGCGCGAATGATGGGAAGCGCGTACGTCAGCATGTCATTAGCGGTAATCCCGACCGAACTCACTGCCTCCTGCGTCAACCTGAGATTCTCTACTTCCACATGCCCGACGCTGTTCAATGTCACACCGAACTTGAGGCGGGTCGTGCCGACCGGCACATAGAGCAGCACCTCGCGCGCGAGTGGCCCCTCATGGGCGCGAACGGGTTCACGACCCGAGTTGGCGAAACCCAACCGTCCATCAGGACCATCTGCACGAACCCAGATCGCGGCTTGACCCCTCCCTTGGGTAACCGTGAGATTGCCGGCCAAGCGAATTTCCTTTCCGCGAAAAGGACCAGCGTCCAACGAAGCAACCGCGCCGACGAAGGAATGCTCACCCGTTGATTCGGCGGACAGGGCGACCGCTGCGCCACTCGTTCCGAGAACGTCCCCCGACCCCGTGGTGATCGAATAAGTACTGGTACCTTCCCAGATCGTCGCTGCCTGCGCATCCGAGCTGAAGAGCGCCATGACGAGAAGAGCCGCTGTGCCACGCATAGTCAACATCCATGTTCACCTTGAACCATGATCCTAGTCCAGGCACATTGCACCGACAAGGCGACATGCGGACGCAAGGCCGGTGATGTTCCCGGCGTGGTTCGAGCGCTGACGATGATGTCCACGACGCTGTAGCAGGCAGGCGTTGCTGCACGCAGTACTCATCGCAGATCATGACCGACCACGCCATGACTTCTGGAGAAGGCTGTGAAAGGACTCTTGCTCAATAGTGCAATCTCGCTGACCGCCGTGGGCATCTCGTTGTTCGCCCTTCACCGGGCGGATCAGGCAAACGACCCGGCTCGCGTCATAGAAGCCCGAGGCTTGATCGTCAGGGACGCATCAGGCGTATCGCGCGTGGAGATAGGTGCGCCTGTAAACGGCCCCATGATCCTGGGCAGAAGAGAAGAGCGTGTGGCGCCTGCATCCGGCATCCTGCTGAACGGCCCGGACGGGAATGAGCGCGGAGGCTACCTCACCGTTGACCTCGGCGACGAGGCAGTGCTGACGCTGGACGGCGCAGGGAACGGCAAAGAAGTCTTCAAGGTAGTGGCGAACGAGAATGCGGGTGCATCCTTGTTTGTCATTCATCAGAACGACTCCGCCGCCATGCTGACGACGTACCAAGGAAAGCCGGAACTTCGATTCATCGAGCAGGATGGCCGGGTGAGTCTCTCGCAACAAGGCGAAGAGTGACGCGACAGTACGGCACAGCGTGTCAGCCCGCTGACGGCCGCTCAGGCCGCCAGCAGGCACCACGCCACGGAACGCACATCCATCCCAGCCGTCAGGGATACATCGGGAAAGTCCACTGGACGGGGATCGACGTCCACCGGTAGTGCCGCACCTGCAGTCGGGCAATCGGCCGGGGCGTCGCGATTTCAGTGCGGATGGGCAACGTGCTGTTCTCCCATGCGAGGGGCAGCTCGGCGAGCCGGTTGGGCTGCGCGGGTTTCAGCGGAGCGACCGATATCTGCTCGGATGGCATCTCCTTGCCGTCCGAATCGAGTGGCACGACCACCGTGTACAGCCCCGTCTTCTGTTTCCACGTCTGCCGTCCCTGCACCAGCGTCACACGGTGGGCAGAGGGCCTCAGCAGCGTTGCATCGGGATTGCGTGTAGCAAGCGCGCCTGCCTCAAGGGTCTCCGACGTATCGAAGGCGTAGACCTCGGCATCCACCGACATGCGTACGGCTTCCACCTGCCCCAACAGCGCGCGCGAAGCACCGAGCGGCAGGTGGAACGGGAAACTCAGCTCGTTCTGTGCGGCCGAGTACCTCCCTGATAAGAACAAGGTCGGCGTAACAAGCCGGGCTTCAAGGCCGATGATCGGTGCCGCCTGTGCGTCCAACATCTCAACGGTATGCAGCCGCGACATCAGCATGGGCTCGTGCTCGCTTCGACGCGCGCCTGCAGGGGTGGAGGCGGGCATGCGCGCACCGATGGCCAACCACCGTCCGCTGCCGGTCTCTGCAGGGATCCACAGCGACCCCATGTGCGGCGCCAGTGCGGGAAGTACCTCCGCACCGACCATGTAGTCCTCCAGCGCACCCAATGGCGCGGGATGGTGGGTATACGCAGACGACGCCGGGGACGGCGCGCTGAAGGGCGGCCTGGCAAGCTGCTGATTGATCTGCTCGACATAGCTGACGTAGCTCTCCACCTCGTCCGCCATCTGCAGCATGAGGTCATGGCGCATGTCGGCCAGATGGACACGATGACGGGTCGCCGGCTGTCCCTTGCTGCCCGAAAGGTTTACTTCCATGCGCAGCTCGATCGGCATGCCATCAACGCGCTGTACCACCATTCGCCCGTCGCCGTGCGCGCCCGCGCCCGCGCCCGCGCCCGCGCCGTCGAGTGTCATGCCCATCAACACCGCCGTGTCCGTCACCTCGATGACGCGCAGCGTGGTCTTCAGGTTGCCGTAGGGCTCGATACGTTGCCAGCCGCTGATGCGGTCACCGACGGCCACCGATGCAGGCAGCGGCACCGGGCGCAGGCCGGGAGCCTGATACGTTGCCAGCAACGCGCCTGCCTCGTTGGGTGATGCCTTCGTCAGCACCGACCAGGCGTTCTGGTCCATTGCACGCAGCGGTCCCGGCTCACCGTCTTTCGTCAGCGGCGCGGCAAACCCGTCGGTCAGTACATCGAGAACTTCGTCATCCGCGCCTGGCTGCAGATCCAGCAGATAACGCGTCACGCCCGACGCATCGACCTGCTGCGTCCAGAGGGGAGCCAGCTCCAGCTGCGCAGATCCGCGACGCGACGCGTGCAGGTCTGCGCGGTAATAGCCGATATTGGAGACCTCACCATCCTCGGCGGTCTCACTGCTGATCGTATGGCTGACGTAGTACACCGCCGGCCCTTCGACGCCGTGCTGCGCTGCCAATGCCGGTGATACGCCAACAACTGCCAGCACCCCCACCACCGCGGTGCTGAGAAAATGTCGCACTACATCCATCTGCCCTGCTTCCCTGAGATCACTGACAACGCGGAAGTGTAGCAACGCAGGCCTCAGCCGCATCCGGTGCGCTGGCAGCCGTGCTGACATAGACGTCCGGCACGGCTTTCATCGCATCCTCCACTCGCCAGAGCTGCAGCATGACGAGCGGCGGCGGCAGTAGACTGAGCGCTCTGCCAAGGACGGAATGGGTTGCAGCATGCGCGCGCACAAGCACTTGAAGAAACGACGCCGCGGCCTGTTGCGAAGGCTAGTGGTGTCCGCCGCTGCTGTAGCCGCACTGCTCGTGTTCTGCGTCGCTGCCTGGATCGCATGGACGGTACCGAAGCCGTGGCGCACGGGCATAGCCAACGTCGGTGCACCGTGCACTCAGAGCTTCGCCGGGAGCCCGGAATCCGCACGCGGCGCGGTGATACGCGTTGTGTCCGAACCAGGAGAGATCTGCGGCTACGCGTACGCACTGCGCCCAGAGGCAGGCGACGCCAGCCAGTACGTGCTCGACGTGGATACGGGCAGCGTGGACGATTCGACGACGCTGTTGGTATCACTGGCGTCCTACGACGGCTGGCGGCGACTTGATCGAGTTCGTCGCCGGATCGAGGGGCCTGCCGACCTGAAAGGCCTGAGGCTGGCCGTTGAGCATTCGCCGCGTACGACGCGCGTGGAGGTCGTTACCTCGGTGCGCGGCGGCGGCGCGTATGCACTGCAGGGCGTCACCTTGCATCCTTCGACTACCCCCGTTGCGCCGGGCATTGCGCTGTACCGCGAGGCGATGGACGTCATCGCCGGCAATGCACTCAACGCCGCGAAACTCCCCGATGATTTCCGCACACAGTGGCAGCCCCGTGAGGATGCGACGTCCGGTGAGGCACGGCGCGCCATTCGCCAAGTGCTGAGAGCGTTGGGCGACCGGCACAGCGTTCTGCTGGACCCCGATCGTCTAGCGGCGCTGCCGCAGCAAGAACACGCGGTGTTCAAGCCCGCGACGTGGAAACTGCTCGATAGTGGCCTCGGCTCTATCCAAGTACCGGGCTTCCTCGGTAGCGACCGTGCGCTTCGAGCGCGCTACACCGCCTCGATAACCGATGCGTTGCAGGCCGGAACTCGCGCAGGCGTGCACGCGTGGGTCGTCGATCTTCGTGAGAACCGGGGCGGCAATATGTGGCCGATGTTGGACGGTCTGGAACCCCTGCTGCGCGGCCAGACTCTGGGCTGGTTCCAGCGGCGGGATGGCAGCCGTACCGCGTGGCGCAACCGCATGACCGAGCGTGCTGCACAGGTAAGCGATCTTGGCCGGCTACCTGTCGCGGTGCTCAGCTCCCATCACACCGCCAGTTCGGGTGAAGCGGTGGTGCTTGCCTTCCGCGGCCTAGCCCGCACGCGCAGCTTCTGTACGCCCACCCATGGTCTTTCAACCGGCAACGCGGGCTTTACGCTGCAGGATGGGACGGTGTTGCAGCTGACCACGACATCATTCGTAGACCGAACCGGGCAGGTCCATGGCGGCCCGATCGAGCCTGACGAGCGCGTTGATTCCCTGCCGCTGATGGATGACGCGGAAGCAGAAGCGGCGCGCTGGTTACGGCGGCAGCGCCTGCCCTGAAGACAACATCACGACCTGCGTTCCATCCCCAGCGGCATGAGCTCGAATCCCAGCATCTCGTAGAACCGCTCCTTGCCCGGATTCGACTTCAGCATGGCATTCGGCGTGCCCGCCAACTGCAGAATGCGTTTGACGAGCGCTGCACCGATGCCCTTGCCTTGGCACGCGGGATCTACGGCGACATCAAAAACAACAGACCAGAGCGTGTAATCGGACAGCGCGCGCGCCGCCCCGACCAACTGGCCGTCGTCGTACGCAAACACCGTGACCTGGCTCTGCCGGAAGAGGGATTCGAGCACTGCGGGAGGTCGATTTCCCAGCCCTGCCCGGCTCAACAGAGCGGCGAGCGCGTCCCAGTCGATTCCCTCTGTCGTGCTCGTGTAGCGGACGTCCATGTGTAAGCATTCTCCGCTGCAGCGAGGTTGTTCAGATCATCTCACGGGGCGGCACCGCCTGATCGGTGCCCACGCCACCCGCACCTCCAGCCCCGATTCAGAGTCCCGTATGACCTGTCAGCGAATGGGCTCCACCACCACGGCCGTGCCATAGCAAAGCACCTCGGTCAGCCCGGTCATGATGTCGGTGGCGTCGTAGCGCATGGCGATCACCGCATTACCGCCCAAGACGCGCGCGTGCTTGACCATGTCCCGGTACGTTTCTTCGCGGGCCTGCTCGCACAGTTCGGTATAGATGGTGATGTTGCCGCCGAACAGGGTCTGGATGCCGCCCAGGAAGTTGCCGACGATGGAGCGCGAGCGCACGGTGATGCCGCGCACCACGCCGAGGTTGCGCACCACGCGGAAGCCCGGAAGCTCCAGCGCGGTGGTGACCATGGAATCATCCAGCAGGTGACCGGTGGAAGGACGCGCTGCGCTGTTGTACGGATCGGCCATGGTGGCGGTTGCCTGTGGTCAGGTGGAAAAGCAGAAGGGTCGATCCGCATAGTGGACTGAACGCGACACGCTCGCCACGCCGCTCACCCTATGCGCTCGACCGCCCACGCCAGCACCCAGTGCCTCCTGTCACTTCAGCGGATGTGCCTTGACCCCTTCGTGCGTGATCTTCACCGGCAGGATGTGCCCCTGCGCGTCGAACGACATGCGCTCGATTGCGGTCGCGCGGTGGTGGCGGCTGGTCTCACCCAACGGGCGGCGGTGGTAGACGATGTACCAGTCTTCGCTGCCCGGCGCATGGATCACCGAGTGGTGGCCGGCGCTGGTGGCGATGGCCGGATCCTGCTGCAGGATCGTGCCGATACGCTTGAACGGACCGGTGGGTGTATCGGCGATGGCGTAGGCCACCGCATAGTCCGGCTCCCCCCATCCGCCTTCGGACCACATGTAGTAATAGCGTCCATCGCGCTTGAACATCAGCGAGCCCTCCACGTATTCCGGCGCGGGCGTTATTTCCTTGTACAGCGTCCCATCCGGCAACGGCTGCAGAGCACTGAAGTCGTCCTTCAAGCGCACAATGTTGGCGTGTTTCCAGCCGCCGTAAATCAGGTACCACGTGCCATCGTCATCCTTGAAGACGAACTGATCGATCGGTTGTGCGCCGTTATGGAAGGTACCGATCAGCGGCTTGCCCAGATAGTCGCGAAACGGGCCTTCCGGCTTGTCCGCCACGGCGACCCCGATGCCGCCGACTTCGTCATCGTTCTTGATGTCATTGGCGGAAAAGAAGAAGTAGTACTTGCCGTCCTTTTCCACCACCGACGGTGCCCACAGCGCCTCTTTGGCCCAGCTGATGGCTTGGATCTTCAATACGGCGGAATGCTTGGTCCAGGTCACCAGGTCCGGCGAGGAAAACGCATCGAAGAACACCTGTTCCGCGTAGGGGCGCGAGGTGGTGGGATAGATCCAATAGGTATTGTCGAACACTGCGGCTTCTGGATCGGCGTACCAGCCGGGCAGGATGGGATTGCCAGACATCGCGTTCGTGCTGTCTTGACCCGCAGGCGCTGCGAGCGCGCCGAACGATAGGGTTGCTGCCATTGCCACAGCGATCAGTTTCCTGCCCAGCGCCATGCCCTGCCCTCCCCAAACCGGATTGATGGCTCCAGTATTAGATCGATCTAGGCGGAATGCACGGTGCGCTGCATCAAGGGCCTTCGCCCGGTGCCGCGAAGACAGTTTCGACAAACTCGTCATAGCCTGGCCTGACCGGAGAATCGGCGTGTTCGGAGAGCGCGAGGCGATCCCACAGCACCTGCTCGAGCACGCGCGCGCGAAAACGTTGTTCGGGGGCCAGGTGATAGTCGATGAGGGTGCCTTGTGCAAAGCCCGCCTGATCGCCCGCCCGTGCCTGCAACATGTAGTAGGCGTTCGCCATCGCGGGATCTTGGAACCCCTCCACCAGCATGTGGATATCGCCTGCGGTCTTCAATGCATAGACGGAACCCGCCCTGGCACTGCTCTCAAGCAGTTCAAGCACCTGTGCGCGTGGTGCGCCCTGCCGCGCGATGCGGTACGCATAGATTGCCTTGGCAGGCTCATTTCCGTTGTTGGCCAGAGCCTGCAGCGTCGGCAGCGGCAGGCCACGTAGGCGCATCTCCACATCCACGCCCGGAAAACCGTGGCTGTCCAGCCACGCTGCATCCGCCTCACTGATCGCAATTCCGGGCCGCGCCGGATCCCACGGATAGCCCTGGACCCACCCGTGCATGCCCGGCTGCGGATCACCTGCCAGCGGTAGGGTTGAGGTGCCGGGGGTCTGCACACGCCCAGCATCCGATGACACGCCCGATGAAGCTTCACTGGCCGACATCGCATGTGTCGTAGCCACTTTCTCAGCTGCCGCATCGCGCTTGAAAAACACGCCCCATATCGCGACGGCCACAGCCAGCGTGCCCAGCAACCAATACCCTCTGACCGCCATCGTCCCTGCACTCATCCCCAACTCCGTTGGTAACCCGCGTCATGCGTTTCTATCGCACGCCGATGGAGTCGGGTCAATGTCGTGCAGGCTGATGAGGGTGGATAACCCTTATGCGGGATCCAGTCGGCGATTCACCACATCGAGCAGGTGATCCACCGCACCGGGGCGATGGTGCCCCTGCAGGAAGCCGGACCAGTCAGCACGTGCGATGGACCCCAGCACTATGCTGTCTACATCGAACCGTTTGATCGGCCAGTGACGGAACAGCCGCTTTCCGGCCACCCCTTTGGCGACTTCGATGATGTTCGTATGGCGGCTGGCTTGCCGCACGCGGCCATACGCATCGGTGAGGCCCCTGGCAGGGCCTTCGAGATAGTGCAGGAAGCGCCCACCGTCGAACAGCAACACGCTGCTGACATCGGCACCGCTGTTGAATGCTTCGGCATCGGATACCAGCGCCTGAAGCTCATGGGGGTCGATACGCTTGCTGACCCGGCTTGTGTACACCACCGCTTCCAAGGACATGAAACTCCTTGCGCTTCTGCGCGGCCTAAACCAAGCCGAAAGCGTATCAGCTGAACGTATTCATATTTTTGACGGAAGCTGAATAGGGGTCCGAAGAGAGGCTTAGATTACCGACCCACCAAGTCGCTGAAACAGGGCGGACAACTCCCCGGCCTCGCTCCAGATAAACAGAAAATCACAATCGCCGCGATGTAGCGAGCGTCGCGCTTTTTGATTCGGAATGCGTAGTAATCCGAAGCGTTCGATTTCCCTGTGTCGGTTCTGTCCATTGTCGTCGCTCCGCTTATTCAAAAGAAATGGCGCATAGCGGTTTCGACACGACCTGTTGTTTCGCCAACAACCCGCGTCCGTGCAAGCCGCCTGATGCTGCAAAACATTCGCATGAAACAGGGTCCAAATTCCATGCCCTCTTCACCCCGGCAGGCATAGCCTTGCACGGTCATGCGGAGAGGGCATGGCATCTGGCGCCATGCCTCTGTGCAAACCGCGCAGTTACCTGGCCATCGGTTCCCTCCACCACGCACCGCAAGACGGTCCGGATGGGTCACAGGGACGTCCACCTCCCTCGGAATTAAAATGAACTCCTCGGAAAAACCCATCACTCGCGCAGGCAGGTGGCTACTGTCACTGATACTGGGCGCATTCGGCCTGTACATGATCGGCGGCGGTATCTGGCTGATATCACTGGGCGGCAACTGGTATTACGCCATCGCCGGCGTACTCAGCCTGGCCAGTGCGATCGCCTTGGCACGCAGGCGACCATCGGCCTCGCTGTGGTTTGGCGCCATGTTCCTGATCACCTTGGCGTGGACCATCTGGGAAGCCGGTACGCGTTACTGGGCGTGGGTGCCGCGCTTTGCGCTGGTGCTGGTCTTCGCCATTGCGTTCTCACTGCTGCTGCCCACGCTGCATGCGCGCGTCAGCCGCCGCAAGGCCGGTGTAGTGACCGGCGTGCTGGTGGCGGGTTTCCTGGTCGCCACTGGACTGGCATTCGTGCCGCACGGCGTAACCGAAGCAGACAACGTGCCCGCCATCGCCGGCAACGTGTTCGAAGCCGGTACCGGCGAAGGCACCGACAGTGCACTGCCCTCCTCCGATTGGCCCAGCTACGGCGGCAACCAGGCCACCATGCGTTATTCGCTGGCCAGTCAGATCACCCCGGAAAACGTAAAGAATCTGAGCGTTGCCTGGACCGCGGAAGTCGGCAAGACACCCACAGATTCGCGCTGGGGTGTACAGAACACGCCGCTGAAAATCGGCGATTCGCTGTTCGTCTGCGGTTATCTCAACACGGTGACCGCACTGGACGCCGCCACCGGCAAGACCAAGTGGACCTTCGACCCCGGCGTGACCTCCAAGGCCGTGCCGTATACCCCGGCCTGCCGCTCGCTGGCTTACTTCGCAGAGCCCGCCGCCGCGCCGAACACCGACGTCGCCGCCACCGGTGGTGCCTGCGCGGCCCGCATCATCGTGGGCACACTGGATGCACGGATCATCGAACTGGATGCACGTGACGGCAAGCGCTGCGCATCCTTCGGCAACAACGGCGAAGTGAAACTGACCGAAGGCATGGGCGAGGTCTACCAGGGCTACGTGGCCATCACCTCCGCACCTGTCGTGGTGCGCGATACGTTGATCGTTGGCCACACCACCATCGACGGCCAGCGCGCGTACGGCCCGTCCGGCGTAACCAAGGCGTACGACGTGCGCACCGGCAAGCCGAAGTGGGCGTGGGACGCTGCAACGCCGATGGATACGGCACCGCGTACCGGCACGGACGTCTACAAGCGCGGTTCGCCGGATGTATGGAGCTCGTTCACCGGCGACAACAAGCTGGGCCTGGTCTACCTGCCGGTGGCCAATGCGTCGGGTGATTACTATTCCTCCGAGCGCACACCAGAAGAGCTTAAATATTCGCCGTCGCTGACCGCGCTGGACGTGGAAACCGGCCAGCCGCGCTGGACCTTCCAGAACACGCACGACGATGTATGGGACAACGATCCGGGCTCACCGCCTACGTTGTTCGATTATCCGCAGGCCGATGGCACGCGCGTGCCGGCCGTAATCTTCCCGACCAAGAGCGGTGACGTGTACGTGCTCAACCGCGAGACCGGCAAGCCGCTGTTCCCGGTGGAAGAACGCGCTGTACCGCAGGGTGGGTTCGAGCCGGCAGCGCGCTCGAAAACGCAGCCGTTCTCGCTGTTCAACAGCCTGGCCAAGGGTGACATGACGCCGGAGAAAACCTGGGGTCTGACGCCGCTGGATCAGCTGGCGTGCCGTATCCAGTACCACCAGGCGGATTATCGCGGTCAGTACACCCCGCCCAGCGTGGACAAGCCGATCATCAATTATCCCGGCTACAACGGTGGATCGGATTGGGGTGGCGTCGCGCTGGATCCGGCCCGTGGCCTGATCATCGCCAACTACAACGACATGCCGAACTACACCCGTCTGGTGACGCGTGCAGAGGCCGACAAGAAGGGCTGGAAGGCGCCGCAGATCATCAACGATCCGGGCTACAAGGCACACGGCGAAGGCGCTGGTGATCCGCAGGAAGGATTGCCGGTTGCGGTGGACGTCAACGCCGGCTGGCAGATGAAGTTCACCGGCATGCTGTGCAAGGAACCCCCGTACGGCGGCATCCGCGCGATTGACGTTCGCGATGGCCGCACCGTGTGGGACCGCCCGTTGGGCACCGCCCGCAATAACGGCCCGTTCGGCCTGCCGACCGGCTTGCCGATCGTCATCGGTACACCGAACAACGGTGGCTCGGTGGTGACCAAATCCGGCTTGGTGTTCATCGCCGCAGCCACCGATGACCTGATCCGCGCCATCGACATCACCACCGGCAAGACCGTGTGGTCGGCCCCGCTGCCCGCCGGCGGCCAAGCCATGCCGATGATCTACGAAGAAGGCGGCCGGGAGTATCTGGTGATCACCGCAACGGGACACCACTTCATGCATACCCCGCGCGGCAACTACGTGGTGGCGTACGCGCTGCCCAAGTAAGCAGGTAACGGGGTCGCATCCCAACGGATGCGGCCCCGTATGCGTTTTGGCTTCCGGCTACGCCTCAGCTTTCGGTAGTGACGGCCGCTGGCCGTCCCGCTTCCCACGAGCCAGCGACACCCCTCAGATTCCATGCCATCAAGGCATCGCAACCAGCATCTACGGCGCGTCGGTGACGCGCTCTGGATCAGGCCACGCGTGCGCGCGCTTTCGAACTGGACGGTGAGGAACCCGTCATCGCAGGGACAACTGCGTGCCTGCCGATGACTTGATCAACTCGCGGCCGGCGATCAGCAACCCCTCCAGCAGATGATCACCCAACAATGTGCCGTCATCGCCATCGCGCCGCGCTATCTGTTCGGCATGGAGAATCTCCAGTGCCGCATCGAGTGCCTGCATCACGCGCAGGGGAACGGCGACCTTACCGTGCCGCTCCAGGTCCTCGAAAGACGGGGTTACGGCGGCCGGCGCAGCGGGCACGACCCTTCGATGGCTGAGATGATCTACCACGGGCATCAGCCGTTCAAACTCCTGCAGCCGACGCTCCAGCTTTGTAATGAAACAAGACGGCACGTCGTGGATCTGCTCGCCCAGCAGCGCCGCCACACGCGCGCTGCCCAAGGGCTGTTCGGCTGTCATCGATAGGACCTCGCATGCGTTGAGGCCACCCGCGCGAGTGCGCAAGGTGGCGGACGATGCGGGTTGGCATACCGGAGAAGAAATCGAGAAACCGGCGGATCAGGGATCCCCCGCACCGCCCACCGTGTAACCGTTGGGCAGTGCAGTGCATTCTCCGCCGTGCCCAGAAGGCATAACAGAGCTTCACGGATTTCTTCTGACAGGATGCCAATCCCGGCTGCCACCCCGTGGTGACAGCGTGGCTATCGTGCGCAGCGGTAAGTGCCTGCGTCCATGAGGAAAGTTGGGAAGTAGCAGTTGCGGATGCGTGCCCATCGCATCAGGTCGAATCGACGCGTTTCCCCTGCACTCGACCTTTCCTCGCAGAGGCGCTGAGAGGGCGTGTTCATTGGCACGAGGAGCATGCGACACGCAACGAGGCTGATGAAGCTCGACATCCATGGCCCGACCTACGCAAGCTTCCGCAGACCCAACAACCCGGCACACGTGGGCTGAACTGAAAATCCTTACGATCGTGGGGAAAATCACCCGCCGACGTCGATGAAGCTGAAAATCCGCACGATCGCAAGGATTCCCGATGAAGATAAGGCTGCACCGACCCGAGGATCTAGGACCCTTGGTGCGCGCCACGCGCAAGCAGCAAGGCATGCGGCAGGATTACGCCGCTGAAGGAATCGGCGTCAGCGAGAACTTCCTCGCCAAAGTGGAACGTGGCGGCGGCACCGTTCAGTGGGAGAAGCTCTTCACCGTGCTGACTGAGCTCGGCCTGCACGTCGTCATCGACGTGCCGGATGCGGTAATGGCGTCCGTGGAGAGCAAGTCCCGAAAGAGACGTAAAAGGGACCCAGGTTCAAGCGTACGCGCACCAAGCAACTCGACCCAAGAAAACGGAATGGCTGACGATTAGCTCGTTTCGCTAAGATCCAATTCGGCTCAGGGTTTGATCAGAAAGCAAAGCCCGGCGGCTCACCGGGCGTGCTTGAGCTAACGCTTTTCTACTGCATCGCACGGGACCAACGAACCAGCCTCATTCGGGCTTTTCTCGGACAGTTGATGAACGGCGCACCTTCTTTATGTCAGGCCTCGGGCACGGCCTGAGCTTCACGCACGGATTGCCTGCTGGCTTGCTCCTTCGCGCTCTTCGACTGTGCCTTGCGTATCCGCAGTTGGGCGTCCTTGACCTTCTCTCCGTCCAATACCTCTCGCTTGAGGATCTCGTTGTTCAGCAATTCAACAATTGCCTCGGACTCGATCTTGAGTTCAGGGAAAAGGCGGCGAAGCTCTCGGCGCACGACTGCAACAACGGGCTCACCCAATACCACCTGGGCCACGGTGAACTTGTTGAGCACCGAGATGTGCTGGTGATAGAGGCCCATCGCGTCGGACGTGATGCCCTCCCTGCAGAGCAGGAACAAGCGGCGCTGATCTTCCTCGTTCTTCAGATTCACATCTGCAACGCAGAACGATGAAACAAGTTCGTACTCAATGGGCTGACCAAACTTGATCCGGTAAAGGCGCCACTCCAGCGCGTTGGTCAGCACTATCCACTCGATGCCTTCATGGGCGCCGTAGTTGATCGCTTGCCTTAGATGCGTCTCATTGAGCGCAATGGCAGCAGCTTTAACTTCGATAAGGACGCGGATCTTTCCGTCGATCTTGACGGCCAAGTCGCAGAAGGTGCCCCTGATCTGCTGCTCACTGGTCAGTTCGTTGTATTTGTCATAGCCGAATACCTCGGCCAGCATGTCTTTTACCAGCGTTACGGTATCCGCTTCGGACACATCTTTTGTTTTGTGGGATATCGCTACGGCGACCAGCGGCTTGACCGTCGTGGGCCATCGATCCAAGACTTTCTTCGGAATCTTCAACATACCGCACCCCCTTCCATTGGCAGTGCCTGCATAGTCGCGTTTTGACGTGGTTCACGCAACGTACCCATCGAGCGAATCAGCCCTCCGCGAGTCCGCCGTGCTCACGGTCATCGGGACAGTCGGCTTTTTTACTGGAAAGATGGGTCGAAGATAGAAATCCGCTGCCTGCAAATCGCATTTACCCTGCGGCGCCGAATCAGCGTCCGGCGCGACGACTTGGCGGTCGCATTCTCTCCAAGGCAGTTATTTCCCGCGACTTCTTTGTCATCTTCCGCATCGCCCACGTCTCAGCCCCACAGACACAAAAAAGCCCCCGTTTCCGGAGGCTTTTTCGACTGAATCATGGTGGGCGGTACAAGGTTCGAACTTGTGACCCTTGCCGTGTGAAGGCAATGCTCTACCGCTGAGCTAACCGCCCGATGCTGCTGAGCCGCTCATTATAGGAACTTTTCCGAGAGCGTCAACACTTTTCACATTGCCGATTTCACATCGTGTGCGTCGGCTTTTCCGACGTGGTCAGACCCGCCAGCAGCGTCTCGATCTTGTGCCGCACACTCTCCCCTTCCTGGCCGTCGGCCAGCTGCACGCCGATGCCCGCCGTGCGATTGCCCTGCGCTCCGGCCGGGGTCACCCAGATCACCTTGCCAGCCACCGGCAGGCGCTCGCTGGAATCGGGCAGGGTCAGCAGCAGGAACACTTCATCACCCAGGAAGTAGCGCTTGGGCGTAGGCACGAACACGCCGCCATTCTTCACGAACGGCATGTAGGCGCTGTACAGCGCGGCCTTGTCCTTGACGGCAAGGGACAGGATGCCCTGTCGGGCGTTGGTGGCACTCATCGATTACCCCTTGGGTGCTGCCGTTCGTTGACCTTGTTCCAGGCCAGCAACAGTTCCACCACGGCCAAGTCCGCGCGCACGGTGGTGCGCAGCAGGTCGCGGGTCCGGTTGGCAGCGTCGAACCAGGCTGCCAGCTTGTGCAATCGCTCCGGCGCGGTCAAGCCATCGCTGCTGGCCTGGGCCAACGCGAGGTCCGCCGCGAAGCGCAGACGCAGCGCGGCATCGTCATCGCCGGTCCACTTCTGCGCCAGCGCTACGGCTCCGGTGCGGCCGGCAGCCAGCTGTTCCAGGTCCTTGGTGACTTCGCGGCGCAGCTCCAGCCCCTCTTCGCGCAGCCAGGAATCGGCCAGCCCGGGGTGGCCGCGCGCGGCGTCCAGCGCTTCAAGGGCATCGATTTCACGGTGCCCCTGCTGTTGCAGCCAAGCCAGCGCTTCTTCGCGCGGCGGCAGCTTGAACTCCAGCCGCTGGCAGCGACTGCGCACGGTCTGTGGCAGCCGTGCCGGATCGCTGCTCACCAGCCACAGGTAGCGGCCGGGCTGCGGTTCTTCCAGGGTCTTCAGCAGCGCATTGCAGGCCGCGCGGTTGATCGCATCGGCGGGATCCACGATGACCACCTGGGCGACGCCGTATTGCGGGGTCAACGAGAGCTTCTGGCCGATCTCGCGCACCTGTTCGATGACGATCTCGGTGCGCAGCTTGTCGCCGCTTTTGTTGGGAATGAAGCTGATGATCTGCAGGTCCGGGTGGGTGCCGGCGGCAATCAGCTGCCGGGTACGCTCGGCCTGCGGGCCACCGCCCTGGCTCAGCACGTGCAGCGCCAACGCATCGGCCACGGCACGCTGCCCCAGCCCGGCCGGTCCGCAGATCAGCAGGCCATGGCCCAGGCGCCCGGCATCCAGTGCGGCAATCATCTGGTCGTAGGCGCGCTGCTGCCACGGTGAGAATCCGTGGAGGGGTGTCGTGCTCATGCGCGCTCCTGTTCGTGCAGCCACTGCTCAACGCGCGCCACCACATCGGCAGCGACGCGGTCCTGCGGCTGGCTGGCATCGATCAGCGCGAACCGCTGTGCATCGTGGCGGGCGCGGTCGCGAAAGACTTCACGTACGCGCTGGAAGAAATCGTCCTGCTCGTTTTCGATGCGGTCCGGCCACATGTCGCGGCTGTTGGCGCGTGCGCGGCCGACATCCACATCCACGTCGAGCAGCAGCGTCAGGCCGGGCAGCAAACCGACCACGCGGCGCTCCAGGTCGGCGATCCAGTCGGCCTCCAGCCCACGGCCGCCCCCTTGGTAGGCATAGCTGGAATCGGTGAACCGATCCGTCACCACATAGGCACCGCGCTGCAGGGCGGGCTGGATGATCTGGCGCACGTGCTGGGCGCGTGCGGCAAATACCAGCAGCAGCTCGGCCTCGGCGCTCAGCGGTTCGTCGGCGATGTCGGCGTCGGGCTTGAGCACGATGGCGCGGATGCGCTCGGCAAGGGGCGTCCCGCCGGGTTCACGGGTCAGCACGACCTCGTGTCCGCGCGCGCGCAGGGCGGCGTGGATGGCATTGATGGCGGTGGTCTTGCCAGCGCCCTCGCCGCCTTCCAGGCTGACGAAACGCGGGTGGCGCAGTAGCGCGGAACTCATTGCGCCGGGATCTCCTTGCTGCGGTTCTGGCGCAGCTGCTGCAGGTAACGCGCTACGGCCACGTTGTGCTCTGCATAGCTGGCCGAAAAAATGTGCGCGCCACTGCCATCGCCCACCGCCACGAAGTACAGCGTGTTGCCGGGCGCTGGCTGCGCGGCCGCATTGAGCGCATCACGGCTGGGCATGGCGATCGGGGTCGGCGTCAGGCCGGTGCGGGTATAGGTGTTGTACGGCGTGTCGGTGGTCAGGTGCACGCGGCGGATGTTGCCGTCGTAGGCCGGGCCGATGCCGTAGATCACCGTGGGGTCGGTCTGCAGGCGCATGCCCATTTTCAGGCGACGGGCGAACACCCCCGCGATCTGCGGACGCTCGCTGGCCAAGGCCGTTTCTTTCTCGATGATCGAGGCCAGGGTGAGCAGCTCGTACGGCGAGTTGATCGGCAGGTCGTCGGCGCGATTTTCCCAGGCCTCGGTGAGGGCCTTCTCCATGGCGGCATGCGCACGCTTGAGCACGTCCAGATCCGTGTCGCCGCGCTGGTAGACGTAGGTTTCCGGCAGGAAACGGCCTTCCGGGTGCTCGCCGCCGAAGCCGAGGCGCTGCATCAGCGCGCTGTCATCGAGATCATCGGTGGTGTGCACCAGCGGCGTAGCGCGCTTGAGCGCGGCGCGCACCTGGCGGATGTTCCAGCCTTCAATGATCGTCAGGCGGTGCTGCAGTACGCGTCCCTGGCGCATGCGCAGCAACAGCTCGCGCGGAGTCAGCGACGCGTCCAGCGCGTACTCGCCTACTTTCAGCTTGCCGGCAGCATCGAGCTGGCGCGCGAGCAGTTGCCACTGCGCGTCCTGGCCTTCGTCCACGCCGGCGGTGCGCAGCTTGCCGAGCACGGTGTTGAAGCCATCGCCGCTGGCGATGACCATGCTCTCCTCGCTGGGGGTCAGCGGGGTATCGGCGAATTGGCGTTGTTCGTAGTAGAACCAGGCCCCGGCACCGACTGCGATGGCGCCCAGGATGATCAGCGTACCTACGACAAACAGACACCCGCGCTTGGCTGCCGCCATGGATTACCTCGGGATTTGAATCAGGAGAACAGGATACCGCGAACGTGCAGGCCGAGCCGTGCGCGGCGTGAGCGGCGCCGGGGCAACAGCTGACGGCCAGCGGCCGTCGTTACCGGGTAAAGCGGCCGTCGTTACCGGGTGCGGTCAGCCGGTCTGGCCGAGGGCGCGCATCAGTCCGCGGGCCTTGGCCCGGGTTTCGTCGAGTTCTTTGTCGGGCTCCGAATCGACGACGATGCCGGCGCCGGTGCGGAAGCTGACCTCGTGGCCGTCCACTTCGGCGGTACGGATCAGGATATTGAGGTCCAGGTCGCCGTCGCGGTTCAGCCAGCCGAAGGCGCCGGTGTAGGCACCGCGTGGCACCTGCTCCAGTTCGCTGATGATCTGCATGCAGCGCACCTTCGGGCAGCCGGTGATGGTACCGCCGGGGAAGGTGGCGGCGATCACTTGGCCGGGCGTTACCTCCGCACGCAGCTGGCCGCTGACGTTGCTGACGATGTGGTGCACGTGGGCGTAGCTTTCCACGGTCATCAGTTCGTCCACCACCACGCTGCCGGGGGTGCAGATGCGGCCCAGGTCATTGCGCTCCAGGTCGATCAGCATCACGTGTTCGGCGCGTTCCTTGGGGTGGCCGACGAGCTCCTGGATGCGGGCGGCATCGTCGTCGCCATCGAAGCGCGGACGGGTGCCGGCGATCGGGCGGGTCTGGGCATGGCCACCGTGCACCGATACCAGCCGTTCGGGCGATGAGCTGACCACGTGACGGCCATGGCCGGTGAACAGGCCGGCGAACGGCGCGGGGTTGGCGCGGCGCAATTGGGCGTACAGCGCCTGCGGGCTCACCGGCTCGGCGAAGCGTGCGCACCAGCGCCGCGACAGGTTCACCTGGAACACGTCGCCGGCACGCAGGTAGTCGATGATCCGGCGCACGCCGTCGGTGAAACGGGTGGGCGCGTCTTCTTCGACGCTGACGGGCGGTTGCCAGCCCTCCCCTGCTTCGGCTTGCGGCTGCGTCAGCTGCGCGCGCAGGGCCTCCAGCACCGCTTCCTGGCCGGCTTCGGCGATCAGGTGGCTTCGCCCTTGCTGGTGGTCGTGCAGCACCGCGGCGCGGCAGCGCAGGGCCAGCGCGGTGGGCTGGCCGTCTGTACGGGGCATCGGCGGCAGCACGGTTTCGATCTGGCTGGCCAGTTCGTAGTCCAGCAGCAGCGCCCAGCCACCGCGGAACGGCAGGCTGCGGTCGGTGGACGACGGGAGACGCTCGGCGTGCCACGCGCCGTCCAGGGCGTCGAGGAAGCTGCCGTCGTGCGCGCGGCCGTGGTGGTCGCGGGTGACGCCGTCGGCGTCCAGGCGCTGGTATTCCTCGCCTGCGACCAGCAGCAGGTCCCAGCGGCCTTGGGCGGTGCCCGATGCCGTGGATTCCATGAGCAACGGGAACCGCGTCGGGTCGGCCTGCTGCAGGGCGAGGAGATCGACGGGGGTGCTCAGGGACTGGATCAGGATCGGATCGGGCATGGCGCGGAAGCCTGAGCGTGGGGTCGGATCGGGCATGGTGCGGAAGCCTGAGCCTGGAGGGTAGCGCCGAGCCATGCTCGGCGAGCGAAGCGGTAGTTGTCACACCGAAGGCTACGGCAGCCGACTGAAGTCGGCTCTACCAGGGCCGGGCGGTGGCGGCCGCGCTGCGGGCTACGGCAGCCGACTGAAGTCGGCTCTACCAGGGGCGGGCAGTGGCGGCCGCCCTGAGGGCTACGGCAGCCGACTGAAGTCGGCTCTACCGTAGCTTGGCGGTAGCGCTCAGGCGCGCTTGAATACCAGGGTGCCGTTGGTGCCGCCGAATCCGAAGCCATTCGACATCACCACGTCGACCTTGGCCTGGCGCGCTTCGTTGGGCACGTAGTCCAGGTCGCAGCCTTCGCCCGGCTGGTGCAGGTTGATGGTCGGCGGGATCACGCCGTCCTGCAGGGCCAGCACGGAGAAGATGGCTTCCACGCCGCCGGCGGCGCCGAGCAGGTGGCCGGTCATCGACTTGGTGGAGCTGACCAGCATCTTGTAGGCGTGGTCGCCGAAAGCGGTCTTCATCGCCATGGTCTCGCCCAGGTCGCCCAGCGGCGTGGAGGTGCCGTGCGCGTTGAGGTAACCGATCTGATCCGGGTTGACGCCCGCGTCCTTCATGGCCGCGACCATGCAGCGCGCGGCGCCTTCGCCGCTCTCTGCCGGGGCGGTCATGTGGTACGCATCCGAGCTGGCACCGAAGCCGGCCAGTTCGCAGTAGATCTTCGCGCCGCGTGCCTTGGCGTGCTCGTACTCTTCCAGGATCAGGATGCCGGCGCCATCGCCCAGCACGAAGCCATCGCGGTCCTTGTCCCACGGGCGCGACGCTTCGGTCGGGGCATCATTGCGGGTGGACATCGCCTTCATCGCGCAGAAGCCGCCCAGTGCGGTCGGCGAGGAGCCCCGCTCGGCGCCACCGGCGACCATCACGTCGGCATCGCCGTACTGGATCATGCGCATCGCGGTGCCGATGGAATGGTTCGACGTGGCGCACGCAGACACCGCCGAGAACGACGGGCCCTTCAGGCCGGCGATGATGCTCAGCTGGCCCGGCAACATGTTGATGATCGTCTTCGGCACGTAGAAGGGCGAGATCTTCTTGCCTTCGTGGAAGTCGATGGTCTGTTCTTCAATGCCCAGCAGGCCGCCGATGCCGGCGCCGACGATGGCGCCAATGCGCTCGGCATTGCCTTCGTTGATCTCAAGACCCGAATCGGCCAGCGCCATGAACGATGCGCCGAGGCCGTAGTGGATGAAGGGATCCATCTTCTTCGCGTCCTTGCCGGACACGCGGTACTTGCCGAACAGTTCGTTGTCGGCGGTGATGTCGAAATCCTTGACCTCACCTGCAATCTTGGTGGTGAAACGGTCCAGGTAGGAGTCTGCAACGTGGGTCAGCGGGCCGATGCCCGAACGGCCCTCGGTGATACCTTGCCAGCTGCTGGCCAGGTCATTGCCCAGTGGCGAAACCATGCCCATGCCGGTAACGACGACGCGACGCTTCATTGCTCTCTCCTGACCCGAAGGTGGTGCGGGTATGACGCGGGGTGGTGCTCAGTTTGTGGAACCATGCAAACACACAGGGCCGCATGCGCGGCCCCATGGGGTGCCGTGCGCGGGTACGGCAGGCCGTCTCCGCGCACCAGCGGCCGTACATCAGTTCTTGATGTGTGCCTTGACGTAGTCGATCGCCGCCTGGACGGTGGTGATCTTCTCCGCTTCTTCGTCCGGGATTTCGCACTCGAACTCTTCTTCCAGCGCCATCACCAGTTCAACGGTGTCCAGCGAATCGGCACCCAGGTCATCGACGAACGATGCGGTGGTGACGACTTCTTCTTCCTTGACGCCAAGCTGTTCGACGACGATTTTCTTGACGCGTTCTTCGATGGTGCTCATGGGGTATCGCTCCAGATGGAGTAGTGGTTCAAAAAAGACGCCATCGGTGGCGATGGCCGTGGGATAGTGTAGTGGAAACCGGCAGCGCCTTGCATGCTTGCAAAATGCGATCCAGATCAACCACTTGCGGCGCGGTCCGTGCGCCCGGTGCTTACGGCATGTACATGCCGCCGTTCACATGGAGGGTTTCTCCGGTGATGTAGTTTGCCGCCGGGCTGGCCAGGAAGGCCACCGCATGGGCGATATCCTCCGGCGAACCCAGGCGTTCCAGGGCGATGTTGCCTACCAGCGCAGCGCGCGCTTCGTCCGGCAATGCCTTGGTCATATCGGTATCGATGAAGCCCGGCGCGACGACATTGACGGTCACACCGCGCGAGCCGATCTCCTTGGCCAGCGACTTGGAGAAGCCGATGATGCCGGCCTTCGCCGCGGCGTAGTTGGCCTGGCCGGCATTGCCGGTCACACCCACCACCGAGGCGATGTTGATGATGCGGCCCTTGCGGGCCTTCATCATGCCGCGCATGACGGCCTTGCTGGTGCGGAACACGCTGGTCAGGTTGGTGTCGATGATCGACGCCCAGTCCTCTTCCTTCATGCGCATCAGCAGGTTGTCGCGGGTGATGCCGGCGTTGTTGACCAGGATGCTGATCGCGCCGAATTCCTTGGCGATGTCGGCCAGCACGGCGTCCAGCGCAGCGGCGTCGGTGACGTTCAGCGCGCGGCCATGGCCGCCCTGTGCCGCCAGACGCTCGCCGATGGCGGCAGCGCCGGAATCGGTGGTGGCCGTGCCGATCACCGTGGCGCCCTGGGCGGCCAGCAGATCGGCGATGGCGGCACCGATACCGCGGCTTGCGCCGGTGACCAGTGCGATTTCACCCTGCAGGGGCTTGCTCATGATGGAGTCCTCGAAACAGTTCGGTAACCCGCGCACGGCCCTGCCAGGACGGCACGGCGCGGCGGGTAACGGGAAGGGGTCAGGCCGACCATGCCTCACGGGCGGCTTCAACGTCGCCCGGGGTAGCCAGCGAACGGCCGTCGATGGTCTTGTCGATACGCTTGATCAGGCCGGTCAGCACCTTGCCCGGGCCACATTCGGCGATGCGGGTGACACCGCGTGAGGCCAGCGCCTGCACGCAGCCCGTCCACTGCACCGGCTGGTACAACTGCTGCACCAGCGCTTGGGCGATGGCTTCCACGCCGTCATGCACCTTGGCATCCACGTTCTGCACCACCGGCAGGCGCGGCGCCTGCCAGGCCAGGCCGCGCATGGTTTCGGCCAGGCGGTTGGCAGCTTCGCGCATCAACGGGGTATGCGAGGGCACGCTGACAGCCAGCTTGACCGCCTTGCGCACGCCCTTCTCAGCGAGCAGCGCCAGCGCGCGATCCACTGCAGCGGCGTCGCCCCCGATCACGATCTGGCCGGGCGAGTTGTAGTTGGCCGGCACCAGCACCTGGCTGCCAGCGGCTTCGGCACAGACCTCCAGCACCAGGGCGTCTTCGGCGCCGAGCACGGCAGCCATGGCGCCCACGCCGGCCGGCGCGGCTTCCTGCATCAGTTGGCCACGCAGGCGCACCAGGTGGGCACCGTCGTGCAGGCTCAGCGCCCCAGCGGCAACCAGCGCGGTGTACTCACCCAGGCTGTGGCCGGCCAGCACGGCAGGCTGTGCGCCGCCGAGGGCCTGCCATGTGCGCCACACCCCGATGCTGCCCGCCAGCAGGGCCGGCTGGGTGTATTCGGTGCGGTTGAGCATTTCCTCCGGACCACCCTGGGACAGCGCCCACAGGTCGACGCCGGCGCCATCGGATGCTTCGCTGAACGCCTCACGCACCTGCGGGTGCAGCTCAGCCAACTCGGCCAGCATGCCCACAGACTGGGAGCCCTGGCCGGGGAACACGAACGCAAGAGTGGAATCGGTCACGCGGTCATCCGCTTGGTTTAATCGAAGCAGGCCATGATAAAGGCGATTGCCGTCGGCCGTCTGTACGTGCGCGTATGCAGGGGGCGCACCGGGGCACGGGCGGGAGCTCGCAGGTGGTAGCGCCGAGCCGTGCTCGGCGGAATGTATGCGGCGCGCGGGAGGTAAGGCAGCCGACTGAAGTCGGCTCTACCGTCGGCTCTGCCGGGAAGCTGGGTGCGGTGGTAGCGCCGAGCCGTGCTCGGCGGAATGTGTGCGGCGCGCGGCGGGCAAGGCAGCCGACTGAAGTCGGCTCTACCCTAGGTTCTGCCGGGAGGTCGGCTCGGCCGTAGGCCGCCAGCCCGGTCGGTCAGGTCAGCAGTTCAAGCAGGTCCAGGTGGCCGTCGGCCAGCCAGTCCACGCACACCATCAGCACCATCAGCACGCCCAGCGTGGTAGCCCCGTGCACGATCAGGATGGCGTTGGCCAGCGCACGCGCCGAGCGACCGAGCTTCTTGCTGGCCTTGGCGACGTGCTGCAGGCGGCCGGTCACCGCATGCGCGTGCTCACGCACGGGTTCGTTCGCGCCGTCCATCGCTGCGGCCATCAACGCCTGCAACTGCTGCGGCCGGTCAGCGTAATACTTGGCCACGCCGTAGCCGAACATCAGCCAGTCACGGGCCTGCGCCTGCGCCAGGTCCATCACTTCCAGCGGATCTTCTTCGAAATCAATGAAGCCGACATGCTCGCCATCCCACGTGAGATTGCGCGGCAGCGGTTGACCGAAGTAGGCACCTTGCGCATGTGCGTCCGCCATGGCCTGCATCGCAGCAGCCACCAGCCGATCACGACCGGCGTCATCGGCCTCTCGCAGACAGGTATTGAACGAGCTGCCGTTGTCGCCCAGCACCAGCGCGGCGTGACCACTGCCCAGCACGGCGGGCACGTTCACCCCTTGCGCCTGCAACTCACCCAACCGACGCGCCTCGGTACGCGCAGCGGCATCACCCCCGCGGTGCGGCGGCGGGCGCAGTGCATCCAGATGGAAGCGATTGGCGATGAAATTGAGCAGGCCCAGCGCAACGGCGCGACTGCCTTCCCCGTACTGTTTCAGCCAAGCGCGCTGGCCTTCGAGGGTGATGGGTTCGACCATGGGGTTTCTCCATAACGCACTACGGCCCCGAAGGGCCGCAACGACGATATAACGATGTCGTGACAGAGGGTTATCAATAACGCAGCAGCGCCGAACCCCACGTGAAGCCGCCACCGAAGGCTTCCAACAGCAGCAGTTGACCACGCTCCACACGGCCCGAACGCACCGCGTGATCCAGCGCCATCGGCACCGAAGCCGACGAGGTGTTGCCGTGCTGGTCGACCGTCACCACTACCTGGTCCATCGACAGGTCCAGGCGCTTGGCCGTCGCTTCGATGATGCGCAGGTTGGCCTGATGCGGGATCAGCCAGTCCAGGTCGTCCTTGGTCAGCGCGTTGGCTGCCAGGGTTTCATCGACGACCGAGTCCAGCGCCTTCACTGCGTACTTGAAAACGTCGTTGCCCTTCATCAGGATCGCGCCGCGGGCTTCTTCACCCTTGCCGAACCCGACGGAGATGCCGACCGGATTCCACAGCAGTTCTTTCTTGCTGCCATCCGAATGCAGGTGGGTGCTGAGGATGCCGGTCTCTTCATCGGCCTTCAGCACCACCGCACCGGCACCGTCACCGAACAGCACGCAGGTCGTGCGGTCTTTCCAGTCGACGATACGGGTGAGGGTTTCCGCACCGATGACCAGCACGTGGCGTGCATCACCGGAACGAATGAATTTGTCGGCCACGCTCAACGCGAACACAAAGCCGGAACAGGCGGCATTGACGTCGAAAGCGGGGCAACCGCTCGCACCGAGCTTGGCCTGGATCAGACACGCGGTGGACGGGAAAATCAGATCGGGCGTGGTGGTACCGACCACGATCATGTCCAGCTGGCTGGCATCGATGCCGGCTGCTTCCAGTGCCTTTACCGCAGCGTGGTAGCCGAGGTCACTGGTGGTTTCTTCATCAGCGGCGATGTGCCGCTCTTTGATGCCGGTGCGCGAAACGATCCACTCGTCCGACGTCTCGACCATGCGTTCCAGGTCGGCGTTGGTCAGCACTTTCTCCGGCAAATAGCTACCGGTGCCCGCGATCCTCGAGTAGATCCGCTTGCTCATCGACATTCCTGTTGCGCGGGTAACCGCAGACGGTAACCCGGGAAGATACGGCAAAGGCCGCTGCCTGGACGGCAGCGGCCTTCACTCACATCAATCTTCTTCGACGGAAGAAGTCTTGGTCTGGATGACCTTCTTGCCGCGGTAGAAACCATCGGCAGTGATGTGGTGACGCAGATGCACTTCGCCCGTGGTCGGGTCGGTCGACAGCTGCTTTGCGCTCAGGGCGTCATGCGCACGGCGCATGCCGCGGCGGGACGGGGTAACACGGGATTTCTGCACAGCCATGGGATTGCTCCAAACTCGGTTCGATTTTCTTCGTCGTTTCGTCGCACAGGACGCCAGCGTCCAGCACACTTTTCGCTTTCGCCGCAGCCGCCGACGATACCCGGCTGCAAATTCGTCAGTCGAGCGAACTCGACATCACGGATCTTTTTTCTTCAGAGAGGCCAGCGCCGCGAACGGGTTGACCTTGTCCGTTTCTTCCTTCGTCGGTGCCCATTCGCGCTCGACTGCTTCGCCATCGGGCGAGAGGGCTACGACCGGAACCGCCAACACCAACTCGTCCTCGACCAGCTCCAACGGTGCCAACTGGCCATCTACCGGCACCAGCAAAGCCTCGAAGTCTTCCGGAAGCGACGATTCCTCGTCTTCCTCGCGGATCAGGCCGATCTTCTGCACCAGCTTCACCGGCAGCAGGAAACGCTGCAGGCTGCGCTGACAGATCAGCGGCAGCTCGGTATCGATGGTCAATTCCACATAGGATACCCGCAGGATGTCGTCGTGCGAGAATTCCAGCGCAAACGTGCACTGACCTTCCGCATCGGCAACGAGGCCTTGCAGGCGGGTGAATTGAGCCAGATCGACTTGGCCGTCGAAGCGCCTTCGCGCTGCGACCATCCGCCAAGCATCCAGCGTTTCGGGCACGTTCGCGGACATAAGCCGCTGAATGTTAAGGATCGCCGCCGCCCCTGTCAAATGCCGATGACTTCAGGGTTGTCGCAGGGGCCGCGCAGGGGCCAGACTGGCCCGCCCAGACTGTCATCATGCCGCATGAGCACCCTGCTGCTGGCTTCTACGTCCCCCTACCGCCGCGCGCTGCTGCAACGGCTGGCCCTGCCCTTCGACTGCGTACGGCCCGACGTGGATGAATCGCCGCTGGCTGGCGAGCCTCCACGTGCGCTGGCGGTGCGGCTGGCGGCAGCCAAGGCAGCGGAGGTCGCCAAGCGGTACCCGGGCGCCTGGGTGATCGGATCGGACCAGGTCGCCGATCTGGACGGCCATCCATTGGGCAAGCCCGGCAGTGTGCCGGCCGCGCAGGCGCAGTTGGCGGCCATGTCCGGCAAGATGGTGCACTTCCACACCGCGATCTGCCTGATGCGTAATGCGGAGCAATTGCACGCAGTGGACACCACCAGCGTGCGCTTCCGCGATCTGCAGGCGGCGGAGGTCGCGCGCTACGTGGACGCCGAACAGCCACTCGACTGCGCCGGCAGCTTCAAATGCGAGGGCCTGGGGATCGCCCTGTTCGACGCGATCGAGAACCGCGATCCCACCGCGTTGGTCGGGCTGCCGCTGATCGCACTGTGCGGGCTGCTGCGGCAGGCCGGTTTCGCCGTTCCCTGAGCGCCCAGGCCCGGCCTCACCAACCGGAATCCCGGCAGCTGTCGCCCTACCGCGCAGGCACCACGAACGGCTGTTCCTGCCATGTCTCCACGCTGCCGTCGTGACCGTGCAGCCGCAGGCCCAGCCAGTGCCGGCCGGGTGCCAGGGTGGTGGTGTCGATGCGCGCGTCGAAGCCCACCTGCGGATGCTGCGGATCGGTCGACTGCGGCCAGGCCGGACGGATATCGAACGTGCGCCCGTACACCGCGTCCGTAACGTAGCGGCCATCCACCAGCACTTCCACGCGCGACAGCCCCACCCCGTCCTTGAATGCCCATCCCTTAACCGGCATCTGTGCATCCACGCGGTCGCCCGAGGACGGCGTATCGAACCACGCCATCGCGGGGGTCACGCACGGCCGCTCGTCGCGCTGCGGCGGCAAGCGGAACAGCAGGAAACGCTGGAAACCGTGATCGTTGCTGACCACGCGAGGCGGCGGCAAGGGGCCGACCTGCGTGCAGATGGCGTGGTAGCGGTCCAACAGTTCGCGGTAACGCTGGTCGCTGGGCGACAGCACCAGCAAGCGCGGGCCATCGCGCCGACCCTCATGCAACAGGCCCCACAGTCCCAGCTGCACACTCCGGCCGTGCTTGTCGTTCAACGGGTGCGGCAGCACCTCGATCTCCGCATTGCCCAGCTGGAAGCCCAGTTCCGCGCCGACCTTGAAGTTACCGGCCAGCACCTTGGTCTCCGGCGGCATCTGTTTCAGTTCATCGCGCACTGCTGCGGCCAGCGGTTCCCAGCCGGCGAAGTTGCGCGGGTAATACTTGTAGCCGGCAAGCTGCTCGCGCAGGGCCGGTGAGGACACCATCAGGTAGTAACTGAAGGCCAATGCCAGACCAACGCCTGCGGTCCACCAGGCGGTACGGCGCAGCCAGCGCGGCCAACCGTTGAGTACGACCGGCACGGCCACCAGCAGCGCCAGGTACCCCGGCAGCGGCCAGTGGAAGCTGATGCGCTCCACGTCGGTGAAGAAGCCCAGCACGAAGATCGCCAGCGTGGACACCCCGCCCACCAGGCCGAAATAGCGCCACTGCGCGCGCGCGCCGTCGCCTGCGCGGGTGCCGGCCACGGCCACTTTCCACATCGCGATGCACAGCAACGGGGTGACCAGCATGGGCTGGATCAACAGGAACCACAGCCCCGACCACTGGAAATCCCAGGGATGGCGATCCACCACCTGGAATTTCAGGCCGGCCTCGTGGTTGTCTGCATTCCACGCCAGCAACGGCAGCCATGCGAGCACGCCCACCGCCAGTGCCACCCAGATGCGCGGATCGCGCAGCATGCGGCGGCCCTGCGGCATCAACAACAGCGCAACGAAGCCCACCGCGATCACGCCGATGAAACGGTAATGGCTCAAGGCGCCGATCAGCAGGCCAAGCGCCAGCCGTACCGCCGCGCCGGCGTCAACCTGGCGCAGCAGGCGCGCACCGGCACCCAGGCACAACACCGCCGCCATCGCCATGGGCACGTCCGGCACCGCCAGCATGCCCAGCGTGGCCGACAGCGGCATCAGCAGCGTCAGGCTGCCTGCCTGCCAGCCGGCGACATTGCCGAACCAGCGCGTGGCAATGCGCGAGACCGCCCACGGCAGCCAGGCGCCGATGGCCAGGAACGGCAGCCGCAGCGCCAGCACGTGATGGCCACCGATCTCCACGCCTACCCGCGCCAACCATGCGGTGAGCCCGGGCAGATCGGAATACGCAGCGGCCAGATGCTGACCTTCCTGCCAATAAAACGCTTCGTCCACGAACAACGGCAGACGCGCCGCCACGACCAGCTTCACAGCCGTGATCAGCGTCCATAACCACAGAAATATCGTGCGTGCGCGTTGTTCGCCCTGCATTGCTCTATAGAATCGAAGGAAGACCGAGCCAGAGACGACGATGGAATCTTCGCCCCGCGTGTCCCGCATGCTAACCGATGAACTGCTTCAGGCCCTGCATGCTGCGCAAGAGCAGGTCAATTCGCTGGTGCTGGGCAAGGCCCATGAGGTACGGCTGGCCTTCGTGGCGCTGCTGTCCGGCGGGCACCTGCTGATCGAGGACCTGCCCGGCCTGGGCAAGACCACCCTCGCCCACGCCTTGGCATCCAGTCTGGGGCTCGGTTTCCAGCGCGTGCAGTTCACTTCCGACCTGCTGCCTGCCGATGTGCTGGGCGTGTCGATCCTCGATCCCGGAAGCCGCGAGTTCGCCTTCCATCCCGGACCGGTGTTCACCCACGTGCTGCTGGCCGATGAAATCAACCGCGCCCCGCCCCGTACGCAGAGCGCCCTGCTGGAAGCGATGGCCGAGCAGCAGGTGACGCTGGACGGGCAGACCCATGCCCTGCCCGACCCGTTCTTCGTGATCGCCACGCAGAACCCGGTGGACCTCTCGGGCACCTTCCCGCTGCCGGATTCGCAGCTGGACCGTTTCCTGCTGCGGCTGGCGATGGGCTATCCGAACGTGGATGCCGAACGCGAGCTGCTGCGTGGCGTGGACCGACGCGAGTTGATCGCGCGCGCCACCCCGAAGCTGGACGACAACCAGGTACGGCAGTTGCGCGATGCCGTGCTGCAGGTCCACGTCAGCGATGCGCTGGTGGATTACGTGCAGGCCCTGCTGACCCGCAGCCGCCAACATGCCGGCGTGCGCGTGGGCCTGTCGCCGCGTGCCGGGCTGGCCCTGTTGCGCGCGGCCAAGGCCCATGCCTTGCTGCTGGGACGTGCGCACGTGGTGCCCGAAGATGTGCAGACGCTGTTCATTGGGGTCGCCGGCCATCGCCTGGTGGGCGAGGCGGAATCCTCCGCCGGTCCTGCGCTCGCACGCGCCATTCTGCAGACGGTGCCGGTGGATTGAACGCGCCTGCGCCTTCGCGTCGGCAGCGTCTGCTGGCGCTTGCCCAGCCGCGTCAAACTGAAACCCTGCCACAGCGACTGCATCGGCGGCGCATCTACGTGCTGCCCACGCGGTTCGGGCTGTTCGTCGCGGCGCTGCTGTTGGCGATGCTGCTGGGGGCGCTGAACTACAACAACAATCCCGCATTGCTGCTGGCCCTGCTGTTGTCCGGCGCGGCAGTAGCCAGCACGATCAGCGCCCACCTTGCGCTCTCCGGGGTAAGCCTGGATGCGGTGGCCGCCGAGCCGGTGCCGGCCGGCCAGCCCCTGCGGCTGCGGCTGGCCTTGTCGCAGCGCGAACAGCGCAACCGCCCTGGCCTGCAGCTGGACCATGGTGATGCCCGCAGCTGGGTCACGCTGCCGGCCAGCGGCCGCGTGGAAGCCACGCTCGACCTGCCGACCGAACAGCGCGGTTGGCTGGACCTGGAGCGCATCCGCCTGTCCACCACGCAGCCGCTCGGCCTGGTACGCGCATGGGCATGGTTCTGGCCGGACCAGCCATTGCTGGTGTATCCACAAGCGGAAACGCAGGGACCGGGACTACCCGAACAGGGCAGCGACCCGCTGCACAGCCGCATGGACGCCGCCGGCGAAGAGCTGCATCAGTTGCGTCCGTATCGCGCAGGGGATCCTCGCCGCAGCATTTCCTGGAAGCATTCCGCGCGCCGCGACACGCTGCTGGTACGCGAGTACGAAAAACCGGTAGGCATCGATGCCGTACTGGACTGGCGCCACCTGCAGGGACTGGGCACAGAACAACGTGTTGCCCGTCTGGCGCGCTGGGTCGACCTGGCCGAACGCCAGGGACGGCGCTACACCTTGAAGCTGCCAGGGCAGCCGCCGCTGGGGCCGGCCCAGGGCGCGCCCCATCATCACCTCTGCCTGCGCGCGCTGGCGCTGCTGCCTCATGACTGAACCTGCCTCTTTGCTGGATCGCCACGCACGCGGCTGGGCATTGGCCAGCACCGCGCTGGCCTTGCTTCCGCTGTTGTTGCAGTTGCCCACGCTGCTGGCGTCGGCCATTGCCGGCACGGCCGTGCTGACCGCGCTGGTATCGCGTCACGGCCTGCTACCGGTGCCGGTGCGATTGCTGCTGGTGGTGGCGATGCTGGCGTTGATCTATGCGCAGATGGGCATGCGGCCTGGACGCGATACCGGCTGCGCCCTGCTGGCGGCCATGCTGGCGATCAAATCCAGCGAATTGCGCACGCTGCGTGATGCCCGCAGCCTGCTCGGCTTTGCTTTGTTCGCGCCGTTCGCCGCCTTCCTGCTGGACCAGGGACCGATCACCACCGTGCTGGCGGTACTGGCCGGCACCTGCGCTCTGCTGGCCTTGCAGCGCTTGGCACAGGCCGAAGGACATGCACCGCCACCGGCCCTGCGCACGCAGCTGCGCGGGGTGATGCGCCTGTTGCTGATCGGCCTGCCGCTGGCGATGGCCACGTTCTGGCTGTTCCCGCGGCTGTCGCAGCCGTTGTGGGGTCTGCCCGAGCGCGCGGTCGCCCGACCCGGCCTGTCCGACAGCATGGAACCCGGGCAATGGCTGGATCTGATGGCCGACGACACCCCCGCCCTGCGCGCGCAGTTCCGCGGGCCGGTGCCGGCGGCCGAACAGCGCTACTGGCGCGGCCCGGTGCTGAGCCGTTTCGATGGGCGCCGCTGGCAGCGCGATCGCGGCCTGGAACAGGCCCCGCCGGCAGCGGTGCAGCCCGGTGTGCAGCGCTGGGACTACACCATCGATTACGAACCCACCGACCGCCGGCAGCTGGTCGCGCTGGATCTGCCCGGCGCAGCGCCCGAAGGCAGCCGGCTGACAGCGGACTACAGCCTGGTCAGCGACCGCCCGCTGAGCGCACTGACCCGATGGACGCTGCAGTCCGCCCCCCCGCAGGTATTTGCCGGCGACCTGTCACCGTTCCAGCGCGAACTGGCCCTGCAGCTGCCTGCCGACTTCAACCCGCGCACCGCCGCACTGGCAAGGCAATGGCGCGCGCAGGCCGGCACCGATGACGCCGCGCTGGTACGCCGCAGCCTGGAGTGGATACGCGCCGAGTTTGCGTACTCGCTGGAAACCCCGCTGCCGGGCCGCAACGCCGTGGACGAATTCCTGTTCGACCAGAAGGTGGGATTTTGTGAACACTTCAGCTCTGCCTTCGTGGTGCTGATGCGCAATGCGGGGGTGCCGGCACGCGTGGTGACCGGCTTTGCCGGCGGCGTGCGCAATCCCATCGGCGACTACTGGGTGGTGCGCCGCATGGACGCTCACGCGTGGGCCGAAGTGTGGCTGGCGGGGCGCGGCTGGGTTCGCGTGGACCCCACCGCTGCGGTGGCACCAGAGCGCATCTACGACACCCTCGACGATCGCCTGGGCGCCAATCCGGGCGGCGTGCAGGGGGCGTGGTTGCAGACCGGACAAGCCCTGGACTGGCTGCGGCGTGGCTGGAACGACTTGGTGCTGTCCTTCGATGCCAACCGCCAGCAGCATCTGCTGCGCACCTTCGGCATGCCGGACCTGAAGCCGGGGCAACTGATCATCGGCTTCGTGGTCATCGCGCTGCTTGCCGTCGGTGCCATGGCGTGGGTGCTGGCACGCGGCGAACGCGAGCGTGACCCCCTGCTGCGCGCGTGGCACCGCCTTGGGCGGCGGTACGCGCGGCGCGGTCTGGGACGCGAACCGGCCGAGCCCGCCATGGACTGGGCACGCCGCGTTCACGCCCAACGGAGCGACCCTGCATTGCTGGCGCTCAGCCAGCGTTTCGTCGACGCGCGCTACGCTGGCACTCACGTCGACCACGCCTCATTATTGGTCGACCTGCGCAGGCATCGTCCGACTTCCGGAGCCACACCATGAACCTGAAACTTCTGCTTCCCTTGGCGGCTTCGCTTGTACTGGCCGCCTGCGCAACGGCGCCCAAGCCGCTGCAGGGCCAGTTCAACCCCGTCACGCCCCGTGACTCGGTATCGACCCAGCAGGTCGGTGCGCCGGTGCGCTGGGGTGGCCGCATCATCGAGACGATGCCGGTGCAGGGCCAGACCTGCTTCCAGATCATCTCGCGCCCGCTGACCGCCAGTGGCCGCCCGACCTCCACCTCGACCGACGCCAGCGATGGCCGGTTCGTGGCCTGTCGTGCCGGCTTCTACGATCCGGCCGTATTCGAAGAGGGCCGCGATGTGACCTTCATCGGCCGCGTGGACGGCTTCGAGAGCGTCAAGATCGGCGAGTACGACTACCGCCTGCCCAAGCTTGCCGCCGACGTGATCTATCTGTGGCCGGTGCAGCGTCAGGTGGACGTGGTGCCCTACCCGTATGGCCCGTGGGGTCCGGGTCCTGCATGGGGCCCGTGGGGCTATGGCCGTTACGGCTGGTGGTAAGCCACCTGCCGTTTCGTTGCTGACCAGAAAGCCGCCTTCGGGCGGCTTTTTCGTGCACGGCGTACTTACTTGCCCGGCACGCCGAAGTGACCCAGCGGCGCACCGGCCAGCAGGTGCAGGTGGATGTGGAAGACGGTCTGGCCCGCGTTCTCGCGGCAGTTCATGACGATACGGTAGCCATCCTGCGCCAGCCCCTGGTCACGCGCATACGAGGCGGCCGCCAACGCCAGCTTGCCGATCAGGTGGGCCTGCTCAGGCTGAAGGTCATCCAGGGTGGGGATGATGTGCTGCTTGGGAATGAAGAGCACATGCACCGGCGCCTGCGGGGCGATGTCGTTGAAGCCCAGGACCTCGTCGTCTTCATAGACGATGGTGGCAGGGATTTCGCGGCGGATGATCTTGCTGAAAAGCGTTTCGTTGCTCATGGCTGCCTCGATGATGGTTATTCCCGCACTTCGCTGCGCGTACCGAACGCATGCGACAACGTGCCGCGATCGACGAACTCCAGCTCACCGCCCAGTGGCAGGCCCTGCGCCAAGCGGCTGGGCCGCACGGTGCGTGCACGCGCCAACTGCGCGAGATAATGCGCGGTCGCTTCGCCTTCCACGGTGGCACTGGTGGCGATGATCATCTCGCCGATTTCGCCCTGCGCCAGGCGCTGGTCCAACTGCTCCAGCCCCAGCTCTCGCGGGCCGATGCCATCAAGCGGCGACAAGCGCCCCTGCAGCACGTAGTACACGCCACGGAAACCGGTTGCGGTCTCGATGGCCAGGCGATCGGCAGGTGACTCCACCACGCACAACTGGCCACGATCGCGGCTGCCGTTGGCGCAGGTCGCGCACAGTTCGGTTTCGCTGAAGTCCCGGCACTGCGCACAGTGGCCGATGCGCTCCATCGCCTGGGCCAGGATCGCCGACAGCTTCTCGCCGCCCTCGCGCTCACGCTCCAGCAGGTGGTACGCCATGCGCTGGGCCGTCTTCTGGCCCACGCCCGGCAGCACACGCAGTGCATCGATCAACTGTTCAAGCAGGGGGGCGGTCATGGTCGCGCTTCGATGGAGCGGGCTGACGGCCCGCTGCAGGTGATGGAGCCGCTGCTCAGAACGGCAGCTTCATGCCCGGCGGCAACTGCATGCCGGCGGTGGCCGAACCCATGCGCGTCTTGGACTCCGCATCGACCTTGTTGGAGGCGTCGTTGAATGCAGCCGCCACCAGGTCTTCCAGCATTTCCTGGTCGCCCAGCAGCGACGGATCGATACGCACCTTGCGGCACTCCTTGGCACCGGTCAGGGTGACGCTGACCATGCCGCCACCGGCCGCACCGGTGACTTCAAGCTTGGCGATTTCTTCCTGGGCCTTCTGCAGGTTCTCCTGCATCTTCTGGGCCTGCTGCATCATCTGGGCGATATTGCCGCGCATGGTTCTTTACTCTTCAAAGGGACGGATGGATTCGGACACGAGCCGCGCACCGTGCTGTTGGATCAGCACCTGTACTTCCGGATCGGCCATGAAAAACGCCTCGGCCGCCTGCTGGCGTTCGCCACGCTGACGGTCCGAGCGCTGGTGCAGGGTCTCGGCCGACGCCTGCGTGGTATCGACCACGATCTTCGGCGGCGAACCCAGCGCCTTGCCCAGCATCTCCGACAGCGCACCCAAGGCGCGCTCGGAGCTCAGGTATTCAAATCCGGGCGACAAGCCCAGTTTCAAGACCCCATGCTGGAAACTGATGAAGGCCGCATTGGCGGCGAGCTGCCGCGAGGGACCACTCAGGCCGCTGCCAGCCACCAGCTCCAGCCAGTCTTCGGCGCACGCCAGCGCTGACAGCTCGCCGGCTGCAGACGAAGCATCCGCCTTCTTGGCCGCGACCGGCGCGATGGCGATGCCTTCGGCCTGGAACGGCGTGGCCGGCGCGGGTGCCGGCTCTGCCGGCGGCTGCCACGGCGCCACCATGGCGGCGTCCGGGCCGGCCATTTCAGCCGCCAGGGCGGCATCACGCTCATCATCGCCCTCGGCTGCCTGCACCTGCCACGGCGGCAGATCGGCATCATCCGGGGACGATGGCGGCGGCTCTTCCACCGGCACGGGCGGTGCCGGCGGCGGATCTTCCACAGGCGGTGGTTCCTGCACCGGTTTAGGGTCCGGTGCTGCCTGCTTCACGGCCACGGGGGCCGCTTGCTTCGGTTGTGGCGCGCCCTGCTCGGCGGACGCGGACGCGGAAGCGGCCGCGATACCCGTCGGCCCCGGATTCACCCCCGACCCTGACGAGCCACCCGGCTGCGCGCCCTCGCCCCCTTCCGGCGTACGCGGCACCGGCGGCACCGCAGCGGCCGGACGGAAGGCCAGCATGCGCAGCACGGCCATTTCAAAGCCCGCGCGCGGGCTCGGCGCCAGCGACAGGTCACGTCGGCCATTGAGCGCCATCTGGTACCAGAGCTGCACCACTTCCGGCCGCACACTGTCCGCGAAACGGGCAAGGTCCAGACCGTCGGCGGCGATCGCGCCCGGCACCAGCTGCTGCACCTGGATGCGATGCAGCGCCTCGGCCAGCGCTTCCAGCACGCCACTCCAGTCCGGCGAAAACTCCGCCAGCGCCGCCACCACCTTGAGCAGGCGCTGACCATCGCCGTCGGCCAGCGCTTCCAGCATGGCCGCGACCTGGGTGCGATCAACCGTCCCCAGCATGGTGCGCACCACGTCTTCGCGCAGTGCACCGCCGGCGTAGGCAATGGCCTGGTCGAGCAGGGACAGGCCGTCACGCAGGCTGCCATCGGCGGCCTTGGACAGTTGCACCAGCGCGCTCTCGTCGGCTTCGATGTCCTCGGCCGCCAGGATGCGGGTCATCTGCCCCTGGATCTGATCTTCGTCCAGGCGCTTGAGGTTGAACTGCAGGCAGCGGCTGAGCACGGTCACCGGCAGCTTCTGCGGATCGGTGGTGGCCAGCAGGAACTTCACGTGCTCCGGCGGTTCTTCCAGCGTCTTCAGCAGCGCATTGAAGGCCGCCTTGGACAGCATGTGCACTTCGTCGATCAGGTAGACCTTGTACTTGCCGCGCGACGGCATGTACTGCGCGTTCTCGATCACCTCGCGGACATCGTCCACGCCGGTGTTGGACGCCGCATCGATTTCCAGCAGGTCGATGTAACGGCCCGAATCGATATCCAGGCACGACGGGCACTGACCACACGGATCCGCGCTGGTGCCCTGTTCGCAGTTCAGCGACTTGGCAAAAATACGCGCGATGGTGGTCTTGCCCACGCCGCGGGTACCGGTAAACAGGAAAGCATGGTGCACGCGGCCGCTGTCCAGCGCATTGGTCAGCGCGCGGACCACGTGTTCCTGGCCCACCAGCTCGGCAAACCGCTTCGGACGCCACTTGCGGGCAAGGACGAGATAGGACATCAGGCCACCGTCTTCATCAGGACGTCCATTGTGCCACGCCTGTCCAGTCCCCCCGCCTGCCACCGAAGGTGCTTGTGTCCAGCCGCGCAGCCAGCTAGAATCTGCGGCCCCTGCAACGGCATTGTCGTTCCGCAGGGGAATCCGGAGAGGTGTCCGAGCGGTTGAAGGAGCACGCCTGGAAAGTGTGTAAGCGTCTAAACCGCGCTTCGGGGGTTCGAATCCCCCTCTCTCCGCCAGACAAATGAAAAGGGCTGCCCATCGGGCGGCCCTTTTTATTTGTCCCGCGCGGCCGCTTTGCGCGCACGGGCTTCCGCTGCGCTCGCCGACCATGGGTCGGCGCTACCGATCGGGCACGATCGCGTGCGCGGCACCCGCGTTGCATGGTGCCCGCTTTGGTAGTGCCGACTTCAGTCGGCAACGCTTTTGACGCACAGGCGCACGGACTTCCGCTGCGCTCGCCGACCATGGGTCGGCGCTACCGATCAGGCAGGATCGCGTGCGCGGCACCCGCGTTGCATGGTGCCCGCTTTGGTAGTGCCGACTTCAGTCGGCAACGCTTTTGACGCACAGGCGCAAGGGCGGCCGCTGCGCTCGCCGACCATGGGTCGGCGCTACCGGGATGCGTGCTGCCGACTAATGTCGGCACCACCGGGGGTCAGTCGCCGGCGGCGTACAGCAGGGCAATGTCACGGTGATGCGATGCGCACTCCGGACCTTCGGTCTTCACCACGGCCCGCTTGGGTTCGATAACCACCACACAGCCGTTGTTGAACTGATATTCGCGCTCGCCTGCGGCATTGGTCTTCTGCTTGGGCACTTCGTCCATCGGTCGCTGTACTGCAGGCGTGGCGGCGGGCGCGGGCTGATCTGCGTCCGGCGCCACGGACTCCGCTGGCGATGAAGCCGCGCCAGTGTCGGGCGGTGCGCCCGCACCGCAGGCGCTCAGCGCCGACGCCACGGCCAGGCCACCACACCAGATGACCAGGCGGGCGCCACCGCCGTGCACGGACGCAGTTGCAGAAGTTCGCATCGGGTACTCCTCGTCGATGAAGTTCGTGTTTCCACGGTAAGACCCACGGCATGTGCATCACGCGAACGCCGAGCCATCGACGCACCATGGCACTGCTACGCTGGCTGCTCGCTCCCGCATCGACTGCCTGCCATGCCGACTGCCTCGCTCTTTCCTCCGCGCTTGTACCAGTTCTACATCGGCGGTACGGCCGGCCGCGCCAACATCGAGCTGCACGATGTGCAGTTCGCGGCAGTCGCCCGCGTGCAGGACGCCTATCCCGCGCTGCGCGAGGCATGGTTCGGCGATCCCTCCAGCCTGCATCTGGATGGCTACGTGGACATCACCTGGGCGGACGGATTCGACGTGCACCTGGCCGATGGCCCGGATCCGTCCGGGCTCACCCTCTTCTTCGTCAATATGGGCGGTTACCGCAAGGACACGCTGGCTGAGCTGCACGAGTTCGGCCTGTTTGTCGCAGCGGACGCCGCCGGCGCGAAGGCGAAGGCACGCAGGCAGTTGCTGCAGGGCGCTGATCAACTGCACAAGGATGATCTGCGTGAGGTGGACAACTGCCTGGCGCTCAGCGATTTCAACGGCAGACACGTGCACCTGACGCCTAATCCGTCAGGCACGCCACCGAAGCCGGAGTGGCAGGGCTACCGGCCCATCGGGCGACGAACCAGCACGGGATGAGGTGCCAGCGTTCCATCCATGTAGTTGCGCCCGGACGATTACCTACGGATAGTAGGTTACTAATGGTAACCAACCACTCAGGACGTCCATGCACACCCTCATCGTGATCTCGCACCCCAATCCCGACTCCCTCACCCACGCCATCGCTGAGCGCGTGGCGGAAGGCATCGCCAGCGCAGACGCTGCAGACACCGTAGAAATCGCCGATCTGGCCGCCGAAGGATTCGATCCGGCCTTCTCGCCTGCCGACCTCGCCTATTTCGAGAAGCGCGCGCCGGCGCCGCCGGAGATCGCCCATGAGCACGCGCGCCTGGACCGGGCGGACAGGCTGGTGATCGTCTACCCGATCTACTGGTGGTCGTTCCCGGGTTTGCTGAAGGGTTGGATCGATCGCGTGTTCTCCAACGGCTGGGCCTACGAAGAGAACCCGGAGGGAAAAGTCATCAAGAAGCTGCAGCGATTGCAGGTGCATCTGGTAGCCAACGGCGGCGCGGACCAGGGCATGATCGATCGCCATGGCTACGCAACCGCCATGACGACCCAGATCGACCACGGCATCTTCGACTATTGTGGTGCCCCTGTTATCAGCTCCACCCGACTGCTCGCGTCGGATCCCGGCTTTCCCGCTGCGCATCTGGATACCGCCTTCGACATTGGGCGCCGCATCGTTTCACCCAAGGATTGACGCATTGCCCAAGCACCCTGCCCCGTTGAATGCAGCACCCGCAGCACCTGCGCGCCAGCGCCTGCCACGCGGGCAGCGCACGCGGCAGCTGCTGGACGTTGCATGGGCGCTGATCAGCGACGAGGGCAGCGACGCCCTGTCGCTGGGGCGCCTGGCCGAGGCTGCGGGCGTGACCAAACCCGTGGCGTACGACCACTTCGGTACGCGGAACGGTCTGTTGGCGGCGCTGTACGAGGACTACGACGTGCGACAGACGATTGTCTTCGATGCTGCGGTTGATGCCGCGCGTGCGACGCTGCAGGACAAGGCCCGCGTGGTGGCAGACAGCTATGTCGCCTGCGTGCTCACCCAAGGGCGCGAAATATCCGCGGTGGTAGCCGCGTTGGGCGGATCCGCGGAATTGCTGGAGGTGAAACGCCGGTACCAGCAGGCCTTCATCGAGAAGTGCGAAGGCATCTTCGCCCCCTTCGCTGGAAGGGACGGCGTGCCCTCTGCGGGTATGTGGGCCGTGCTCGGGGCGGCCGATACGCTGTCGCAGGCCGCGGTGGATGGCGACATCAGCGAGGCGCAGGCGAAAGACGAGCTGCGGTCGGTGATCCTGTCCGTGGTGAAGCGCTGCGCGTGATCGCACTACGCCTGTCGGGGCCAGATCCCTTCGGTTACGCGAACGGACCTGACCCCGGCCTCGTCAGCTGCTCGACAGTTTCATCAGCACCAGCCCGCAGACGATCAGCACGGCGGCGCCGATGCGCATCGCGCTCACCTGCTCGCCCAGAAACACGATACCGATCACGAACGCACCGACAGCGCCGATGCCGGTCCAGATCGTGTATGCGGTACCCAGTGGCAACGTACGCATGGCCACGGCCAGCAACCAGAAACTGGCGATCATGCCGACCAGGGTGATGAGCGTCGGGGTGAGCTTGCTGAAGCCTTCGGACTGTTTCATCGAAACGGCCCAGACGATTTCGAGAAGACCAGCGAACAAAAGATAGATCCAGGCCATGGCGGCCTCCTTTGCAGGGGCCAGGCCGTCCTGGACATTTCAACCCGGTGCGGGGGAGGCCGTTCCTCCGCCGATGATTCTAGCAACGGCAGGCAATTCGCGACGCCGCTGCATACTGAAGGGTTACAGGCGGTTCACTGCATTGTTCTGGCTAACGCGTAGGCGCATGCGCTAGAATGCGCGCCTGCCGTCGCTCTGCGATGTGCAGCCAGGACCGGTGAGGTTCGGCGCACGGCGCCACTACTCCCGCTGTCCACGTCTCTATGGCGGCCCCGTCGGCCCCTCGCGACGCTAGATCGAAAATCCCGCCAGGGCCGGAAGGCAGCAACGGTATCGATCGACGCGGGCGCCGAGGTCAGCCGGCGGGGTCGCCACCTTTTTGGGCCACTGAAACGCGATGCCGTGCGGCTACCTGCCCTTGGTAGCGCCGAGCCACGCTCGGCGGGGGAATGCACACGGAAACATTCCCGTAGCGCCGAGCCACGCTCGGCGGGGGACTGCACGCGGAAACATTCCGCCGAGCGTGGCTCGGCGCTACCGATGCACGCATCGCGCGACTCAGGACTGCACACGGAAAAACCGGTCGGGGTCAGGCGACCTGCATGGCGGTCGGGGTGGCCAGCGGCACGCACTCGCCCGGCATCGCCACGCGATGGCCGCGCGCGCGCAACGCATCGCCATCCGCTGCGCTGGCGTAGTGATACAGCATCATCCGCGCCTGCTGTTCAGCGCTGTATTCGCGCTCGAGGTCATCCACGCCCGTGTGCGATGGGTTGCCGTGCAACCCGCAATCGTGGGCAATCAGTTCGTTGTCATCGGCAAAGCGCGCCAGCATTTCGGGAATGGGCCGCGTATCGCCACTCCAGGTCAGTGACCCTTTCAGCCGCAGGCCATAGGCGGTCTCCGGCCAGTGATGGCGTGCGGGGAATAACTCCAAGCGCACGCCCTCGTGCCAGAACGCATCGCCCACCACGATCAGCTGGAAGGCATCCCAGAAGTTGGCGCCGCCTTCGGCCAGCACGTTGGGGTAATCCCCGATACGCCTGTGCAGCAGCGGCACCACCGGCGCGGGCACGTACAGCCGCACTTTGCCGCGACGCTGGGCGTTGAAGAAGGTATCCACGAACAACCGCTCGAAGCCGGCCACGTGGTCCAGGTGCACATGCGTGACGAACAGCGCCTGCGGCAGGTGGCCGTAGTGCGCCTGGAACGCGGTCAGGCCTTCACCGCCGCAATCGATGGTCAGCCAGGGCTGTCCGTCGCGCTCGATCACCGACATCGGCGAACCGAGCTCCACCGCCGACGCATTGCCGACGCCCAGGAAACGCAGCGACCAGTCCATCAGGTGCCCCGGTTCCAGGCCAGGTCGTAGGCACGGCGCAGCCGCGCGAAGTCCTTTTCCACTTCATCGGTGCTGCGTTCGCCGCGCAGCTTCAGCAGCGAGCGCAGCAGGCGCTTGAGGTTGCGCTCCCGCCACGCGGTGGCCGGGATACGCTGCACGCAGCGGTCGAAGTCGATCAGCCAGCCATGGCCGTTGCCATCGAACAGGATGTTGTGGGCATTGAGGTCGGCATGGTCCAGCCCGGCGCGATGGAAACGGGCGATCAGCCGCCCGGTTTCTTCCCACGGTGCGCCGCGGCCGGCGACCAGCGCGCGGTCGGCCAGCGAACGTACGCCCTCGATGCGCTCCATCAGGATCGCGCAGCGGTAACGCAGGCCTTCGCGCATGTAATACGCCGCGATGGGCCGGGGCACGGGCAGCTTGAGCTCGCGCAGTGCACGCATCAGGCGGAATTCGGCAAAGCTGCGGGTGCGCTGGGAGCCACGCCACAGGTAACGGTCGTGGCTCAGCTTGGCCACCAGCCCACCGCGCCGGTAGTGCCGCAGCACGCTGGCCCCGAAGGGCGCATCCACGAACCACGCGCTGCCGCGACCGCCCTCGCCTACCGGCCGCGCCCGCTCGCCCCAGTGCTGCGGCGAGAACAGGCTGGCGTCGGCTTGCCGCAGCCGTTCGCGGTCGAACAGAATGGCACCCATGCCGCGTCCTTCGCGGCAAGGCGTCATCGCTTCATTGGCGTCGAATGCGACCATTCCTTCGAGTCTAACAACACCATGGCATCAACGTCCTCTTCCCTGTGCCTTTTGCGTTTGTCCGCGCTGGGTGATGTGACCCACGTGGTGCCGCTGGTGCGGACCCTGCAGGCCGCGCGTCCGGGCACGCCGATACATTGGGTGATCGACAAAATAGGGCTGAAACTGCTCGAAGGCCTGCCCGGCGTCACCTTCCATCCGTATGACAAGAAGACGGGGCTGGCCGGCATGAAGGCCCTGCGCGCGCAGCTGCCCGAGGGCCGATTCGAGGCGCTGCTGCAGATGCAGGTCGCTTTTCGCGCCAACGTGCTGTCGGCCTTCATTCCCGCCCGTCGCCGGATCGGCTATGACCGCAGCCGCTCCAAGGATCTGCATGGCCTGTTCATCAACGAGCGCATCCCGGACCGTCCGGGCATCCACGTACTGGATGCGATCGGCAGCTTCTGCGAGCCCTTGGGGATCAAGCAGACGGAGGTCAGCTGGGGAGACTTGGCGGTGCCGCCCGCGGCGCACGAGTGGGCGCAGGCCCAGTGGCAGGATGACGGGCGCCCGGTGCTGATGATCTCGCCGTGCTCCAGCCATGAGCGCCGCAACTGGTATGCCGACCGCTATGCGGCCGTTGCCAACCATGCGGCGTCGCGCGGCTGGCGGGTGGTGCTGTGCGGTGGACGCAGCGAGTTGGAGCGCAACACCGCCGACGCCATCCAGGCGCAGTTGCAGCAGCCGGCGCTGGATCTGGTGGGCAAGGACACATTGAAACAACTGCCCGCCCTGCTGGCGCGGGCCGCGTTGGTGATGACCCCGGATTCGGGCCCCATGCACATCGCCAACGCCGTGGGCGCGAAAGTGCTGGGCCTGCACGCGGCCAGCAATCCGCACCGCAGCGGCCCGTATTCGGATCGCCGCTACTGCGTGGACCGCTATGACGATGCCGCGCGGAAGTTCCTCGGCAAGCACGCAAGCGCGCTGAAATGGGGCACGAAGATCGAGTTCGACGACGTGATGCAGCTGATCACGGTGGAGGACGGGATCGCCGCCTTCGAGCGCTACGTGGCAGACCGGCCAGCCCGGTAGTAACGCCGGGCGTACTGTGGCGGGTCAGCTGGCGCGGTAATCCTTGTACGACTTCTCTTCCACGTACACCGAGCCCAGCGCCAGGTTGATGGCCTTCTTGATCCGCGCGCGTTCGTCGTTGCGCAGGTAGACGCTGCGCGCCAGCTCCACGAAGGTCGGACCGAAGTCGCCGGCTTTGTCCTGCAGGCGGATGGTGTCTTCGATGTCCCACAGCTCTTCGTTGACGGCCTTGAGGTCCGCGCGCAGCTGCGCCACGTCCTTGCCCCCTGCGGGATGGGACATCCAGGTGCTCTCCAGCGCGGAAAGCTCTGCACGCACGTTGGCCAGCTTGCCTTCGTCGCTGATGCGCTCGGACTTGATCTGCAGGATCGAGATCTTGTCGAGCAGCTCGCCGAAGGCGACGGGAACGAGGATTTCAGCAGTCATGGAGGCACTCTCTGGAAGCAGAGGGGGATGATAACGCGTGGTGCATGCGTCCCCGGTGGGCGGAAAAGAAAAGGGCCACCCGATGGGCAGCCCTTTTCTTTTTTATCTGGCGGAGAGGGGGGGATTCGAACCCCCGAGGCGCTATAAACGCCTGCCTGATTTCGAGTCAGGTACATTCAACCGCTCTGCCACCTCTCCGTTTCCCCGGCGTACCGGGGACGCGCATGATACGAGGATGCGCGGATATTCACAAGTCATCACGCGCAGGAAAGTGAAACTTCCCTGACTACCGCGCTTGTCGGATGTCCTGCCCGCCGCGATGATGGCGTACTGCCTGGTAGACCCCCCTTTCGCTGCCCCCCACTCATGATCGAATTCGGACACCTGACCCACCCCGGCCTGCGCCGTGCCCTCAACGAGGACACCTATTACGGTGATGGCGAACTGGCGCTGTGGCTGGTGGCCGACGGCATGGGCGGCCATGCCTGTGGCGAGGTGGCCAGTGCCTTGGCGCGGGAAACCATCGTGCGCGAGATCCGCCGGGGGGCGCCGCTGGCCCAGGCCATCCGCACCGCCGATGAAGAGATCATCCGCGCGTCGCGTCGCCGCAACGACACGCTGCCCATGGGCACCACGGTGGTCGCTGCCCGCGTGCAGGGCAACCGTTACGAAGTGGCGTGGGTGGGCGACAGCCGTGCCTACCTGTGGCGAGACGGCCAGCTGGCGCAGCTGAGCCAGGACCACAGTGTGGTGCAGGAGATGATGACCCAGGGCAACCTGACGCCAGAACAGGCGCGGGCGCATCCGCATCGCAACGTGGTGACTCAGGCGCTGGGGGTGACCGACCCGGCGCATCTGAATGTGGCGACCACGGCCGGCGAGCTGCGGCCGGGCATGCAGCTGCTGCTGTGCAGCGACGGTCTCACCGAAGAGCTGGATGACAGCGGTATCGCGCGCACACTGGCCTTCGACGATGCGAGCGCGCAGGAATGCGTGGATACGCTGGTGGCGGCGGCGCTGGACGGCGGCGGATCGGACAACATCACCGTCGTGCTGGTGCGCTGCCACTGAGCAACCGCCAGCCCAGGCAGCGCTGCCGTGTTGCCTGGTAGAGCCGACTTCAGTCGGCTGGGCCTGAAAGCAGCCGGCTGAAGCCGGCTCTACCGTAGCGTCTGAAAGCAGCCGGCTGAAGCCGGCTCTACCGTAACGGCTGGAGCAGCCGGCTGAAGCCGGCTCTACCGTAGCGTCTGAAAGCAGCCGGCTGAAGCCGGCTCTACCGTCCGGGCGCTTTCAGGCGACGGCGGCTTCTTCGATCTTCGAGCCGTCCCAGATGGCGTGGCCGGCTTTCTTGCGCAGGCGCTCCAGGCGGGCGGCATGGGCCTCCAGTTCCGAGGCGGTGGCCTGCACGCGCGGGCGCGGCAGCAGCTTGGCCGGGTCGAAGCCCTGCATGGTGGCCACGCGCTTGGCGCCGTCTTCGTCCATGTCAAAGCCAAGATCATCCTGGCCCGAGGTCAGTGCGATGTAGACCTCGCCAAGGATCTGCGCATCGAGCAGCGCGCCGTGCAGCTGGCGGTGCGCGTTGTCCACGCCCAGGCGCTTGCACAGCGCGTCCAGCGAATTGCGCTGGCCCGGGAAGCGCTCGCGCGCCAGCGCCAAGGTATCGACCACGGTGCAGCGGTCGGTGATCTTGCCGAACTGCGGTCCCAGGCGGGACAGCTCGTTGTCGAGGAAGCCCACGTCGAACGCGGCGTTGTGGATGATCAGCTCGGCGCCGTCGATGAAGGCCAGGAAGGCCTCGGCCACCTGGGCGAAATCCGGCTTGTCGGCCAGGAAATCCAGGGTAAGCCCGGTGACTTCCTGCGCGCCGGGCTCGAAGTCCACGTCCGGTTTCAGGTACTGGTGGTAGTGGTTGCCACTGGGCCGGCGCTTGAACAGCTCCACGCAGCCGATTTCGACGACGCGGTTGCCCTTCTGCCAGGCAAGACCGGTGGTTTCGGTATCAAGGATGATCTGACGCATGGGCTCAGTTTACCGCCTTGCCGGTCGCGCGCACCTGGGTGGCCGCCTCGCGCGCGAGCACGTCCACGCGCTCGTTGTCGGGGTCACCGGAATGTCCCTTCACCCAGCGCCAGTCGATCTGGTGGCGCAGCGTGGCCGCATGCAGGCGCTCCCACAGCTCGCGGTTCTTCACCGGCGAGCCACCCGCGGTTTTCCAGTTCTTGCGGATCCAGCCCGGCATCCACTCGGTCAGGCCTTGGCGCACGTACTGCGAATCGGTGTACAGCACGATCTGGCAGGGTTCGCTCAGCGCCTCCAGGCCGGAGATGGCCGCCATCAGCTCCATGCGGTTGTTGGTGGTATCCGGCTCGCCGCCGCTCAGTTCGCGCTCATGCGTCTTGTAACGCAGCAAGGCTGCCCAGCCGCCCGGGCCGGGGTTACCGAGGCACGAGCCGTCGGTGTGTACTTCAATGGTCTTCATTCGGTTCCAGAATCGATCGGGTCATGCCGGGCGTGGCCATCGGGCCGGCCCAGCGTACCTTCAGGGGCGTGGGCCCCGGCAAGGCAAAGGTGCGTTTTTCCGCACTGAACAGACAGGCGGCCCGCAGCGGCGCCAGGCTGCCGGAGCGCGCGCTGCCGGCCGGCCACATCGGGCCGATGTAACGGGTGTCGCCACATGCCAGTCCCACCCGGTCGATCAGCTGCCGCAAGCGCTGCGGCGTGCGCACCACCATCCCGTGACGGCGCCACTGGGTGCGGTAGGGGCTGAACGGATTGAGGCTGCTCAGGAACAGCCGGCCGCCCGGCATCAACACACGCTCGCACTCGGCCAGCAGTTGGGCCGCATTACTGGCCGTCACATGCTGCAGGACGATGGTGTACACGCTCTCGTTGGGCAGCGGCAGCGGCAACGCGCAGCGCGCCTCACCTGCGTAACCTCCGCCCTCCGGGTGCAGGCGCAACCCACGCCCGGTCAGGGCCGCCCCCTCCAGCCACCGCGGGCTGGGGGCAACCCACAACCAAGGCTGGCTGGGCAGGCTGGCGAGCTGCGGCAACAGCAGCTGTTGTTCCAATTCATAGAGAAGCTGCGCAGGTTCACTGTCGAACCACGAGGCGGGCGTTGCTTGACGGAGACTCGGCAGGACGGGCATGGTCCGATTCTATGCGACTCATGACCCTGCCCGCATTCGCGGACAACTACATCTGGTGCCTGGTCGGCGATGACGGCACCGCCGTGGTCGTCGATCCCGGCGATGCCGGCCCTGTGCTGGCGGCAGCCGACGATGGGCTGCGCCCGCAGGCCATCCTGCTCACCCATCATCATGATGACCACATCGGGGGCGTGGCCGCGCTGCAGGCCAGATTTCCCGATATCCGGGTGATCGCGCCACAGGAATCGCGCATTCCGCTGGCTACCGAGCGCGTGGCCGATGGTGAACACGTTCAGGCAGCGGGGCGGATGTTCCACGTAGTATCCGTGCCCGGGCACACTCACAGCCATGTCGCGTTTCACACTGATGAACATCTTTTCAGTGGCGATGCCTTGTTCAGCCTGGGCTGTGGGCGCCTGTTCGAAGGTACGCCATCCCAACTGCTCGGTTCCCTGAGCAGGTTGGCGTCCCTGCCGTCGCAGCTGCTCCTGTGCTGCGGCCACGAATACACCGTGTCAAATGCCGTCTTCGCGCGGCATGTCGACCCCGCCAACGTTGCCCTGCGGCAACGCCAAGAGGAGGCCCTGGCCATGCGCCGCGATGATCGCCCTACCCTGCCGGTTTCCCTGGCAACTGAAATACAGTGCAACCCGTTCCTGCGTACCCACACCGCGCCCGTACGCGCTGCGGTGGCGGCTTTCCTGGGGCGGGAGGTCAACGACGATGTCGACGTAATGGCCGGACTTCGGCACTGGAAAGACGGCTTTCGCGCATGATGCGCCGAAGTCTACCGCTAGCCCTGGGGATTCTGCTGGGGCTGGCCGGGACCGCAAACGCGCAGTCACTCGGTGCTGGCATCAGCCAGAACATGGCCGGTCTCGGCGCCCTTCCGTTGGATCCTGCAACCTTGCCGCCGCCCAGCGTGCGCAATGGCCAGGACATCTTCGCCAGCTTCCGCGAGGGCCTGGCTGAGCCGACCTGCGACGCCGAGGCGACCAGCCCGCGCTGGCAGAAGCAATTCGCCCATGCGCCTGCGCGGCTGGCGAACCAGAACGACGATGCGCTGGTGCTGTTTGGCTACGTGGTGGAAGAGCTGCGCAAAGCCAGCCTGCCCACCGAGTTCGCGCTGATCCCCTTCGTGGAAAGTGGCTACCGACCCAATGCGCGCAGTGGCGCGGGCCCCGCGGGGCTGTGGCAGTTCATCGCCAGCACCGCCCGCAACCATCGGGTTCCGATGAGCGAGGGCTACGATGGCCGCCTGTCGGCTGTCGATTCCACCCAAGCGGCAGTGCGCTATCTCAAGACGCTGCACGGCATGTTCGGCGGCGACTGGCGCTTGGCCACGATGGCCTACAACGCCGGCGAATACCGGGTGCTGCAGGGCCTGCGCAAGGCCGGCATGAACTCCACCAACGCCGTGCCCGCCGATCTGCCCGGCATGTCACCGATCACCCACGCGTATGTGGAGAAGCTGCATGCGCTGGCCTGCGTCCTGGAGAATGCCGAGGAACAGCCGGCGGTGATGGCGTCGCTGGACCGGACGGTGCCCGTATTGAAAAGCCACACCCTGCCGGCCGGCACCAGCGTGCAGCAGTGGGCCGCACAGCGTGCGCTGGACCCGGCACGCATCGCGCGGCTGAATCCCGCAGCGGATGGCCGTGGCCGCCCGCAGAATGCGCCGGTGCGCCTGTTGGCGCCGGTAAGCGCGCCGGAGACGGCGTCGGTGGCAGCGATTGCTTCGACGGGCAGCGTGACCGGCCAGACGGCGGCTGCCGCTGTGGCGGCCGTGTCGCCCGCACCGGTGGTGGCACGCACGGTGGCCAGTGTCGCCGATCGGCCACGCACCCGCCGTCACACGGTGCGCAACGGCGAGTCTGCATGGACCATCGCGCGCCGCTACGGCATGCCGGTGAAGGCACTGCTGAGCTTGAACGGATTGAGCGGCCAGAGCGTGTTGAAGCCTGGCGCACAGCTGCGCGTCGAAGACTGAAGGTCGCCGCGATTCTTTGGTAGCGCCGAGCCACGCTCGGCGGAATGTATCCGTGTGCAGGGTCCCGCCGGGCGCATAGCCGATTCCCTGGTAGCGCCGAGCCGTGCTCGGCGGAATGTATCCGTGTGCGGGCCTCCGCCGAGCGTGGCTCGGCGCTACCGGATCGTTGCGTGCGCAGGCCCCCGCCGAGCGTGGGTCGGCGTTTCCGGATCGTTGCGTGTGCCGGGCGTGGCGCGGCGACAGGATGCGCGAGCACACAAAAAAAGGCCCGGCGTTGCCGGGCCTTTTCATTGCGATGTCGCCCGTCCCGTTACAGGTTGGCTTCGGTGGTCTGCACCAGGAAGCGCTTGCGGGTGGACTTGATGAACGCATCCGCTGCGGCCATGCCATCGAGCTGGCTCAGCTGCTGCTTGAGCTGCTGGCGCTGCTCGGCCGTCACGTCCTTCAGGTCCCCTGGGGTCACCTTGGTCACGTGGAACACCACGGCGCGGCCCTGCACGTCGATCTTGCCGTAGCTCGGCTTGCCTTCGGTCGGCAGCGCGGCGCTGAATACCGCACGGTTGATCTCGGGCGTGGGCACCGGCTGGGTGCGCGGCAGGCCGGGCATCGGGCTGACCTGCAGCTTTTCACTCTCTGCCAGGCCCTGCAGGGTCTGACCGCCCTTCAGCTTGGCCAGCAGCGCATCGGCTGCCTTTTCTGCCGCTTGGCGGGTACGGTCTGCGCGGATCGCGGCGGTCACCTGCTCACGCGCCTTGTCCAGCGGGATCGCCTGTTCCGGAGTGTGCTCTGCCACGCGGATCACCACGCTGTGGTTGCCGCTCTCGTCCAGCGCAATGGGGTCGCTCGCGGTACCGTCCTGTACCAGGACGTCCGAGAACGCGGCACGCAGCACGGCTGGATTGGCGGCAATGCCGCTCGCGTCCTGGCGGGTGAACGGGCCCACGGTCTGCAGCGGCAGACCCACGGTCTTCGCCGCCGACGCCAGATCACTCGGGCTCTTGTTGGTGGCATCGACCACGCGGCCGGCCAGCTCGGTGTAACCGCGCTCGCCATCGGCCTTGATCTGCTCGGCCAGCAACTGATCGCGCACTTCCTCGAACGGCTTGCCTTCGCCACCGCGCACTTCGCGCACCTGGATCACGTGATAACCGAAGTCGGTCTTCACCGGTCCGATGATGTCGCCGGCCTTCGCCGCGAACACCGCATCTTCGAACGGCTTCACCATCGCGCCGCGATCCACCCAGCCCAGATCGCCGCCCTGCTCCTTGGAGCCGGTGTCATCGGAGTTGGCCTTGGCGAGCGCTGCGAAATCCGCACCCGCTGCCTTTGCCTCGGTCGCCAGTTTGGCCGCCTTGGCTTCGGCACCGTCGCCGGTGCTGATCAGGATGTGCGAGGCCAGACGCTGTTCGGGCGTGGCGAAGCGTGCCTTCTCATCGTTGTAGCGCTTGCGCAGGCTGGCCTCATCGGGGGCTGCCGGCGGCGGCAGCGTGGCCCCGTTGATCTCCACGTACTCCAGCTTGACCGACTCGGCCTGGCGGAAATCCTTGGTATGCGTGTCGTACCACTGCTTGATCTGCGCATCGGTGACCGGTGCGGTGTCGGCCGGCTGCTCTGGCAGCATGGCGATCTCCACGTCACGCGTCTCGCCCAGCAGCTTCAGCAGTCGCTCGGTCTCTGCCTCGGTGACGAAGCCGGAATTCTGCAGCGCGCTCGGAATGATCGACTGCTGCAGGCTGGTGCGCACCAGCTGCTCGAACATCGCCGGCGTGCGCGGCGGGTTGCCGCTGGCCAGGGCGATGCGGTACTGGTCGCCGTTGAACTTGCCATCGGCACCCAGGAAGGCCGGGATCGTTGCGATGTACTCGCGCACGGCCACGTCACCGATCACCACGCCAGCCTGCTCACCCGCCAGACGGACGACCTGTTCGTCGACCAGCTGGTCGAGCACGGCGAGCTTGTTCTCCACGCTTTCGAACGCACGCGGATCGAAATCATCACCCTGCTGCTGGCGCACGCGGGCACGCTCTTGTTCAAAGCGTTCGCGGAATTCCTGCGAGGTGATTTCGTTGTGCTTCCAGAACAGGCGGGCCGGCCACCAGGACGGAGCGGATGACCACCAGGATGGCGGTGCGGATACCTTGGCCACGTTCTGTGCGCCGACACCACCCAGATAGCTGGAGTCGATGACGAACAGGAACGGGATCATCAGCAGCCCCAGGATCACGGTGACGATCCAGCCCGAGGTCTTGTCGCGAAGTTTCTGCAGCATGGGAAAAATCATGGCCTGAGTGGCGAGCCGGGCAGTGTAACCCGCTTCAGGGCAGGCTCCAAAAGAGGCGCGCACACGGCATGGGGGCCAGATCCGTCACGTCGGGCGAAAGGGATCGGCTCCCATCGCAAAAAGCATAAAAAAAGCCCCTGGCTTTCACCAGGGGCTTTCCATTCGTGGCGGAGCGGACGGGACTCGAACCCGCGACCTCCGGCGTGACAGGCCAGCATTCTAACCAGCTGAACTACCGCTCCGCGTTGAAACTTTGCAGGCGCTCATTCTATCCGAAGATAATCTGATTGCCCAGCCCGATGAACACTTTTTTCAGAAGTTTTTCACAAGGCCTTACTTCGATGCAGTGGCGGAGCGGACGGGACTCGAACCCGCGACCTCCGGCGTGACAGGCCAGCATTCTAACCAGCTGAACTACCGCTCCATACTGCAAAACCGTGTTTCCGCATCGGCCAGGCCGGTGAGAAAACAAAGCCCCCAGGATGTACCCGGAGGCCTCGTTGAAACTGGCGGAGCGGACGGGACTCGAACCCGCGACCTCCGGCGTGACAGGCCAGCATTCTAACCAGCTGAACTACCGCTCCACATTTCAAACTTTTACTGCGGTGCTGTGGTGGGTGCTGAGGGTTTCGAACCCCCGACCCTCTCCGTGTAAAGGAGACGCTCTACCACTGAGCTAAGCACCCCAGCGAGCCGCTTAGTTTACAGCATCCTTCAGGGCCTTACCAGCCTTGAACGACGGATTCTTCGAAGCCGCGATGGCGATGGTGTCGCCGGTCTTCGGGTTGCGGCCGGTGCGCGCAGCGCGGTCACGGACCTGGAAGGTGCCAAAGCCGACCAGCGTCACAGCATCACCGCTCTTCAGTGCCTTGGTGACGGCAGCAACGACGGCGTCGACGGCGCGGGCGGACTCGGCCTTGGTCAGGTCGGCGGTCTCGGCAACGGCGTCGATCAATTCGGTCTTGTTCATTCTCTACAACTCCTTATGCGGGGGTCCGCGGATTAGCCAGGGAAGCCAACGTTCGATGCAACTGGAACGCGGGCGTTGGATCGGTTCGCTCAATTCGGTCAAGCTGATTCGCGAGTGTTGCTTTTATACCAGTGGCCCTACACCCACGCAAGCCGAAACCCAGCAATGACGCGGGTTTCGGCCGATTACAATGCACCAATCAGTGCTTGACTCGCGTGGTGGAAGCTGTCTTGCCCTTGCTGCGAACCGTGACACGCTGCGCGGTCTTGCGTGCCTTCTTCGGCGCGAGAGGACGCTCCAGCGCCAGCTCCAGCACTTCCTCGATGTACTTCACCGGGATGATCTTGATGTCGCGGGTGACGTTGGCCGGGATATCCGCCAGGTCCTTGCGATTCTCTTCCGGGATGATGACCGTCCGGATGCCACCGCGCAGCGCGGCCAGCAGCTTCTCTTTCAGCCCGCCGATCGCAGTGACACGGCCACGCAGGGTGATTTCACCCGTCATCGCCACATCGGCGCGCACCGGCACCTTGGTCAGGATGGACACCAGCGAGGTCACCATCGCAGCGCCGGCACTGGGGCCATCCTTCGGCGTCGCGCCATCCGGCACGTGCACGTGGACGTCCTGCTTCTGCAGGAAGCCGGCATCGATGCCCAGCTGCACGGCACGCGAGCGCACCACCGACAACGCAGCCGATGCGGACTCCTTCATCACGTTGCCGAGCTGGCCGGTCAGGATCAACTGACCCTTGCCCGGGACCAGCGTGGATTCGATCTGCAGCAGATCACCGCCGACTTCCGTCCATGCCAGACCCGTCACCAGGCCGATCTCGTTCTCTTCTTCGGCACGGCCGAAGTCGAAGCGACGCACGCCCAGGTAGGTATCCACGTTGCTGCCGTCGACGTTGACCAGCGCGGTCTTCTTCGACTTCTTGCCCTTGGCCAGCTTGGCCGGCTTCGGCATGCCGCCCGGACCGGCCAGCGCGATCTCCTTGACCACCTTGCGACAGATCTTGGCGATCTCGCGCTCAAGGCTGCGCACGCCGGATTCGCGCGTGTAGTAGCGCACGATGTCCTGGATGGCGGCTGCATCGATCTCCAGTTCCTCAGCCTTCAGGCCATTGGCCTTGATCTGCTTGGGCACCAGGTAGCGCATGGCGATGTTGAGCTTCTCTTCCTCGGTGTAGCCGGGGATGCGGATCACTTCCATGCGGTCCAGCAGCGGGCCCGGAATGTTCAGCGAATTGGAGGTCGCTACGAACATCACTTCGGACAGGTCCAGGTCCACTTCGAGGTAGTGGTCGTTGAACGCATTGTTCTGCTCGGGATCCAACACTTCCAGCAGCGCGGACGACGGATCGCCGCGGAAATCCATCGACATCTTGTCGATCTCATCGAGCACGAACAGCGGGTTCTTGCTGCCGCACTTGTTGAGGTTCTGCACGATGCGGCCCGGCATGGAGCCGACATAGGTGCGACGGTGGCCACGGATCTCGGCCTCGTCACGCACGCCACCCAGGCTCATGCGCACGAACTTGCGGTTGGTCGCCTTGGCGATGGACTGGCCGAGCGAGGTCTTGCCCACACCGGGCGGTCCCACCAGGCACAGGATGGGGCCGCGCATCTGCTTGACCCGCGACTGCACCGCCAGGTATTCCAGGATGCGGTCCTTGACCTTCTCCAGGCCGTAATGGTCGGCATCGAGCGTGTCCTGCGCGGCCTTGAGGTCCTTGCGCACCTTGGTGCGCTTCTTCCACGGCACGCCCAGGATCCAATCCAGGTAGTTGCGCACCACGGCCGCTTCGGCGGACATCGGCGACATCTGCTTGAGCTTGGTCAGCTCGGCCTTGGCCTTGGTCTCCACCGGCTTGGGCATGCCGGCTTCGGCGATCTTGCGGGCCAGCTCTTCCAGCTCGCCCGGCGCATCATCCAGGTCACCCAGTTCTTTCTGGATGGCCTTCATCTGCTCGTTGAGGTAGTACTCGCGCTGGCTCTTTTCCATCTGCGACTTCACACGGCCGCGGATGCGCTTTTCCATCTGCTGCACGTCGATTTCGCCATCGACCAGACCGACCAGCATTTCCAGGCGCTCGCCCACCGGCAGCACTTCCAGCAGGCGCTGCTTGTCGGCCAGGCGCACGCTGATGTGCGCGGCGATGGTGTCGGCCAGACGCGCCGGCTCTTCGATGCCCGCCAGCGTCTGCAGCAGCTCCGGCGGCAGCTTGCGGTTGGTCTTCACGTACTGCTCGAACAACGACATCAGCGAGCGTGCGATCGCTTCGATCTCACGTGCCTCGCGCGGGTCCTCGGCCTGGATCTCCACAGCCTGGCCCTGCAGCGCGCCGTCCAGCTCGCCCACATGGCTGACCTGCACGCGCGACAACCCTTCGACCAGCACCTTGATGGTGCCGTCGGGCAGCTTCAGCAGCTGCAGCACCTGCGCCAGCGTGCCTACCTGGTACAGATCCGACTCCTGCGGATCGTCGGTCTCGGCCGACTTCTGCGCCAGCAGCAGGATGCGCTTGTCCGCTTCCATCGCCTTTTCCAGCGCGTGCATGGACTTGTCACGGCCGACGAACAGCGGGATGACCATGTGCGGGAACACCACCACGTCACGCAGCGGCAGTACCGGCAGGTCGAGAGTCTCAGTTGGGGAACGGGCCATGGGGGCTCCAGGAAGGGGGGAATGCCATCTCCGGTCCACACTGGGCCAGAGACAAAAAAGCCGATGGCCCCGTTATGGGGCCATCGGCGTGCGGATGCAAGATGCTCCGAAAAACAACTTTCAAATCAATCGATTGAAAGAATCACTCAGCGCCCGCTGCCTTCTGTTCAGGTGCAGGCGGCGTCTGATAGATCAGGTACGGCTCGGACTTGTGCTCGATCACCGATTCGTCCACTACCACCTTGGTCACGTTCTCCTGCGAAGGGAGTTCGTACATGGTGTCCAGCAGGACCGATTCGACGATGGTGCGCAGGCCGCGGGCACCGGTCTTGCGCTTGAGCGCCTTGCGGGCGATCGCCGCCAGTGCATCGGGGCGGAACTCCAGCTCGACGTTCTCCATCTCGAACAGCTTCTTGAACTGCTTGGTGATGGCGTTCTTCGGCTCGGTCAGGATGGTGATCAGCGCCGTCTCGTCCAGCTCTTCCAGGGTAGCAACCACCGGCAGGCGGCCGACGAACTCCGGAATGAGGCCGAACTTGATCAGATCTTCCGGCTCGACTTCAGCCAGCAGCTTGCCGATTTCCTGCTTGCGCTCGCTGCTCTTCACCTTCGCCCCGAAGCCGATGCCGCCCGCTTCGGTGGAACGCTGCTGGATCACCTTGTCCAGGCCGGCAAACGCGCCGCCACAGATGAACAGGATGTTCTTGGTGTCGACCTGCAGGAATTCCTGCTGCGGATGCTTGCGACCACCCTGTGGCGGAACACTGGCAACGGTGCCTTCGATCAGCTTCAGCAGGGCCTGCTGCACGCCTTCGCCGGACACATCGCGGGTGATCGACGGGTTCTCGCTCTTGCGCGAGATCTTGTCGATTTCATCGATGTAGACGATGCCCTGCTGCGCCTTCTCGACGTCGTAGTCGCACTTCTGCAGCAGCTTCTGGATGATGTTCTCCACATCCTCGCCCACGTAACCGGCTTCGGTCAGCGTAGTGGCGTCGGCCATGGTGAACGGCACATTCAACAGCCGGGCCAGCGTTTCGGCCAGCAGCGTCTTGCCCGAACCGGTCGGGCCGACCAGCAGGATGTTCGACTTGGCCAGTTCGACCTCGTCGTTCTTCTGCCGGCTCTCGATGCGCTTGTAGTGGTTGTACACGGCCACGGCAAGCGTGCGCTTGGCGCGCTTCTGGCCGATCACGTACTGGTCCAGGACCTCGAGGATCTCGCGCGGCTTGGGCAGCGAACTGCGGGCCGACTGCGCTTTCTCTTCGAGTTCTTCACGGATGATGTCGTTGCACAGCTCTACGCATTCATCGCAGATGAACACGCTCGGGCCGGCAATGAGCTTACGCACCTCGTGCTGGCTCTTGCCGCAGAACGAGCAGTAAAGAATCTTGCCGCTGTCCGTGGAACGACCTTGGCGGTCTTCGCTCATGCTTCGCTTACCCAGTTACCCCACCCGTGCGACGGGGGTTCAATTCGAGAATAACACAGGGTCGAGAGGGCACCAGCCCTGCCCGACCCTGCATGTCCAGTCGGAAAACCGACCGTTGCGCTGTGATCAACCAGCCTGGATCGAGTCTTCCGGACGACGTTCCAGCACCTGATCCACCAGACCGTACGCTGCTGCCTCGACCGCGCTCTTGAAGTTGTCGCGCTCGGTGTCGCGCGCGATGGTCTCCAGCGACTGGCCGGTGTGCTTGGCCAGGATCTCATTCAGGCGGGCGCGCAGGGTCAGGATTTCGCGGGCGTGGATGTCGATGTCCGTGGCCTGACCCTGGTAGCCGCCCAGCGGCTGATGGATCATCACACGCGAGTTCGGCAGCGCATACCGCTTGCCCGGGGCGCCCGATGCAAGCAGCAAGGCCCCCATCGAGGCAGCCTGACCGACGCAGATGGTCGCCACGTCCGGCTTGATGTACTGCATGGTGTCGTAGATCGCCATGCCGGCCGTTACCACGCCACCGGGCGAGTTGATGTAGATGCTGATGTCCTTTTCCGGGTTTTCCGCTTCCAGGAACAGCAGCTGCGCCACCACCACGTTGGCCATGTGATCGTCGATCGGGCCCACGAGGAAGATCAGGCGCTCTTTCAACAGGCGCGAGTAGATGTCATAGGCGCGCTCGCCGCGGGCGGTCTGCTCGACCACCATCGGAACCAGATTGAGGGCTTTGGTTCGGTTGTCCATATCGTGAGGCACCTGTGTTGGGGGGAACTACCCCGCGCCTTGCAGCGCGGGGCCTGGCTTGCGCAGAACTCAGCCGCGGATCGCGTCCTGGAAGGACAGCGTTTCCTCGGTGTGCTGGGCGCGCTCGGCGATCCAATCGATCACCTGCTCTTCCATCACGCGGTTCTGCAGACCCGACATGAGCTGGGGGTCGTTGCGGTACATCTCAATGACCTGCTCCGGCTCTTCGTAGGTCGAAGCGATCAGGCGCATGGTTTCATTCAGACGCTTCGGCTCCAGCTTCAGGTCGTTGATGCGGGCCACTTCGCCGACCAGCAGGCCGACCAGCACGCGCTTGCCAGCAGCGTCCTTGAAGTTTTCGTGCGCATCGGCCGGCACCTGGCCCGGATCGCGGCCGCTGCGGCGGATCTGGTCCACCTGCTGGGCCAGCATGGCGCGGGCTTCGTTCTCGACCAGGCGCGGCGGCATTTCGACCGAGCTGTAGGCGGCGATCAGCTGCTCACCGACTTCGCGACGCAGGCGGTTCATCAGCGCGCCCTTGAGCTCGCGCTCCAGGTTGGCGCGGATGTCGCTGCGGAACTGCTCCACATCACCCGCCTTCACGCCGAAGCTCTTGATGAACGCATCGTCCACCACCGGCAGCGACTCTTCGGACACCTCGGTGACCTTCACGGTGACCTGCACGGTCTTGCCCGCCAGGGCCTCGACGCGCCAGTCAGCCGGGAAATCGACGTCCAGGGTCTTCTCTTCGCCCTTGGCCAAGCCGACCAGGCCCTTCTCGATGGCCTCGAACATCATGTTCTGGCCGATGATGATGGTGCCCTTCTCGGTGCCTTCGGCCGGCAGGCGCTCGTCGCCCGCCTGCGAGAAGGTCTCCAGCGCGACCAGGTCGCCTTCCTGTGCGCCACGGCTGACCGGGGCCCAGGTACGGCGCTGCTGGCGCAGGTTTTCGATCATCTGGTCGATGTCGGCATCGCCGATCTCGGCCACGTGGCGGACCACGCTCAGCTTGGTCACGTCGATTTTGCCGAACTCCGGCAGCAGCTCGACGGTGGCCACGAACGACAGTTCGCCCTGCTCACCCTTGTCGATGCGCGGGCTGCCAACGACCCGCAGGTCGTGCTCGCGGATGGCCGCGTCGAAGGTTTCGCGCAGCAGGCCGTCAACGGCTTCGCCACGGACCTGCGCGCCGAAGCGCTGCTCGATCACCTTGGCCGGCACCTTGCCCGGGCGGAAGCCCTTGATGCGGGTGGTGCGCGCGATTTCGCCCAGACGACCACTGACGTGGGTGTTCAGGCGATCTTCCGGCAGCGAGAAGCTCAGGCGGCGTTCCAGGTTGCCGGTGGATTCGATCGAAGCTTGCATGTTGACTCCTGCCACCGGTGGCCCTTCTGGCCCCCGGTTCGATGTGATGGACGAATACGGGTTGTTCGGACGCGGCGTTTGAAGGCGCTCGTCCGCCGCAGCCCTTTAGTTTGGACGATATCGGGCGGCACTGCCAGCGGGGGCCAGTCAGGGAGGCGGCCAGCCCTGACAGGCGCCGCGCCGGCCCCCGTGCGGGGCCAGCAGTATGGTGGTGCGAAAGGGGGGACTCGAACCCCCACGCCTTGCGGCACTGGAACCTAAATCCAGGGCGTCTACCAATTCCGCCACTTTCGCAATGTCCAGCCGGATATTGTCGCAGCCCGAGGGCCTTCTTGGGTAGAGCCTGTGCGGGCCCGGCTTTCCGCGACACGCCGGGGCCGGCACACCGGTGCCGTGCACGGCATGCTCTAGAATGGGCCCGTAGTCGCAGACCGCATCCCGCCCCCCCTACTTCTCCGTAGCCCTACCTGCCCGCCGAGGAGGCGAGCGTTCCCATGCAGCAGCTGGACGCATCATCGCTGGGCGAGGACATCCTCAAGGACATTGCGCAGATCGGCACGATCGCCGCCGTGCCCCGCATCCTTGAAACCGTGGCGCATATCACCGGTTCGCGCTTCGCGGCCGTGGCCCGCGTCACCGACAGCAAGTGGATCGCCTGCGCGACCTACGACACGCTCGGTTTCGGCCTGGGCGTCGGCGGGCAGCTGGTGTTGGAAACGACGATCTGCAACGAGATCCGCCAAGTGCCGCAGCCGGTGATCTTCGGGCACGCGAGCGCACATCCGCATTTTTCCACGCACCACACCCCGCGCATGTACGGGCTGGAAAGCTACGTCTCGGTGCCTATCTACCGGCCGGACGGCAGCTTCTTCGGCACCTTGTGCGCCATCGACTCGGTGCCCGCCACCTTCGATGAGGCGCATGTGGTCCGGTCGCTGGAACTGTTCGCCGAGATGATCGGAAATTACCTGCACAACGAGCTGAAACTGCAGCAGGCCGTTGCCGATCTGTCCGCTGCGCAGGACATCGCCGGGCTGCGCGACCAGTTCATCGCCGTGCTCGGCCACGACCTGCGCAGCCCCCTGCAGGCGGCCAGTGTCGCCACCGAGCTGCTGGAGCTGGAACCCTTGTCCGAGCGCGCGCAACGGTTTCTCGCACGCATTCGCGGCAGCCTTGGGCGCATCGATGGTTTGGTGAACGACGTGCTGGATTTTGCCCGCGGCCGACTGGGCGGCGGCATTCCGGTCACGCTGTCGTCCAACGCCGATCTCGTCGCGCAGCTGATGCAGGTGGTGCAGGAAGTCGCAGCCGCCACCGGGCGTACCGACATCCAGACGAACATCGTGCTCGGCGGTCCGCTGCTGTGCGATGCCAACCGTCTGGCGCAACTGCTGGCCAACCTGCTGACCAATGCGGCCCTGCACGGCGCCGCCGACGAACCCATCACGCTGAGCATCGATGCGGATGATGAGGAGTTCGTTCTACAGGTTCACAACGGCGGGGTGATCGCCGCGGACAAGGTGGACAAGCTGTTTACCCCGTTCTCGCGAGAGATCGGGACGGAGCCGCGCCCCGGCCTTGGCCTGGGGCTGTACATCGCCGCAGAGATCGCCAAGGCGCACGGCGGGACGCTTTCGGTGAAGTCCGATGCCGAGCACGGCACCCGCTTCACGTTCCAGATGCCGGCGCTGGCGCACGAGACGCTCGCCCTGCCCGCCTGACGACGGCCACTGAACGCCGCGCAAGAAAAAAGCCACCAGGATGACCTGGTGGCTTTCGTCTGGTGGGCCGTCAAGGATTCGAACCTTGGACCTATTGATTAAGAGTCAACTGCTCTACCAACTGAGCTAACGGCCCGAAAATCGGGAGGCGAATTATGACGTGTTCGCTACACGGCCTGCAAGTACTAATTTCGATAGCCAAGAAAAAAGCCACCAAGCGAACTTGGTGGCTTCTGTCTGGTGGGCCGTCAAGGATTCGAACCTTGGACCTATTGATTAAGAGTCAACTGCTCTACCAACTGAGCTAACGGCCCGAAAAACTAGACGGATACTTTACCCTGCATCCCGCCTTACTGCAATGATCGACCTGCTTTCGGCAGGGACGATCCTGTAACAGTGGGGTGGCTGAGGGGATTCGAACCCCCGACCACCGGAATCACAATCCGGAACTCTAACCAACTGAGCTACAGCCACCACTGAAACGTTTGATCTGGTTGCGTTGATGCCTGCCACCAGACCAGAAACTCTGCTGCAGACTGTGCCCGAAAGCGACGAGTGCTGAAGCAAGTCCGCTATTTTTACGAAGTCGCCCGGGAATTGCAAGCTTTTCTTGATGGCAATTCACGCGTGCACATCCGAGGTCGCGGAGCGACCTTCAGGCGGCGTCAACCACGCCCGCTGGCACTTGTCGCCATCCGCCCCTGACTGCCGGTCATCGACGGGCATCGACTGCGTTGACGCGCTTGTCCATGTCCCCGCCCGCCCAGCTACACGATCAAGGGCTCCCAAGGCTTTGCATCTCTTCCCCGCGCGTGCCCCGCCGGTGCTGTCAGCAGCAGAAATGACGTTCTAGCGTCTTGGCACCGTGCATGGCTGGAGCATCGCCGTGGACCGTGTCAGCGTGGAACTTCCATGATCTGACTTAGCCACGCATGAACACGTTCCGTCCAATCCGCATTCGATCGCAGCAGGTCGCTTCCCTACCCCTGACTCCACACTTCGACGCGCCTGCCCGGCGGTCACGGTCCGACCTGACGGAGGGCTTCCATGCTGCTGTCGCAGGCTGGTGGCTCACCCGCATGCTGATGCAATCGCGGGAACTGGACGGATTGATATCCGACCTCCGCATCCAGCAGCGAATGCTGACCCTCGACAGATCCCGACCGCCATTGCGTCCTCCCTGCTGGCTTGAGGCCTCGCTGTCGCCGCGACTGATGCGGAGCGAATACGACGCGTTGATCCAGACACTGAGCGCCCGGCGCGCCGAGCTGGGGCGCACTTACCTGCCGCTGATGAACGCCTTGGCAAACGGCGGGCCGGTGCCGTCTGCGGTGACATCGATCATCGTCGCCTAGCGATTCGGCGCCGCGTGCGAACTGACGGCGAGCGAACGCGGCAGCAGCGACAGCGGCACATCGAGTGTCGTAGTCGCCACGGTGATGCCCTGCTGCTGCGCCAGAAAGACCAGTGCCGTGCCTACTTCGAACGAGACGGTTTTCTGGGTTCCGCGCTTGATGCGATGAATCGTCGACTGTGATGTGCCGCACGCAGCGGCGATGCGAGCCTCGCTCCACAAGGCGTTGCCTAACGCAACGGCGGCGTGGCGGGGGGAATGAATAACCATCAGGAGATGCTATTCGTTGGGGAATATCATTTTCAATACATAAACGAACTATCTCAATTACAGGGCCATCGAAACAATTCATATATGCATAAAGTGGCCATCAACCTTCGCCAACTGATGAAGGCCCACGGACTGAGCGAGAACGCCCTTGCGCGCCACGTGGAGGTGCCGCAACCCACCGTCCACCGCGTGCTGGCAGGAGGGGTTGCCGACCCACGGGACAAGACCCTGCGGCCGCTGGCCACCTGGTTCGGCGTGTCCGTTGAACAGCTGCGCACCGATCTGCCGGAGATGGAAATCCCAAGCAAGGATGGTGGGCTGTATCGCATCCGGCCTGCCAAAGCCGCGCTGATGCTGCGCGACCGCGAACCGGATGTCGCGGTGATTGAAGTGGTCGGACGCGTCACCACCGAGGGCAATCGGCCTGCGGTGGAGCTGGCCGCTACGGGCAGGCATCACCCCTATCCTGCCGACTGGTTCACCCAGCAGAACGCCGCGCCGGTGAATGTGCGCGTGCTGTCGATATCCGGCGCAGCGATGACGCCGACGCTGTTCGAAGGCGATCAGATCGCGATCAACCTGGCGGATACGCGCATCCATGACGGACGCGTGCATCTGCTGATCAGCGGCGGCGGAGAACCGGAGCTGATGGTCCGGCGCCTGTTCAAGACCCCGGACGGCAAGGTGCGTGTGGTGTGCGACAACCCGGACGCGTCGCGCTATCCCGATGACCTGCTGGATGCGGGGGACTTGGAGAAAGTGGTGATCGTTGGACGCGTGATCGATCGCCGGGGCGCGGGCGGTCTGTGAGTGCATGGCCACTTCGCTGCTGGCGATCACCGCAATCGCGGCGGAGTGTGTGACCCCTTCGTGGCGTTGCGAGGTGCGCACAGGTGCCCGCCGCAGCAACCAGACGTGGGCACCTGCAGGCCCAGGTGGTGGGCTGTCATGACCAGTGCAGCACCGACTTCGTAGGTCACGGTCGCCTGCACGCCGCACTTGAAACGGTGCACGGTGGATTGCGAGCAGCCACAGGCGTGCGCAATGCGCGCTTCGGACCAGCGCGCGTGACTGAGCGCCAGGGTGGCGCATCGAGGACAGGACAGCAGCATCTGCGGCGCCGGCGCGATGCCGGGCTGGCCCGCTGCGACGTCCATCAACGTGGACACGCGATCAAACGCATCGATCTTCGCTGGCATGATGACCTCGCATGGCATGAAGCCACCTGTACCGAGGCACGAGGTGGCGGGCGATGCGGGTTGCAGTACCGGCAAGAATGACCGAACAAACCGGCGGATCGAGAGACATCCCCGCGCATCGCCCGCCATGGAACTGGCAGGGTGATGCATTCTCCGCCGTGCCCGAGGGCGACAACAGAGCTTGATCGGCCATTCTGAAATCAGGACTGCAATCCCGGCTGATCGTTGCGGATCAGCACCGCTATCGTGGCAGTGGCGGCTCAGCGGCATCCATCAGGGAAGTTGCAAAGCGACAATGCGTCATTCGCTATGCTTGGCTGCTTGCAACAGGGAAAGGCGATTTCAATGACTGACGGAATGGGCGCTGTTCGACTGGCAACGGCGCACGATGTGGACGCGATCTTCGACGTGAGGGTCGGCGTGCGCGAGAACATACTGACGCGTGCCGAGCTTACCGAGCGGGGCATTACCCGCGACGCGGTGCTCGCGATGATCGGAGCAGCGTCCTGCGTGTGGGTCGTCGAGGTTGAACGCGAGGTCGTCGGCTTTTCCATGGCGGACGCCGAGGACGCCTGCGTGTTCGCCGCGTTCGTGCGTCCCGATCAGGAGGGACGCGGACTAGGCAGCGTGTTGATGGCCGCCGCAGAGGCGTTCCTGTTCCAGCATCACGAGCGGATCTGGCTGGAGACCGCCTACGCGAGCCGAGCGCGGGAATTCTATGAGAGACGCGGCTGGGTCCAGGTTGCAGAACTGGCCGACGGTGACGTGCGGATGGAGAAAGTGCTGCCGGGACGTGCGATCAGTCCAGAGTGAGCCGGGAGAGGGTGGCATCGGCGGGGCTGATGTCGACTCTGCGCATGCAGCTCTACAAGATCCCACAGACGCTGCTGTGCTTCCGCGTTCGCGCGTGGTGCGGCTGCGGCTACGCTGGAGGTCGTCAGCGCCATGGCCACTGCGAATGCGAACGCGCGGAACTTCGTCACTTGCTCCCCCTTCATCAGGGCCAACGCACGGACATGCGGGAGACGCAGGGTGAGATAAATGGTGCGCCCGACAGGAATCGAACCTGTAACCGCCGGCTTAGAAGGCCGGTGCTCTATCCAGTTGAGCTACGGGCGCCCGAACCGGTTAACCAACCCGCTCTATCGAGGGCGATGGGTTGGTCGGGGTAGAGGGATTCGAACCCCCGACATCCTGCTCCCAAAGCAGGCGCGCTACCAGACTGCGCTATACCCCGGCGATGCATCCTGCCTGGGGCCGGGCCCACGAGCAGACGGGGATTGTGAACAACCGTGCGTTGATCTGTCAAACAGAACGGTCGGTTCAGCCCCTTATCTGCAAGGCGCCGGGGCCCCTCAACGCCGTGGGCGCAGCGTGTCCGTTATGATCGTGCGCAGCGGCCGGATGGCCCCCTACCCCCTTCACGCACGGAGAACGCACATGCGCAGCGGCAACCCGGCTCTTTCCGAGTCCACCTTCCTCGACCTTGGCAGCGGCACCGTTTCGGCGCGCGGCGATCAGGTGATGACCCTCAATGGCACGGTCAACAAGACCGGCGTGCTGCTGCTGCTGACCGTGCTGACCGCGTCGTTTGCGTGGAGCCAGGCGCTGGTCACCAGCGGCGAGATGGCCGGCACGCTGTCGTCGGCGGGCATGGGCTACGCCATCGGCGGCGCGGTCGGTGGCCTGATCCTGGCCCTGATCACCGTGTTCAAGAAGACCTGGGCGCCGGTGACCGCGCCGATGTATGCGCTGGTGGAGGGCCTGTTCCTGGGCGCCATCTCCGCTGTGTTCGAGCAGCGCTTCCCGGGCATCGTGTTCCAGGCTGTGCTGGCGACGTTCGGCACGCTGGTTGCGCTGCTGGTCGCGTATCGCAGTGGGCTGATCAAGGCCACCGAGAACTTCAAGCTGGGCGTGGTGGCCGCGACCGGCGGGATCGCGCTGCTGTATCTGGCCTCGATCGTGCTGGGCCTGTTCGGCATCAACGTGCCGGTGATTCATGAAGCCAGCGGCCTGGGCATCGCGTTCAGCGTGTTCGTGGTGATCGTGGCGGCGTTGAACCTGGTGCTGGATTTCGACTTCATTGAAAGCGGTGTTGAGCAGGGCGCACCGAAGTTCATGGAGTGGTACGGCGCGTTTGGCCTGATGGTGACGCTGGTGTGGCTGTACGTGGAGTTCCTGCGCCTGCTGTCGAAGATCCAGCAGCGCTGATCGCGCGCGTTGGGTTCTGCGTGATGCTGCTTTTGTAACGCCGAGCTGTGCTCGGCGGAAGGGCAGAGGCGCCGCGCTGTGCGCTCGCCGAGCGTGGCTCGGCGCTACCCGGCTTCGGGTCTGCGTGATGCTGCTTTGGTAGCGCCGAGCCGTGCTCGGCGGAAAGGCAAAGGCGCCGCGCTGCGCGCTCGCCGAGCGTGGCTCGGCGCTACCGGGCTTCGGGTGTTCGTGATGCTGCTTCGGTAGCGCCGAGCCGTGCTCGGCGGGAAGGCAAAGGCGCCGCGCTGCGCGCTCGCCGAGCGTGGCTCGGCGCTACCCACCCATTCACCGTCAATGTCGACCTGCCCATTCGTCAGCGGGCGTCGAGGGAGGCCTGCAGTGCGGCGTAGTGGGTCTGCAGGTGCTCTACCAGGACGCGCACTTTGGCGGCCATGGCGCGTGCATGGGGATACAGTGCGAAGTAGTGGCGGCGGCCGCCGTTCCAGGCCGGCAGGATGCGGATCAACCGTCCGGCGCGCAGGTCTTCCTGCACGGTCAGGGCGGTGAGCAGGGTGATGCCCATGCCCGCCAGCGTGGCGGCATACAGGGCCGGGGTGGCATCCACGCACAGCCGTTGGCCGGGTTCAACCGTCAGCGACACGCCGCGCGGTCCGTGCAGCTGCCACGCCGCACGCGCTGCGGTCGGGCTGAACGCCAACAAGGCATGCTGTTCCAGTTCGGCAGCCTGCCGCGGTAGTCCGTGCCGGGCGATGTACGCCGGTGCGGCGACCAGCACGAGATCGCACCGCGCCAGCTCGCGCGCCACCATCTGGCTGTCGGGCAGTTCGTGGGCAATGCGCAGGGCAAGATCGAAGCCACCGCCCACCACATCCACCAGTTGGTCATCGGCGCACAGGTCCAGCGCGACATCCGGATAACGGGTCAGGAACGCGGGCAGCCAGTGCGGCAATTCCTGGCTGGCCACCACTTGGGGCACGCTGATGCGCAGGCGCCCACTGGGCTGTACCTGGCCGGCCCGCGCCCGATTGTCGGCAAGTTCCAGTCGATCAAGCAGCTCGACCGCCTCGGCGTAATACTGCCGGCCGGCCTCGGTCAACGAGAAACGGCGGCTGTTGCGATCCAGCAGGCGGGCCTGCAGGTGCTCTTCCAACTGCCGCAGCTGCCGTGACATCGCCGAGTGGGTGGTGCCCAGGCGCTCGGCGGCGGCGGTGAAGCTGCCCGCTTCCACGATCGAACGCAGCGCGCGCAGGGCGGCGAAATGGTCCATCTCAGCCAGGCTCCGGCCAGCGCCCGCGTGCTGCGGGCGCGGCCAGCTTATCAGCGCGCGACGGCGCTGGCCTTGTTGACCAGACCGATGATGGCGTCGGTGGTCATGACATCGCCATAGGTATCTTCCAGCGTGGCCAGACTGGCTGCGTGCAGGGTCTTGTGGTCCACCTTGGCGCCGGTGGCCAGGTCCAGGTCACGGGTGGCCGTGGCGTCGGACGACACGATCACGCGGTAACCGCGCGGGGCGGCCGCGGCATCACGGGTCGCGCCAGACACACAGGCGTGGGTCTGCAGGCCGGTGATGATCAGGGTGTCGATGCCGGCATCCTTCAGGGTCTTGTCCATCACCGCGGCCGAATGGCCGGCGAACACGCTGACGTTGTCCTTCTGCACGACCGTTTCGCCCGCGCGCGGCTGCATGTCGGGGTGGAACTGCACGGTCTTGCCGCCTTCAGCGAACAACGGCGCACCGGCCGGCAACACATGCTGTACGTGGATCACCCGGATGCCTTTGGCATCGGCGGCGTCGATCAGGCGGCGGGTGTTCTTCAGGGCCGTGGTGCCATCCGGGATGACCATGCGGCCGCCCGGGAAGTATTCGTTCTGGAAATCGATGACGACGATGGCCGTCTTGTCTGCCTGCAGGGCATCAATGGCGGTGGCACCGGCCATCTGGCGGATGGTGGGATGGGCCGGCTCGGCGGCGGCGACCGGGGCTACGGCGGCCATGCCGATCAGGCTGGCCAGGCCGAATGCTGCAATGTTCATGAGGGTGTACCTGGATGGGGAGGAAGTGCGGCCATGGTGACCCTGCGGCCACGCACCAAACAGCCCCTTGAACGCACCCCATCTGTGCGGAATGCGCACAGATGAGTGCCCTGCCCTGCAAACGCAGCGAGGCGCCCGAAGGCGCCCCGCTGATCCCGCTCGAGCCGATGACGCAGGCCGCTTACAGGCGGCTGGCGATGGCCTGGGCGAAGCCCATGGTGTTGCCGGTGCCGCCGAGGTCGCCGGTCAGCGAATCCTTGGCTTCCATCGTGGCGACGATGGCCTTGCGCAGGCGCTCGGCATTTTCGGGCTGGCCGATATGGTCGAGCATCTGTGCCGCTGCCAGCAGCAGGGCGCAGGGATTGGCCTTGCCCTGGCCGGCGATGTCCGGCGCGGTGCCGTGCACGGCTTCGAAGATGGCCGCGTTCTCACCGATGTTGGCGCCCGGGGCCAGGCCCAAGCCGCCGACCAGACCGGCGCACAGGTCGGAAATGATGTCGCCGAACAGGTTGGTGGTGACGATCACATCGAACTGTTCCGGACGCATCACCAACTGCATGCAGCAGTTGTCGACGATCATTTCCTGGAACTCGATGTCCGGGTACTTGGCCGCCACTTCGCGCGCCACGGCCAGGAACAGGCCCGAGGTCGACTTGATGATGTTGGCCTTGTGCACCGCGGTGACCTTCTTGCGGCCGGTCGCGCGGGCCAGCTCGAAGGCATAGCGCACGATGCGCTCGGAGCCCTTGCGGGTGATGCGGGTGCCCGAGAACGCGGTCTCGCCATCGGCCGACACTTCCTGGCCTTCGGCCAGGTAGGCGCCTTCGGTGTTCTCGCGCACGGTCACCAGGTTGACGTTCTCGAAACGCGACTTGGTGTTCGGGAAGGTATGCGCCGGGCGGACGTTCGCGTACAGGTCGAAGTGGCGGCGCAGGCTGACATTGATCGAGGTGAAGCCACCACCGATCGGCGTGCTGAGCGGGCTCTTCAGGGCGATCTTGTTGCGCGCGATCGACTCCAGCGTGGACGCCGGCATCAGGTCGCCGTGCTTTTCCAGCGCGACCAGGCCTGCGTCGGCGTCTTCGTATTCCAGGCCGGCGTTGAGCTTGTCCAGGACGTACAGCGTAGCGTCCATGATCTCCGGGCCGATGCCATCGCCGCGGATGACCGTGATTTTCTGCGTCATTGATCGATATTCCGAACTGGGGGAAAAACGCCGTCCGGGGGTGCCCGGTGCACCGGCGCAGGTAAGTTTCACCCGCAATTATGCCTCAGCCGGGTCGAAGGCCCCAAATAGACCAAAGTGTGAGGCCGGCAGAGGCACAATTGCCCGCGCATTCTTCCTCTACCCCCGCCTGTCGGCGCGCCCCTTCAACAGAAGGGGCTGTGTCACCAGACGCATTGCGGGGTCTGGTAGCGCCGATCCATGATCGGCGAGCGCAGCGGAAAGCCGCCGAGCGTGGCTCGGCGCTACCGGATCCGGGCGGAAGGACGCGGCCCGCCGCGGCGTGGCTCAGTGCTCGTGCGCGGCGGGGGCGTCGGCGCCTGCTTCCAGTTGGTCCAGGAAGTCCACCGCGCGGCGCAGGTGCGGGATCACGATCGATCCACCCACCACCAGGCCCACCGAGAAGGTCTCGAAGAACTCTTCGCGACTGACACCGGCTTCCTTGCACTGGGCGACGTGGTAGCTGATGCAGTCATCGCATCGCAGCACCATCGAGGCGACCAGACCCAGCAGCTCTTTCGTCTTCACATCCAACGCGCCGGCCTGGTAGGTCTGCGTGTCCAGCGCGAAGAAGCGGCGCACCACCTGGTTGGGCTCGGCCAGGATGCGTTCGTTCATCTTCTTGCGGTAGGCGGTGAACTCGGCCAGCTTGTCCGCGCTGTCGTCGGCCGTGCTCATGCCTGCGCCTGCCCGGCCAGCAGCGGTTCCAACTTGCCTTCGCGGTGCAAGGCCATCATGTCGTCGTAGCCGCCCACGTGGACGTCGCCGACGAAGATCTGCGGCACGCTGGTGCGGCGGGTCTTGGCCATCATCTTCTCGCGCTCGACTGAATCGAGGTCGATGCGCACCTCGGTCCACTGCGCGCCCTTGCTCTTGAGGAAGTTCTTGGCGGCCACGCAGTACGGGCACACGGCGGTGGAATAAATGGTGATGGTGGGCGCGCCACCGGTAGGCTGTTCAACTTGGCTCACGGGAAACTCCACGACGGTTCGACTGTCTGTATATGGTAGCGGCCTGATGGAAAATCCACGCCACGGCCGCAACACTGTGGATTAACGATAGGTTTCCCCCCGGCCTGCCACGCTGTGGGACGCTGCCCGAGGACTGACCGCTTGCGACTGTTGCTGCTTTCCGCCGCCCTGACCCTCGCGCTGGCCATGCCGCTGGCGCAGGCGCAGGAATCGCTGCCCGACATCGGCTCGTCGGCGGGTGAACTGCTGACCCCTGCACGGCAGGCCGAGTACGGCGGGATGATGCTGCGGGAGCTGCGCAACTACGGCTACCTGCTGGACGACCCGCTGGTCACCGAGTGGCTGCAGACCATGGGCACCCGGCTGGGCTCCAACAGCGCGCAGCCGCGTCAGTCCTACACGTTCTTCATGATGAAGGACCGGCAGATCAATGCCTTCGCCACGCTGGGCGGCTATATCGGGGTCAACGCGGGCCTGGTGCTGACCGCCGAGCGCGAGGATGAAGTGGCGGCCGTGCTGTCCCACGAAATCGCCCATGTGACCCAGCAGCACGTGCTGCGCGGTGTTGAACGGGCCCAGCGCGACCAGATCCCGATCCTGCTGGGCATGCTGGCCGCCGTGGTGGCCGCGCAGCAGGCCGGCGGCAATTCGGCCGGCAACGCGACCATGGCCAGTATCGCCTCGGGCATGGGCCTGATGCAGCAGCGGCAGATCGACTACACGCGCTCCAATGAATCCGAAGCCGATCGCTTGGGCATCCGCACCCTGGCCCGCAGTGGCTACGACGTGGATGCGATGGCCGGCTTCTTCGAGCGCATGAGCGCTTCGATGCGCGGCAACGACGGCGGCTACACCGTGCCGGACTTCCTGCGCACCCACCCGGTCAACACCACCCGCATCAGCGAGGCCAAGCTGCGCGCCGAGCAGATGAAGAAGGACACGGTGGTGCTGACCACCGAAGTTCCCGGTGGCGTGCGCCAGGAACGGGTGAATCCCAGCGACCCGGGGCTGTCTGATCCGATCTCGCGCCGGCAGAACCTGCTGCTGCCGCCAGGCATGCAGGTAGCGGTCGGCTCGCTCAGCCGCGGAGCCAGCGGCCAGTTCGACTGGGCCCGCGAGCGCCTGCGGGTGCTCAGTGCGCCCACGCCTTCCGAGCTGACGCGGGAGTACGAATCGCTGTCACGCAGCCAGAAAGGCGGCCTGACCCCGGCGCAGCGGTATGGGCAGGCGCTGGCCCAGCTGACCACCGGGACCGGCGGGGCGGCCGGCGCAGCGCGCGCCCTGGCGGAGCTGCACGATGCCGATCCGGCCAATCTGTGGGTAAGCCTGGCGCTGGGCGAAGCCGAATCGCGTTCGGGGCATCCGGCCCAGGCCAACGAGCGGTTCGAACAGTTGCTGCGGCAGCATCCGGGCAGCCGTCCGGTCGCCCTGACCTTCGCGCAGATCCTCAATGAACAGGGCGGCCAGGTGGCGGGCCAGCGTGCACAGGCGATGCTGCGGCCGCTGCTGTCACAAAGCGGCAACGATCCGGTCTTCCAACAGCGTTTCGCGCGGGCCAGTGAACTGGCGGGCGATGGCCACCGGGCCAGTGAGGCGTATGCGGAGGCGGCCTATCTCAACGGCCGTCCGGAGCAGGCGCTGATGCAACTGCAGGCACTGAAGCGGCAGCCGGAGCTGGACTATGTCAGCCGGGCGCGGGTGGATGCGCGTATCGAGACGATCACCCCCACGGTGCTGGAGATGCGGCGGCAGGGGGTGAATGATCCGGAGCTGGAACGGCGCTGAGTGGGTTTATTGGGGCGGGATTTGGGGAGCCGACTGAAGTCGGCTCTACCCCTTTGGGGGTTTGTATGACATCTGCGCGCCGTGGGTCACAAACCTGTCATCAAATCGTAGTCTACTGACGTCATTCCCGATCTGATGAGCATTACGGTGGCCCTGTGCAGAAACGCATCCTGATCGTCGACGACGAACCCGCGATCCGCGAAATGGTCGCCTTTGCGCTGCGCAAAGGGGATTACGAGCCGATCCATGCGGGCGATGCCCGCGAAGCACAGACGGCCATTGCCGACCGTGTGCCGGACCTGATCCTGCTGGACTGGATGCTGCCTGGCACCAGCGGCCTGGACCTTGCCCGCCGCTGGCGCAAAGAAGCGCTGACCCGCGAAGTACCGATCATCATGCTGACCGCGCGCGGTGAGGAAAATGATCGGGTGGGTGGGCTGGAAGCCGGCGTCGATGACTATGTGGTCAAGCCGTTCTCCGCGCGCGAGCTGCTGGCGCGTATCCGGGCCGTGATGCGCCGGGCCCGCGACGATGACGAAGACGGCAGCGTGGCGGTTGGGGTGATCCGTATCGACGGCGCCGCGCACCGCGTGTTCGCCAACGACCAGCCGGTGCCGATCGGCCCGACCGAATACCGCCTGCTGCACTTCTTCATGACCCACCCTGAGCGCGTGTATACCCGCACCCAGCTGCTGGACCATGTGTGGGGCGGCAGCGTGTATGTGGAGGAGCGCACCATCGACGTGCACATCCGCCGCCTGCGCAAGACGCTGGAACCGTTCAACGCGGAGAACATGGTGCAGACCGTGCGCGGCGCCGGTTATCGTTTTTCCACCTCTACCTGATCGCTGGTCGCGCCACCCCGCTACAGTGCGGGGCTGGGCGACCTTCTTCATCCACTTTCACTGGTACCTGCAATGCCGCGTCACATCCGTTCTGCCTGGTTGAAGACCCTGGCCACCCTGGCCACGGTGCTGGTGTTGGCCGGCGTGGTGGGTGCGTTGCTGGGCGATGTCTGGATGGGGCTCGCCGTGGCGGCGATCGGCGCACTGGGCTGGCATTACTGGCGTCTGCGCCGGGTGCTGGGCCGGTTGACCGCGCGCCAGCGCTGGGAGATCGCCGAGGGCGCGGGCGTGTGGAACGAGCTGGACCGCGTGGTATCGCGCAACCAGCACGAAATGCGCGTGCGCAAGCGCCGCCTGCTGGACATGCTGCGCAGCTACCGTGCCGCCGCCGCCGCCCTGCCCGATGCGGTGGTGGTGCTGGACCGCAACAGCCAGCGCGTGCAGTGGTTCAACGAAGCCGCCACCACGCTGCTCGGCCTGCACCATCCGGGCGATCTGGGCCAGGCGCTGGTGCAGCGCCTGCAACCGATGCCGCTGGCACATTGGCTGGCCGGTGGCCGCAATGCCGAACCCATTCTGGACGTCGCCTCGCCGGTCGATCCGGCGATCCGCCTCAACCTGCGCCTGATTCCATATTCGTCCGACCACTGGCTGCTGATCGCCCGCGATGTCAGCAAGCTGCTGCGGCTGGAACAGGTGCGTCGTGACTTCGTGGCCAACGTGTCGCACGAGCTGCGCACCCCCCTCACCGTGGTGCACGGTTACCTGGACATGATGGACCCGGAGGATTTCCCGGGCACCGGGCCGATGCTGGAAGAAATGCGCAAGCAGAGCCAGCGCATGGCCCAGCTGGTGGAAGACCTGTTGACCCTGTCGCGGCTGGAATCGCAGGAAACCGGCGAGGCCGAGACCGTGGCGATGCTGCCGATGCTGGCCACCCTGCGACGCGAGGCCGAAGCGCACAGCCAGGGCCGGCACAGGATCACCGTGGAAGATCTGGCCGGCGTGGACCTGAGCGGATCCATCAAGGAACTGCACAGTGCGTTCTCCAACCTGGTCACCAATGCCGTGCGCTACACCCCTGTGGACGGCCAGGTGCGGGTGACCTTCAGCCGCGAAGGCGACGGGGTGATGCTGGCGGTGCGTGACACCGGCTACGGCATCCCGGCCAACCATCTGCCACGCCTGACCGAGCGGTTCTACCGCGTGTCCAGCAGCCGTTCGCGCGAAAGCGGCGGCACCGGCCTGGGCCTGTCCATCGTCAAGCACATCCTCGGCCTGCACCACGCCCGCCTGGAAATCCAGAGCGAGGTCGGCAAGGGCTCGACGTTCTCCTGCCATTTCGACGCCGAGCACGTACGCGTGCGTGAGACGGCTCCCCATCACCACGCCGAAGATTGACATCATGAGCAGCCTTGGATCCCTCCCTGTTCCCCTGAATCCGGAAGCCGATCCACTGCGGGATCCGGCGCTTTACATCAACCGTGAGCTGTCCCAGCTGGACTTCAACTTCCGCGTGCTGGCGCAGGCGCTGGACCCGCAGGTGCCGTTGCTGGAGCGTCTGCGCTTCATGTGCATTTCCTGCACGAACCTGGACGAATTCTTCGAGATCCGTGCTGCCGCCGTGCGCCACGCCCAGGAGTTCGGCCTGCCGCCGGCGCCGGATGGCATGAGCCCGCAGGCGATTCTCAACGCCATCCATGACCGCGCCGCCGAGCTGGTGGACCAGCAGTACCGTTGCTGGAACGACGTGCTGCGCCCTGCCCTGCAGGACGCCGGCATCGGCGTGCTGGGCCGCCATTCGTGGACGCACCGGCAGAAACGCTGGCTGCGCGCCTATTTCCGCAACGAGATCATGCCGGTGCTGTCGCCGCTCGGCCTGGATCCGGTGCATCCGTTCCCCAAGATCCTCAACAAGTCGCTGAACATCGTGGTGGTGCTGAAGGGCGTGGATGCGTTCGGCCGCAGTGGCCACCTGGCCATCGTGCGCGCTCCGCGCTCGCTGCCGCGCATCATCCAGCTGCCGGAACGGCTGGGCGGTGGGCAGAACTTCGTGTTCCTGTCCTCGATGCTGTCGGCGTTCGTCGATGAGCTGTTCCCGGGGATGGAGGTCGAGGGCGCGTACCAGTTCCGCGTCACCCGCAATTCCGAGCTGGTGGTGGACGAAGAAGAAGTCGAGAACCTGGCACTGGCACTGCGCGATGAGCTGGTGGACCGCGGCTACCGGCCGGCGGTGCGCCTGGAGATCGCCCAGGACACGCCACGTGACATCGTGCGCACCCTGCTGCAGAACTTCGGCCTGACCGAGAACGCGGTCTATTACATCGATGGCCCGGTCAACCTCAACCGCGTCATCCAGTTGTATGACGTGCTGGCACGCCCGGACCTGAAGTACCCGCCGATGTCCCCGCGCACCACGCGCGAAGGGGACGGCATCTTCGAAACCGTGGCCCGCCAGGATGTGCTGCTGCACCACCCGTTCGACTCGTTCGGCACGGTGCTGGACCTGATCAAGCAGGCCGCGGTGGATCCGAACGTCCTGGCGATCAAGCAGACGCTGTACCGCACCGGCAAGGACTCGCTGATCGTGGAGGCGCTCATCCAGGCCGCGCACAACGGCAAGGACGTCACCGTGGTGGTGGAACTGCGTGCGCGCTTCGACGAAGAGGCCAACCTGGGCCTGGCCGATCGCCTGCAGGAAGCCGGCGTGCAGGTGGTGTACGGCGTGGTCGGCTTCAAGACCCACGCCAAGATGCTGCTGATCGTGCGTCGCGAAGGCCGCAAGCTGCGCCGCTACGTACATCTGGGCACCGGCAATTATCACAGTGGCACCGCACGCGCCTATACCGACATCAGCCTGATCACCGCCGATGCGGACATCGGCAACGACGTGCACCTGCTGTTCCAGCAGCTGTCCGGACTGGCCTCCAAGGCCAAGCTGAAGCACCTGCTGCAGTCTCCCTTCACCCTGCATACCGGCGTGCTCAAGCGCATCGAACGCGAGACCGCCATCGCCAAGGCCGGCCATCCCGCGCGCATCATCGCCAAGATGAATGCCCTCAACGAGCCGCAGGTGGTGCGTGCGCTATATGCCGCCTCGCAGGCGGGGGTGCAGATCGACCTGATCATCCGCGGTGCGTGCACATTGCGCCCGGGCGTCCCGGGGGTGTCCGACACCATCCGCGTGCGTTCGATCGTCGGCCGTTTCCTGGAACACAGCCGGGTGTACTGGTTCGGCAACGACGGCGCGCCGGAACTGTATTGCGCCAGTGCGGACTGGCTGGAACGCAACCTGCTGCGCCGGGTGGAAACCGGCTTCCCGATCCTGGATCCGGCGCTGGCCCGCCGCGTGTACCGCGAGGTGCTGCAGAACTACCTGGATGACAACCTCAATGCCTGGGAACTGCAGGCCGACGGGCGCTACGTGAAACTGGCACCGGCGCACGATGAGGCACCGCATTCGGCACAGATGGGGCTGATGCAGGGGCTTTGACGACCGCTGCAGTGCAATGACGTGAAGGCGGTGCGGTGACGAGCAGCACCCGCCTTCGGCTACTATCTGCGCATGCCGCATACCACGACTTCCCCCGCGCTCAACGATGGTGACCTGCTGGCCGCCATCGACCTTGGCTCCAACAGTTTCCACATGGTGATCGCCCGTTACACGCTGGGGCAACTGCGTGTAGTGGATCGCCTGCGCGAGACCGTGCGCATGGCCGATGGCCTGGACGGAAAGGGCGGGCTGTCCAGCGAGGCGCGCCAGCGCGCGCTGGAATGCCTGGCCCGTTTCGGCCAGCGCATCCGCGATGTACCACCGCACCGCGTGCGCGCACTGGCCACCAACACCGTGCGCCAACTGCGCTCGCCGCAGGCGTTCCTGATGCCGGCCGAGACCGCGCTGGGCCATTCCATCGAGGTGGTCAGCGGCCGCGAAGAAGCGCGCCTGATCTACCTGGGCGTGGCCCACGCGCAGCCGCCGAAAGAAGGCCAGCGCCGCCTGGTGATCGACATCGGCGGCGGCTCCACCGAGTTCATCATCGGATCCGGCATGCAGACCCTGGAGCGCGAAAGCCTGCAGGCGGGCTGCATTGCCAGCACGCGGCGTTTCTTCCCCGGTGGCAAGCTCAGCCGCAAGCGCTGGAAAGACGCGCTGGCCGAGATCGGCCGCGAGTTCCAGCCCTTTGCCAGCAAGTACCGGGCGCTGGGCTGGGACGAGGCGCTGGGATCGTCGGGTACGCACAAGGCGATCAGCGAAATCTGCGCGACGATGAAACTGAGCAAGGGCGCGATCACGGCAGAGGCCCTGCCGCAGTTGCGCGACGAACTGCTGAAGGCGAAGAAGATCGAGGACATCGTGCTGCCCGGACTGGGGGGCGATCGTCGGCCGATCATCGCCGGTGGCGTGCTGGTGCTGGAGGCGGCGTTCCAGGCGCTGGGCCTGCAGAAGCTGCTGGTCAGCAAGGCAGCGATGCGCGAAGGCATTCTGTACGACATCGTCGGCCGCGCCGGCGAGAACGATCCGCGCGACGTGTCCATCGATGCGCTGACCGTGCGCTATGACATCGACGTCGCGCAGGCGGACCGCGTACAGGCCACGGCGTTGGCGTTGTTCGACCAGGTGCAGGACACCTGGAAGCTGGAAGCGGATGACGCACGCATGCTGTCCTGGGCGGCACGCCTGCACGAGATGGGCCTGATGATCGCGCACAGCGGTTACCACACCCACGGCAGCTATCTGCTGGAAAACTCGGATATCGCCGGGTTCTCGCGCCAGGAGCAGCACATGCTGGCGGCGCTGGTGCGCACGCATCGGCGCAATGTGCCGAAGAGTGCCTTCGAGGCACTGCCCGAGCGCCTGGTGGTGCCGGCACGCCGGCTGGCCGCCCTGCTGCGGCTGGCGGTGCTGGTCAACCGCGCGCATGAGTCCACGCCGTTGCCGGCGCTGGAGCTCACCGCGGAAGAAGATCGGCTGTCACTGATCGTCCCGCAGGCCTTCATTGATCCGCGGCCCCTGCTGCGCGCGGACCTGATCGGCGAAGTCGACGGCATGGCCGGACTGGGAATCCAGTTCAAGCCGTTCGTGGCCTGAGCACGTAGCGCCGACCCACGGTCGGCGAGCGCAGCGGGCCGTT